>NZ_JAMYSB010000005.1:0-398886 GCF_040321695.1 Mesorhizobium sp. M0292
GCGCGTCATGATCACCGGCGACCCAGGCGCCGGCAAGACATTGTTCTTCCGCGCCATTGCCGGCCTTTGGCCCTGGGGCAGCGGGAAAATCGGCCTGCCGGCTGGAGAAACTCTCATCTTCGTGCCGCGTGTTCCGTATTTGCCGGCCGGCACGTTGCGAGAGGTGCTCAATCACGCGAATGGGCATGCGCCCGCCAGCGATGCCGACATTTCGGCCGTGCTGACCGAGGTTGGTCTTGAACGGCTGTCATCGTCACTCGACCGCGTGGGACGCTGGGACCATGAGTTGGCCGATGACGAACAGCGCCTGCTGGGCGTGACCAGGCTCGCGTTGCGGCAGCCGAAGTGGGTGATCATCGACGAAGCGATGGATGCGTTCGACGGACCCTCGCTGAGGCGCGTGCTGACGATGCTGGAAAAGCATCTGAAGGGAGCCGCGATCATCAATATCGGGCGCGGCCAGCATCACAACCGGTTCTTTCCGCGTGGCCTGACAATCGTCAACGACACCGGTGCCAAGCCGCTGAAACCTGTTCGTGTCAGGGCCGGCGCCATTGATCCGGAGCCGGCTGCCGTCCGCCGCGAGCAATAGATCGATATTCAGATCGCATCGGGTGGTACCATCGCCTGTCCGGTTGGACAGCGTCCCTCACGTCCATATTTTGCGCGATGACTACGCAGTTCACTTGATGCAGCGCTTATCCTGCAGGGGACCTGCAGATCAGAGGTTCGCAGCGCGATTGAGGGTCGTGCCCGTTTGATCACCGAGCGATGGGCCCGCCCTGCCAGACCGACACCATGGTCTTGGCGACACGTTCGTCCAATCGCGGGCCAGCACCCAATGCATCATCTTCGAGGCACCGAGCAGGTAAACATCCAAGGAGCTTCCAGTGGACACCACGACAACCACCCCGCAGATTCGCCTGACACGCCGGACGCCCACCTATTGGCGAGTCACATTCGACAATGCCCCGCTCAACGTCATGGGTCCACAGATGGTGAAAGAGTTCACCCATCTGATTGACGCCATTGAGGCTGACGAAGATCTTCGGGTGGTGGTGTTCGACAGTAGCGTCGAGGGATACTTCCTCAACCATTCAGACTTCAAGGCGCGGATCGAGGATATGCTCGCGCTGCCGCCGGGACCGACGGGCCTGCCGCCCTGGCCGGATTTTCTTGTGCGGCTGACGCGCGCGCCGGTGGCCTCGATCGCCCTCATCCGGGGCCGCGCTACGGGCAACGGGAGCGAAATCACCCTTTCCTGCGATATGGCTTTCGCCAGTAAGGAAAAGGCCATCATTTCACAGTGGGAGGTTGGCGTGGGTATGGTCGCCGGCGGCGGACCGATGGCTCGCCTGCCTCACCTGATCGGTCGCAATCGCGCCATGGAGGTTCTGTTGACCTCCGAGGACATCCGTGGAGAACAGGCTGAGGCGTATGGCTACGTGAACAAAGCCCTGCCGGACGCAGAGCTCGACGCGTACGTTGATGCGCTCGCCACTCGGATTTCGAGGTTCGACAAATGGGCCATCGGGCAAACCAAGCGTTTGGTCAATACCAGTCTTCCGTCGGATGTAGAGCTGGGCGCAGGATGGGAAGCCTGCATAGCTTCGCTAAGCCGACCCGCCGCTCAGGAAGGCATCAAGTCGCTGACCGCCAAGGGCTTCCAGTCGCCGGGAGATGTCGAGAATCGGCTGGCTTTTCACCTGGGCGAGCTGCCTCAGCGATAGACCGCAGTCGATGGCGACGGCGTCCCCTCAACGATAAGGATCATTCCATGGATCTGCTCACGAAAGCGAAGTCGGTTGCCGAACGTGTGGAGGCAGAAGCGACAAAGGTCAACGTCCCTGTCGCCGTATGTATTATCGATGTTCACGGCAATCTGGTTCTCCAACACCGGATGAACGGCGCGCCTGTCTTCGCGCTCGAGATTTCCGAGCGCAAGGCGTATACTTCGGCACTGGTACGCCTTCGCACGGCGGACATCCTGCCGCTCGTACAGCCGGGCCAATCGCTATACGCGTTGCCCACAGTCGGCGGGGGGCGCTTTTGCCCTATGGGTGGAGGTGTTCCGCTGCTCGACGAGCATGGAAATGTGTATGCAGGTGTCGGCGTTAGCGGCGGCACTGCAGAAGAGGATGTTTGGATTGTGGAAGCTAGTGTCCGCTAACTGCGCTTCGGCCAAATTCGCCAGAACCCTCGGCTAGGGGCGACGGGATCACCTTGGAGCCCAACCGAACATCGGTGTGGGGGGAGAGCAGTAGCCGAGATTTCCATAGCGGTCCTGCGTCCTGTCACAAAATATTGGTCGGAGCGGTCTTGTGGCTAACGTCATGATCGACAAGCGCACCAGGCCATGCACTTTGACCGAGGTACACAGCGTCTCTCGGACACGTACGACGGCGAGTTCATGGGTTGCTCGCCAGATCTGCTGCGGAAGATTTGCTGAACCTTGCTTTGAGAAACATCCCCGGGGCACGATTGTTATCGACCGGCGGGCCGTCCACTACATATGCCTTTTTGAATATGATGATTGCCGGGAACATGGCGTTTTCGACGACGCGGCCCAGCTTACAAAGGCGTAGAACAAGGCGGGCTGCGGACGCCTTTTCCGCTCCGCCGTTGGGTGGCTAGCAGACCGAGTTGCTATAAGTCGAGGCAATCACGACGCTGGCTCAGGCTGCGGCGATAAATAGCGGTTTTGTTGAGCTTGTTGCTCGGCGCAGGCATTCTGCTGCAACCAAAAAGCATTTTCGTTGCCGAGTTCACCAAGTCGCCTTCGAAGTTCTACGGAGAATTAGCTCGGACGGCGGCAACGCCGGACTGTCCTCAGTTCAAGAGGTCAGGCTGACGCCGCTCGTTTCAATGAACTAGCATCGGCAGAGGCTCGAGCATCTCGCCATCGCTCCGGTAGCTCAGCAGATCGAGGATTTGCGCCTGGATCGTGCGTCGAGCATAACGGCTCGCTCATCAGGGACAAGCAAAGACAACTTCACAAGCGCAATGGGTATCATAACGCGCTGACGCATATATCGCCTGCTATCTGGTGCATATAGCTGTCGACGCGGGATCAGCGTCGGAAGTCTGGTACATGTTGCAACATACCAGACGCCCGCTTGCGCGCCTCGCGGCGGCCGACCGGATCGTGCAGCGCGACCATCTCTCGGCGAAGGTTGGCAGCCGGGTGCCCCTGGTCCTTGGCTCCCGGAAGATCACGGCGATCAAGGCTGCACATCCTGCTGGAACTGCTTTTCGCTGGAAGTAGCCTCCCTTCAGCGAGATGCAGGATGCTGTACTTGCCCGTCCGGAAGTGACGGCAATAATGAGCCTGTCATGGCTAAAATTATTGTCCTAACAACCAGCCATATAATCAGCAGGTTTGCGGCCGTAAAAATGGGAACAGCCAGAATGCCAGCCAAACCAGCGTCGCCACGAACGGCCAATTTTTCAATCGTTGTCGCCAACGCCGTGGCGCCGAAGCTGACGCTCCATAGACCGGCGGAAAAGCGGTCCATGATCCGTGGAAGCAAGCCGGCAAGAAGAATGGCCTGCAGGATTGCGTAACCGATGAGACAGTGAACAAAGACATCTCCGGATATAGCCGACGAGTTGACATAAGCTAGCGAACAAACCGCTGGAGGGGCGAGCTGTACGCCAAGGGTCGGCCTAATGTGATGTCCGAGCGGTTCGCCAAAATAGAGACGACGGAACAAGACGGAATCGATTGTAAGCCACGAGAAGAGCCCAGCGCCTAAAGCCAGTTGGGCCCACTCAAATTGCCCAAATGCCGACAGGCCAATGCTAAGGACGAACGACGCTGCGGCTACAGGCAGATATAAGGCGGGTGTCGCGTCCGATAGAGCAATTGCGTGTTTCCAGATCTTTTGCGAGTGCCAAAACCCAAATCCAATCGCGAGCACTCCACCGATGCATATCAGAATGGTGGCTACCGTCGCGTCGAACGGCAACACGCTTACCGCAGTTAGCATCATCCCGACACCCACCAGACCAGGGAAGCAACTCTGAACAGGATCCGCGAGCTCAGCTCGTACGGCCAATGGGGCCAACCACAACTTCAAAGCGTAAAGCGTCAAAAGAGCTGTCCATATGCACATGGCCAATACCACGGACGCCACAGCAATTCCTTTGGGGACCGCCCACAGTTGATGCGCGACCTGCCACATTATGGAGAACGAACTTGTCCCGAGGCCGATAGAAAAAAGCGAGGCGGGAAACCGAGCTATTGGAGATCGCTCCGTCGGGAGATGAATCAAGGCCTGGTGCTCTAGCGCCACCTTTCCCTTGGAATGCGGTCCAGTCACTTTCGCAACGCCTTCCGATTCGAACCACTCTTTAATATTGCATCCTCACGAGCCTGCCCCAAAATCGCAGAGCCATCCAATCAAAGGACATGGGCAGTTGAATGCACACCCTACGCCTTAGGTCGCTAACGCATCGCCGGCAATTTCAGCGTCACGACTGTGCCTGACCCGAGGATGCTTGCTAGATCGATGCTTCCACCCGAATCTTCAACGAAACGTTTGACCATCGGCAATCCAACTCCACCCAACCCCTCGCCTTTGGTCGTGAAGAAGAGATCAAATGCTCGCACCATCGTCTCGCTCGTCATCCCAATTCCTCGGTCTTCAACCCGAACATTCACCTCCCTGGGATTTCCCGACACCATGGCGTGAACTGATATCAAGCCGCCGTCGGGCATCGCATCGCGCGCATTGAGCAGAAGATTCAGGACGGCATTTTGCAGCCCGGCTCGATCGCACCTTACCAAAGGAAGGTCGGGGTCGATGCAAACCTCCACACGGAGGTTTTCATCCCACGCGCTACGTACAAGAGCTTCGACGTCGGCCAAGCAGATGCCCACATTCGCATGGGATACTACCTCTTCAATCTCTCTAGCTGTCCTAATGGTCTGCCTGACGAGACAACCCGCCTTTTCGAGAGCGGTCTTGGCGCCAGCAATCACCATCCCTGCGCCTGGAGCCGTTGCGATGTTAGGGTCTCTGCCCAGGTGGTTTAACGCGGATGACGCGACTTGAATGAGATTACCGAGGTCATGGACGACGCCGGCGGTGGACATCTGCAGGGCCAGGCGCCCTTGCGGAATGTTCCGATGCCCTTCAAATATACTATTATCTACTTGCAGGCTCGACATCCGACTTCTCCGCTTGTTCGATTCAACATTCGCTTACGTTCAGAAACCAAGCATAATCACTGCGTATCGTGATCGAGGACAAACCAACTGAATCCCAGGAGCGCTCTCCTCGCCGTTTGTTTCACACAGCTCCCGCATACAATCCCGCGCCAGCAGCCAGACAGATGATGACATCGTTACGTCAGTGGAGGATTGATGGAACCGGTTGAGAACTCGAGATGACAGTCCCTTGCGTCGTCCGATCTCGATACCTGTACATATGCCAATCAAAAGCGTTCAACTAATAGATTACTGACAGCGGTCAAAGTCCGGATATATTGAACGATGGTATTCCCGATACTTTGGTGTCGATCGATTCGGTGGCCCGACGTGCTAGTTTCCATTGGTGGGCGCTGACGCTAAGTATCCCCCGATCAGGGCTTACCCGAGCGCAACTGGCTGGTGGTGGCTGGCAGAAAGGACGCAGGGATGGCTCGCTTGCTGTCGGTCAATGTGGGTTTGCCGCGTGGCGTTCCTTGGAGCGGAAGGACAGTTGATACTGCAGTCTGGAAAACATCCGTTCAGGGCCCACGCCAGGTACGACGGCTCAACGTCGATGGCGACAAGCAGGGAGACATGGTGGGGCACGGCGGCGAACAGCGGGCCGTTTTGGTCTACCAATCCGAATCCTATCAGTATTGGCAACGCGAGCTGGGCCGCAATAATTTTTCCTACGGACAGTTTGGCGAGAACTTCACAGTCGATGGCCTGCCGGACCATGATGTGTGCATTGGCGATCGCTACCGGATTGGGAGCGCCTTGTTCGAAGTGACCCAACCGCGCGTCACTTGCTACCGGATCGGTATTCGCATGAATGAGCCGCGTATGGCTGCGCTGCTGGTTGCGCGAGCCAGGCCCGGCTTCTATCTGCGCGTCCTGGAAGAAGGCCAGGTCGAGGCTGGAGACGAGATCGTCCAGGTCGCGAGCGGCCCTGAGCAAATGACCGTGTCGGAGGTCAATGCCTTGCTATATTTGCCCAGTCACCCTCGCAGCCAAATCGAGCGAGCATTGCGCATCCCCGCGCTAAGCGAAGGCTGGCAGGGATCCTTCCGGGCATTGCTCGCACAAAGCAAGGACCGTGATGCCACGAGACGCAATGCCGGGCTTGATCCCATGTCGGAATCACCTCCTGCGTGGACGGGATTTCGCCCGCTGCGCGTGATGCACAAGATCCGCGAGAGCATCAGTGTGATGTCACTGGTCTTAGAGCCCGTTGATGGACCTCGCCTCGCAGCGGCGCTTCCTGGGCAGTTTGTCGTACTGCGCCTGCAAATGACGCCCGACGCCCCGGCCATTATGCGCAGTTATTCTTTGTCGGGTGAACCCGGTGAGCCCTACTACCGAATAAGCGTAAAGCGGGAAATACAAGGTGTGGCGAGTGCCTACATTGATGACCGGGTTGAAGTCGGAGACGTGCTGGAGATCAGCGCACCACGCGGCAGCTTCACTCTACGCCCAGGCAACGGTCCAATCGTGCTTCTAAGTGCCGGGGTGGGTTCGACGCCCGTGATTGCGATGCTCCATGCGTTGGCGGCAACGGGTTCGACAAGGGAAGTCTGGTGGCTCCACGGAGCTCGATGTGGCCACGAACATGCTTTTGCCCAAGAGGTTCGAGACTTGCTGAAAGACCTGCCCCGCAGCCACAGCCATGTAAGCTACAGCGCGCCTGATCGCGAGGACAGGCAAGGTTTGGATTTTGATTCCGCCGGACACTTGAACATCGAGGTGCTTCAACAACTCGATGTTCCGCGCCATGGCACCTTCTATCTCTGCGGGCCATCTGCGTTTATGGGCGACCTCGGCGCAGCGCTTGCAGACTGGGGTGTCGCCGCAGATGCAATCCATACGGAGCTGTTCGGCCCGCGTCCTTCGAGTACACCAGGTATTACTACATCCCCAGGGCGGCCGCCCCATCCACCTGCGGAATCCGCCGGCACGGGCCCTCTAGTTTCGTTCGCACGCAGTGGCTTGAGCGTCCATTGGGGGTCAGGATTCAAGAGTCTGCTTGAACTTGCTGAAGCGTGCGACGTCCCCACGCGATGGTCGTGCCGCACGGGGGTTTGTCACATTTGTCAGACCGGGCTCGTGGCTGGAACAGTCGCTTTTCAGCCTGATCCAATTGAGCCGCCGACAAGCAGCACCACCTTGATCTGCTGTTCCCAGCCTACTGGGGACGTCGTCCTTGATCTCTAAGGTAGTCAGACAGGACTTGTCGGACCGTCATGTGCCCGCACTGACCTGGATTACTGCATCGGCGAAAGCCCGCGGCGCTTCCTGCGGTAAATTGTGCCCTACGCCGCCCGTGATCAGGCGGTGAGAGTACCTTCCTGAGAACATCTTCGCGTAGGCGCTGGCTTCAGGGTGAGGCGCGCCATTAGCGTCGCCCTCCAGCGTGATTGTAGGAACGGTGATGACGGGCGCCTGCGCAAGCCGCTTCTCCAGGTTATCATATTGAGGTTCGCCCTCGGCGAGGCCTAGACGCCAACGGTAATTATGTATCACAATCGCCACATGATCGGGATTGTCAAAGGCGACCGCGCTACGGTCGAAAGTCGCATCGTCGAAATCCCATCGCGGCGAGGCGAGACGCCAGATCAGCTTTGCGAAATCGCGGGTAAATTTCCGATAGCCAGCCTGCCCGCGATCGGTCGCAAAGTAGTACTGATACCACCATTGCAATTCCGCGCTCGGTGGCAACGGCTGCCTCCCGGCCTGTTGACTGCCGATCAGATAGCCGCTCACCGAGACCATAGCCTTGCACCGTTCCGGCCATAGGGCTGCCATTATATTTGCCGTTCGGGCGCCCCAGTCACAGCCGGCAATAGTTGCCCGTTCAATACCGAGCGCATCCATCAGTGCAACGACGTCCAGGGCAACTGCCGACTGCTGACCGTTGCGCATCGTACTGTCCGAAAGGAACCGCGTTGTGCCGTATCCGCGCAGATACGGAACGATCACGCGATACCCCTCGGCAGCCAACAAAGGCGCCACACCGGCATAAGTCTGGATGTCGTATGGCCAGCCATGGAGGAGGACCACCGGCGCGCCGGTTCGCGATCCCATATCCGCGTATCCCATGTTAAGCATTCCGGCGTCGATCTGCCTCAAAGAATCCAGCAACTGTTGTGTCGCTTTGGTCGCGAGACCCTTGCTTGTGTGATCGACAGAGGATCTCGCCGCGGCGGGACTACCTGTCCCGAGCTCTAACGCAGTCATAGCCGCAACAGCCGTCCCGAGTAGGCGACGGCGATTGTGGTCAATTTGTTGGGGCACGTCATTCATTGTTAGCCTCCTTCAGGGAAATGATCCGTGTCTTCTTGCCCCCTGCAACTCAAACGCGCGGCCGGGGGGAGGGGGGACCCCCCCCCGCTACTGGGCGAAGGCGATGGGGGGAGGATCGCCTCTTTCGCCTCAGATTGATCGGCGTAACGATCTGAACGCCTCTCTGAGCTCGGCAGTGAAGACGTAAGGCTGCTCCCACGCCGCGAAATGGCCCCCTCTGTCCACTTCATTCCAATAAATGAGGTTGCGGAAGCTTCTCTCGCCCCAACTCCGTGGTGCGCGGTAGATCTCGGCCGGATACACGGTGACCGCCACAGGGACCTTTGGGATGTCAAACGCGTCAAACGGGCCACCGCCTGCTTGCGAGCTTTCCCAATACGTTCGCGATGATGAAGCTCCCGAGTTGGTAAACCAATAGAAAGAGATGGCATCCAGCATCTCGTTGTGGGTGAAGATCCGTTCTGGCTCTCCGTCGCTATCCGTCCACTCAGAGAACTTGTCGTAAAAGTAAGCTGCCATTGCGACGGGAGAATCGGAGAGGGCATAGCCGATGGTTTGGGGGCTCTGATTCATTATCGCCGCGTAGCCAAAGCCATCGCGATAGAAGTGCAGCAGCCGATCGTAGGCGTTCTTCTCCCGATCCGATAATTCGGCCGGCGCCGGGTCGAAATTGCGGAGATGCCGAAGAATGCCCGGCGGTACAGTACTTGGCATATTAACGTGAATGCCGAGAAGACCTTTCGGAGCCTGAACAGCCAACAACTGCGAGACAATCGCACCCCAATCGCCTCCCTGCGACACGTACTCGGTGTATTCCAGCCGGAGCATCAACTCATGAAACGCGGCAGCCGTCCGCGCCGGAGCCCAACCAGTGGCAGTTGGCTTACCCGAGAAGCCGTACCCCGGCATGGTTGGAAGAACGAGGTGAAAAGCATCTTCGATCCTCCCCCCGTGCGCAGTAGGATTAGTCAGCGGACCGATGACCTTCAAGAGCTCTATAATCGAGCCAGGCCAGCCGTGCGTCATAAGCAGGGGTAGTGCCCCGTCATGCTGTGAGCGAATGTGCGCAAATTGGATATCCACTCCGTCCACGCTGGTGATGAATTGCGGCAACTTGTTCAGTTTTGCCTCCACCCTGCGCCAGTCATAACGGCTGCCCCAATACTCAACGAGCGCCTGAAGCTTCGCCAGTTGGACGCCCTGCGAACGATCATCGACGGTCTCCCGTTCCGGCCACCTTACGGCTTTGATACGCCTGCGAAGATCTGCAAGCGCCCATGTCGGAACGTGGATATTGAACGGACGGATGGATTCTTCGCTAGCAGCTGCCCGCAACACTCTTGGCGCCAGATTGACAGCTCCAACCGCAGCGACCGCAACAACGACATCGCGACGAGTTGGTGATAACGACGTCGCTGACATTAAATCCTCCTGGTTCACGTCTATCCACACAATAATTACAAGGTCTTTATCCAAGGTGCAAAAATCTATAGAACGATGGTATCGGCGATACTTTCGCTGGTTGGATCAAGCGCCAAATACGCGCTGTCACGTCATCCAGAATCGTCAGGTACTGCGTGGTTAGAAAGCGCACCTGCTGGACATCGGCCGAAATCCTCCAATGGCCGTCAAGCCGTTGTCGAACAATCCTCGGGCTGGGTGTGCTTGTCGACGAATTTTGCGTTGTGCTTCACCTGCTCGAACAACGCCGCGCACCGCACTAATTACTACCCTGATACCCACGAACTTCGACGATTCCCACAACACAAACTCGTCCGATGCACCGTGGGCGTTATCCTTCTTGCGCCGGCGTGTACGAGTATGGCAGCACTCAGGCCGGCAGCGGTTTGCCGGTCTGCTCCGCTACAATGTACTCGGCGTACCAATCGGGCCAGCTGTCGTCCCTCTGTCCGCCCCTCCGCTTCTCATGCTCCCCATGGGCTTCTGCCGCGCGTCGGAGCGCAGCTGCAAGCTTGGCTGGCGAGGCAAACGTCGTGTCGCCATCGACGCGTCCCGGGAGTCTTGTGGTGATTTCCTGTAACAGCCACCCATTGCCGTCGGGATCCTTGAACGAAGTAAAGGAGTTGTAGGTTCGCCGCTCAGGATCCCTCCCTTTGATCGTCGGCTGTCCAGGCCCTGTACGATATGACACTTCGCTCGCATCGACCCCGCGAGCCGCGAGTTCGGCGTGCGCCGCTTCGATATCGGAGACGACGAGATAGAGCCCCTGTACGGAACCGGGCACGGCGGACGTGAGGCCGATACCGAAGTGGATCGAACTTGGCGAGCCGGGAGGCGTGAACTGGACAACCCGAAATGCGTCACCGACGGCAATGTCGGCATCGAGCCTCCAACCCAGGTCGCCGTAAAACCGCTTAGCCCGGTCGACATCCGAAACAGGAATGACAACGACCTCAAGCTTCATATCGACCGCCGGCAATTCCTGGCGCTTCTTGACTGCATCGGTGCGCTCTACATCATCGCTCATATCAAGCTCCATCGGTTCGGCGGCAACACTCCCCCCAGTGCCAACACGAGAGCAGAGCAACGCGACCCCATCAATTACCCGATGGTATCGGTGGTTGGCGTTCCACTGTACACAATGACTGGATCGAGCAGCCACCTCGCCACGGCCCTCGCCCGCTCGCTGAGAATCGTCTTGGATCCACGCCTTCAGCGTTCCGGGAGGGGCGCCGACGATCCCCACCGTCGCCAACGCCGCCAGGAACTCGCGCTCTGCAGGCAACAATGATCTCCTTGGCATAAGCTTCGGCCTCATTTGCTCCCGATGGAAAATCAAGGACCTATCTCCGGACACGTGCGCCACCTACTGAATGCAATTATCGTGCAAACCGAAATTGTGGGCCGCTTAAAGTATGGGATCCATGACGCTTTGGTATCAGGTGGAGCATTTGGCATCGCGCCAAGGACTACCTGCACACGGCGGGAAGCCATCGGAGAGCTGAGCAACAAGCCCCGATCGCACCGAATTCCTTCCTTGGCGTCCGACAGACGCACTTCAGGTCAGCATTTCTCGACGAACAATGCCAAAGTATCGGCGATACCATCGAACAATAGATTCGCGACGGTCTACAGGTACACTTCAATTCGTCCCGTTATAGCGTGGTCGGGAGAAGTATCGGTAGTTTATCGTGGCGATTGTCAGCTCGGCGGTTGCTCAGTGAGGAAAAGGAATACGTCATGGACGTTAGAGCTAAATGTCTCGTCACCGCATTTGCACTCTCAGTAATCGGGGGAAGCGCGTTTGCCGGCGCACTTGATGTCATCGACCCGATCAACCAGCTGTCGTTTAGCCATACCAGTTCCATTAAGAGGCAGACCCATACGGATCCGGTTATGAGGAGCAGGTTTAGGGCAGCCCTTGGAACCCTCCCAATGGGCAAGCGCAAGGCGATGATAAGAGAATGTCAGGACGCGGGGATGACCAAACCTTACGCAGAATTCTGTGCTGATCTGAATGCTCTTGGCCAGGGGCATTGAAGCTGTTCCGATCGAACAGGGGATCACCTATCCGTCAGTATTGTTCGAGGTGCCAGGTGATTCGGTCTATCGCTATCGGTTCGGGTGATTGCCGGGTCATGAGGTGTGCATTCTAAGAATCGCAGTCAGGGCGTTACTTTAACGCCAGGTTATTGGCGCTATCTACGATCATCAAATGATGTTCAGATTTATCGACAAACCGTCAATGTTAAATACTATTCGATGATAGGAGATTGTTATGCTTCTATACCGCTTCGCTATCTCGAGGGCAGCAGCAAGCGCCGGTTGTCTTATTCTCACTATTGGCTTCGGCTTGGCGCCAATCGGCGGTGCCCGCGCGGACACGTTGCCCGGACAGGCTGGTGCCCCTTACCAGAGTATGCCGTCGTTGGCGCCGATAGGCGCGCGCGTCGATCAGTACCTTCCGATTCCCAAGGAGGACGTAACCCCCGCCATCGACTGGAAGAAGGGATACCGGAGCCAAAAGCTGGGTCGCGGCCTCTACATGGTCACCGACAACGGGTACCAGTCGATGTTCCTGGTGTATGAAAAAGGTGTGGTTGTGATCGACGCCCCTCCGGGGTACTCGGCTCACATACGCCAGGCAATCGCTGAGGTGACGGATCGGCCTATCACATATCTCGTCTACAGCCATGCGCACGTGGATCATATTGGCGGCGCGAACGACCTCGGCGGCCGTCCAATTATCATCGCCCAGGAAGAAACCTTGAGGCTGCTCGATCGGGCCAAAGATCCCAGGCGCCCCCTACCGAGCGTCACATTCAAGGACCATTACACCTTGAACGTCGGTAGTCAGGTTCTTGAACTGACCTATCCCGGCAGCAGTCCACATGAGCCGGGCAACATCTTCATCTATGCTCCAGAACAGAAGGTCCTGATGGTGGTGGACGTGATCTTTCCTGGCTGGATGCCTTGGCGTCGCTTCGCACTTGCCAAGGACATCCCCGGCTACTTCGACCAAGTGGCCTATATCGATACATTGCCGTTCGAAACGCTTGTTGGGGGTCATGTCAATCGCGTAGGCACGCATTCCGACGTCCGTACTCAGCTCGAATTCATGAATGACCTGAAGGCCGCCGCAGCTGCTGCGCTGAAGTCAACGCCGCCCGGCGAAGAAATGGAAGCAGAAGACACGGCCAACCTCTGGGCTGTCTATGACAATTATATCGACCGCGTCGTCGTGCAATGCGTCAATGCGGTCACGCCCAAGTGGCAGTCCCGACTGGCCGGGTATGACGTGTTCATCTGGGACCAGTGCTACGCGATGGAGCAGAGCCTTCGTATCGATTGAAGGCCTACAATCCGAGGGTTTCAGACTGGGTTGTCCCTCTGGGCGATCTCGTCGAGGGGCGGTGCGGGGGCGTTCAATGGGTTTGCCGGACTAGCAGCCAATACGGCGACTGATCCGCGATCCGGCCACACCGAGCCAACTCGCAAGTTGACTAGCCACATGTTGGAGATTGGATCGTTGAAATGCTCCGAGCTGAAGGCTTTGAAGGACCCGCGCAACCGCCGTTTGAGAGTGATGACCAATCGCAACCAGCGGCATCTCCCGCAATCGGTTCTGTGGCTTCGTCTGCATCAACGCGAGCACCAATAGGTCAGGCTCGGAAGGTAGCTATCGTGGTGGTGGCGACTGTAACGATTTCGCTCTCGGGAGCCTGGGCCTGGCAATGGTATTTTCACGGCCGTTTCGAGGAGACCACGGACAACGCTTATCTGCGCGGCGATATAACGAGCATCGCGCCCAAGCTCTCCGGCTATGTGGTGGAAGTCCCGGTTGGAGACAACGCCAACGTTCGCAAGGGGAGTTTGCTGTTTCGCATCGACGATAGTGACTACCGGGCGAAACTCGACCAAGCCATTGCCACCCTGTCCACGCGACAAGCCGATATCGCAAACATTGGAGCAACGCAGAATCTGCAAGATGCCTTGATAGAACAAGCGGCGGCACAGGAGCGGTCGGTCTCAGCGGATCTGCTGTTTGCAAGAGCCAATCTTGACCGCTACACCGCTCTCCAGAAGAGCGGAACAGCCAGCGAACAAAAACTCCAGGATGCACAGACCGGGTTCACAAAAGCCGAGGCTGCGGATAAAGCCGCGGCGGCCAATACTCTGGCGCAGAGGCTCAAGCTTGGCGTGCTAAGTGCCCAACTCGCCGGCGCCCAAGCAGCGATGGCTCAGGCGAAAGCGTCAGTCAGCCTGGCCAGGATGGATCTTGCCAATACCCTCATACAGTCGCCAATCGACGGTGTCGTAGGCAACCGGCAAGTTCGCGTCGGGCGGTACGTCACTCCCGGCACCCCGGGTATGGACATCGTTCCGGTACAAGATGTGTGGGTCGTGGCCAATTTCAAGGAAACCCAGCTAAATCGAATGGAAATCGGGCAATCAGTTCGGGTGATGATTGACGAGTACCCTGGTGTTCAGATTGATGGTGTCGTTGACAGCTTTGCCCCGGGTAGCGGGGCTGCCTTCAGCGTGCTGCCACCGGACAATGCGACTGGTAACTTCATCCGCGTCGTTCAGCGCGTTCCAGTCAAGATAAGACTTACACACAATCCGTTGCCAGGCCGGCTGCTTCCCGGACTTTCAGCCCGCATTGCTGTCCGGGTGAGCCGAGAGACCGATCCCGCAACCACCTCTTCGAACCCGGTTGGCGAGCTTGCCGGAAATCGGCCTGGTGCGGCGAAATGAGCCGTCAGATCGGACCGCGACACTCAGTGGCGAAGCCCGAAGCGCTGGGCGACGTGTTGGTCTTGATCGGAGTTGTACTGACCGCCGTCATGGATTCGATCGCCAGCACGGCGCTCTCTATCGGGCGCCTGGATATGCTGGGCGACATACATGCCACGAGCGACGAATTCGCGACTTTAGACATCGCATTTCTCGCGGCCAAAATGACCGGCTTCTTGGTCGCGCCGCTGTTTGTTGCAGCGCTGAAGCCTACACCCTGTTTGCGCGCCGGCGCGGTCGCGCTTCTCCTGGCGTCTGCTGCAATGATCACTTCCGCCGATATTGCCTGGATTGACTTCTGCCGCATCGTTCAGGGTCTTGCCGGCGCGACTGTGCTCGTGGCAGGCCAGACGCTGCTGTTCTTGCGTTTCTCAAGCCCTCAGCAACCGGTAGTGCAAGCTGTTTTAGCCCTGGGCTCGGTGATGGCCCCGACGACCGTGACGCCAGCCCTGCAAGGCTGGCTTGTCGACCACCGGTCATGGGACTGGATATTCCTGAGCAACGTGCCGGTGGGCATTGTCGCCCTGGTCATGCTGGCGGCGGACCGGAGGCAAGCGTTCCGCGACAAGATCCGCCTCCCCTATCCCCAGGTCGTGCTGGTTGGAATCGCCGCTGCATCTTTGACGTATGTGTCGCAGCAAGGCAGCAGGTTCAATTGGTTCGATGACGGGCCCATCACTCTTTTCGCCCTGAGCGGCTTGCTGGCGGTCATCCTCCTGCCGCTGTGGGAACTTGGATTTGCATCGGACCGTTCGATCCTCCCCACGTCGCCTTTGGGTGATCCCGACTTTCGCTTCGCATTTGTCGTCAGTCTGGTAGCCGGATTCGCGTTGTCCGGCAGCGCCTTTCTCATCCCGGCCTTTGCCCTAAACGTTCTCAGTTTCACGGCTACGGATGCTGGAACACTCCTTTTGCCGAGTGGAGTAATCTTGGGGTGCACCCTGCTGCTGGCGGGGGTCGGGGTACAGAAAAGCAGAATAAATCCGCTTGCTTTGGCTCCTGTCGGTGTCGTGTGTTTCGCCTCGTCAATGTGGTTCCTGTCGGGTTCGACAAGCGACAGCGGAACTGTGGATCTGGAGTTTCCACTGCTCCTGCGCGGCTTTGGGCTGGGTCTCCTGTTCATCAGCCTGACGCTGTCTGCCTTCATGCGGCTTCCCGTCAAGGCCTTGCCATTCGGGATCGGTCTTTTCGGTCTTGGTAAACAGATTGGTGGTCTGACCGGTACTTCTCTGCTGCAAACTTATCTCGATCGACAACTTACTTATAACAGGACCATCCTGGCGTCCCACTTGGCCGTTGGCGATGTCTCGCTCGAGGAGCGTCTGAAAGCGGTGGCAGGCCAACTTGCGGGCAGGGGCCTCGACAGTGTTGTCTCTGGTAGGGCCGCGCTATCGCTTCTGCGGCAGGCTGTCGACAGGCAGGCGATCGCCATTTCCTTCAATGAGGCCTTCTTCGCGCTTGTGCTGTTGTTCTTGATCGCGGGGCCTTGCCTAGTCGTCTGCAAGAGGGTTCTTGGCCGTCGATCCTCGGGCGAATAAGTTTACCGAGGATCTAGGCTGCTATTGTCGGAAACGCCGGGGAAACATCTGTACTCAACAGATGACGAAACATAGTCGACCTAACTCAGGACTCGTCCTGGGGCGTTCCCATCGCCGCCTGTGCCTCTTGAGCATTGGCTGGGCCTCGGAGAATCTTGGCAGCGAATGCGGCAATAATCGCGCCTACGACCGGTCCCACGACGTAGACCCACCACGTTGACAGATCGCCTCGCGCCAGGTCGGGTCCGAAAGCACGGGCAGGGTTCATCGCTGCTCCTTCGTAGGGGCCCCCCAGGGTCCCCAGCGACATCACGTAGGCACCCACGGCGATAGGGATAAACTGGCCATTGAGCTTCGGGCCGTTTGCCATCGAGATCACCATCAAAACCATGCCAAATGTCAGGATGGCCTCGAAGAACACTGCTTGGATGAGTTGCTCAGGTTGCGGAATCGTGGCCGCGAGATTGCCTTCGATACCGAAGAACGAACGGGCAAGAAGTGATCCCGCCGCCGCGGCAATCAACTGCACAATGACGTAGGCCATGCACATCGGCCAACCCATATCGCCGCGCAAGGCAAACGCAAATGTCATGGCAGGATTGAAGTGCGAACTAATGTCGCCGAGAAAATAGATCGCCGCGACCAGCCACAATGCAGAAATCGCCGACAGGATGAACGCAGCGATGATGGGCTCAACCTTTATCCCGCCGTGCAAAACCAGAATGGCTGCACCGGCTGATAATACGAAAGTCAATCCTGCAGTGCCGATAAACTCTGACAATAGGCGCCTGAACCGATGTCGGGGACTTTTCCAGTTTGCGTTGAAACGAGACTCGCCGATCTGCAGTGCGAGAGCGGCCTCGCCGAAGCCAACAGGATGGGTGCTCATGGATATCCTCCTGGGAATAGCTAGTTGAAGGTGATGACCGCCTTGCCCAGGACGGCAGCAGCGGCCGCCGGCTTGGACGAGCTAACGCTCACCTAGGCGGATGTTGCGACGTACGGTCTCACCATCTTTTCTGGTTTAACCACGCGGTCGAACACTGCTTCGGAAACGAGGCCCAGCTTCAGAGCAGCTGCTTTCAGCGTGAGATCGTTGTCCATCGCATAGTGCGCAATCTTCGAAGCTTTATCATAACCAACGACAGGCGAGAGTGCGGTGACGAGCATCAGCGAATCGCGGACATCCCGGGCAATCTTCTTCGTGTTGGGCTTCGTACCCTCGATCAGGAACCGACGAAAGTTCGTGCAGCTGTCGGTGATGATCGTGATCGAGTGGGTGATGTTGTGGATGATCAGGGGCTTGTAGACGTTCATCTCAAGATATCCGCCGGCCCCGCCGAACCCCACTGCAACATCATTGGCCATCACTTGCACGGCAGCCATGGTTAGCGCTTCGGCCTGGGTGGGATTCACCTTGCCGGGCATAATGGAGGAACCCGGCTCGTTCTCCGGTATTATCAGTTCGGCGAAGCCTGTTCGGGGTCCGCACGACATGAGACGAATGTCGTTGCCAATCTTGTAAAGTGAAGTTGCCAGAGTGCGCATCGTGCCAGAAAACTGTACCAAGGCGTCGTGTGCGCCCTGGACGGCAAACTTGTTGGGCGCGGTTACAAATGGGAGCTGGGTCAGCCTCGCGATTTCGGCCGCGGCTGCTTCTGCGAAACCTGGTGCGGAATTGATCCCGGTGCCAACCGCCGTCCCGCCGAGGGCGAGACGATAGACGCCGCCTAATGAACTCTCGAGCCGATCAAGGTTGTCGGTCAGCATTTCAGCATATCCAGACCATTCCTGGCCCAAAGTCAGCGGCGTTGCATCCTGCATATGAGTACGGCCGATCTTGATGATGTCGTTCCACTCCTCGGACTTGGACCGGATGGCTTCCTCGAGCTGCTTGACCGCCGGAATCAGGCGCCGTTTAGCGTTGGTTGACGTCGCGATGTTCATCGCGGAAGGAAATGAATCGTTTGACGATTGCGCCATATTAACATGGTCGTTTGGATGAACTGGCGTCTTACTCCCAAGGACGGTCCCGGTCAGCTGACAGCACCGGTTGGAAATCACCTCATTAACGTTCATGTTGAACTGAGTACCGCTGCCCGTCATCCACACGTGGAGCGGAAACATGTCCTGATGCTGCCCCGCCAATATCTCGTCACATGCCTGCACAATCAGTCGATGGACTTGAGCATCGAGCCGTCCGCCTGCCTGATTGGCGTTGGCAGCGCCTTTCTTGAGCACCGCATAAGCTGTGATCATTTCCCGCGGAATCAAATCTCTCCCGATGGAAAAATGATCGAGAGACCTCTGCGTCTGAGCCCCCCACAGCTTGCGGGCTGGGACGTTCACCACACCCAGACTGTCGGTCTCCTTGCGCATGCGAGTCACGGTCCGTCCTCTTCACAACCCTTGATATTGCTCGTTGATTCGAGTCTCCGTAGACCGCTACCGATACTTGGCTGTATATTCGTTTAGGTTTCTCTCTACCTTTCCGGGCCGCTGTAGTCCTTCGTTGACGAGTACCTTTAGACGCGCCTGGGCCGCAGGCCGTTGTACGGAAGTGATGAACGCATCCCACCCCGGCTGCATCTCAGAGTCCGGTGGCAGGCTAGCTTGGTTGATCAAGGTCTTAGCGTCAGCGATCGCCTGCCCGTCGAACGACGCAATTCGCGTCGCCAAGGCGTCGATAAAACTGTCCAATTGTGAATCGGGCAGCGCCCGATTCACATAACCGTAGCGCTCGGCTAATTCGCCATCAAAGCCCTCGGCACCGATCAACATCTCGATAGCGCGGCCGCGGCCGACCAGCCGAGGCAGCCGCGCCATAGGGCCGCCCCCAGGGACGAAGCCGGCGCCAACTTCAAACTGCGACACAACCGCTTTCTCTCGACTGGCAAACCGCATATCCGCGGCGAGCGCAAGCTCACTGCCTATACCACTCGCCCGCCCACGAATTGAAACGATCGTCGCAGCCTTCAGCCGACTGATGCGTACCATGACATCAGGCACGGGATGCATACCTGTTGGCCCCGGCTCCATGCCTGTGGAATCCTTGAGGGGACCTAACAGGTCGTAGTGGGCGATGAAATAACCAGGGACCGCGCTGTCAAACACTACTACCTTGACCCTCCCATCAGCTTCGATCTGCCCAACAATTTTTGCAAGCTCGCGGACCTCGGACGGGCCAATGATATTGAGTGGAGGATTATTGAAAGTGACTTCCCAGTAGGCCTCGCTCTTGCGTGTCAGGCGGATCTTTTCGGTCGTTTTGCTCAGTGTCGCTGCAAGCGGCGCGCTAGCAACACTGGGCAACGTTGTTTCCTGTCCGAAAACGTTCGGAGGCCCCTGCAGGAATGCGACAACGGCCAACAATACTGACTTTTTGACCTTGGAATACATCATAGCCAATTTACCTCGCTAAATGTCAAAATCCGCCACATACAACATGATCACATCGCGACACCAAGGGTTCAGTTAAGCCACTTCACGCGCACAACTCACCCGTCACTGCCTCTTATCAGCAACAGAAGCTCTACTGTCCCTTTTATATATAAAATCTACTTCAGACACCACAATAATGTACGAATGTCGGGGCTGAGACGATAGCACCATGGTATCGTCAATACCTTGGGATTGATGGAGCCTCCCACCGCGCGATGGCGTTTGAATCGGTACCCAGTCGCGGAGAAAAGCGACTACTCAGCGGTGGCGAGTCGGGCTGCCATGTTCACCAGCTCGGCCAGCGAGCGGGCCTGCATTTTTCGCATAGCCTGGCCACGATGTGCCTTGACTGTGATTTCGCTGATGCCAAGCTCAAAGCCGACCTGCTTGTTCAAGAGACCAGAGACGACCAGCGTCATAACCTCTTGCTCGCGACGGCTGAGCGATCCGTGGCGATGCCTGAGAGCTTGCAAATCGGCGTCCAGAGCGAGAGCGGTCTTGCTCCTTTGGAGTGCCAGCTTGATTGCACCCAATAGTTCCTCTTCGTCGAATGGTTTGGTTAGAAACTCGACAGCCCCGGCCTTCATCGCCTTGACTGTCATCGGTACGTCCCCGTAGCCGGTTATGAAGATGATGGGCATAGGGGTACGCTCGTTAGCCATCAGACTCTGCAGGTCGAGCCCACTCAGATCCGGTAGATTGACGTCCAAGATGAGGCAGCTCGAAACCAGGGCAACCTGGGGTCGATCGAGGAATTCTTTTGCTGAACCGAACGCCTCCGGCTGCCAACCTGACGAGCAGATTAGCAACTCTAATGATTCACGCACCGAAATGTCGTCGTCTACAATGAACACCACGGATGCTTCGTCCGACATCGCGACACTGCCTAGTTCAGCCGCTACACCCGTGTACATGGCAATTATCCTCCTAAGCCGGCATTAACAATCCATCACTTTCAAGGCTTACAAACCGCCAGATGGAGAGCCTCCTGAAGGGCCCTATCGCTGAACGGCTTAAACAAGCACTCGACCGCACCCTGTTCGATGAGACGAAGCCGCATGGCACTGGTCCGCTGCGCGGTAATGTAGACGATCGGAATCTCTTGCCCGCGACGCGCTAGTTCCTGTTGCAGTTCGGGGCCTGTCATGACGGGCATGGTGACATCGAGAACCAGGCACTTGGCTTCATGAATGCTGTCAGACGCCAGAAACTCCGTTGCCGAAGCGAATGTGTCCACCCTGAAGCCCAACTCCTTGAGCAAATCTGGTAAGGACTCGCGCACAGACGTGTCGTCGTCAACCACTGACACCAGTGCATCCGCAGGCTTCATCTCGCTCCCGCCGATCTTCGAACACCACCGACCGCGGACGCCGTACCAACACTCACATCCTGCAAAGACAATCGCTCCCTGGAGTATTCGGGCACGGAGAACGTGAACGTCACTCCCGGGCCATCATTTGCTGCTGCCCATAGACGCCCGCAGTGACTCTCGATGATGGAACGGCTAACGGACAATCCCATCCCCATGCCTTCATTCTTGGTGGTGTAGAAGGGTTCAAAGAGCCGCTCCGCACCATCTGGGCCGAAACCTGTGCCGGAATCCCGTACAGACAGGCGCACATGGTCATTTCCATCCGCCTCGGTCTTTACTATCAACTGCCTTGGGCGATCATCTACCCCGCTCATGGCGTCCACCGCGTTTCGCATCAGGTTCATGATCACCTGCTGAAGCTGGACACGGTCGCCCGCAACGAGCGGCAGACCCTCAGCCAATTGGGGCTGAAGAACCACGCGACTGCTCTGAACGTCGCCCGACGACAAAGCGATCACCTCCCTTGCCGCCTCGTTCAAATCCACCGACTGAAGGGTAGGTGCTCGCTTGCTGAAGAGGGCGCGTAATCGCGTTATCACATCTGCGGCTAGATTGCCGTCGCGGATGGTTCGGCGGGCGGTTTCGCGTGCGCCGTCAATGTTTGGAGGATCGGCCGCCAACATGCGCAGGCAGGTGCTGGCGTTCGTAATGATCCCCGATAAAGGTTGACTGACTTCATGGGCAATCGAGGCTGTTAATACTCCGAGGCTCGAAACCCTGGTTACATGTGCGAGTTCAGACCGGGCTCTGCCAAGTGCTTGTTCAGCCTGTCGCCGCCCCGTCACGTCCTGCACTGCGGTGAGGCATTCCATGCGATCATCCTGATGGCGAATGACCTTGCCAAACGTGCGTAGAAATTTGACCCTGCTATCCGGCATCCGCAGCCGGATCTCATAGCCGAGATAACTCTGCCCGGCTCGAACCCGAGTCATCTGGGCGGACAGCGACTGGAGGTCATCCGCGTGGATTCGCTCACGGAGCCGTTCAAGCGTCACGGGGGAGTTCGGATCGAGTTCGAAGATATGATAGAGTTCCTCGGAAAAGGCGATCTCGTCAGTGTCCAAGCGCCAGGAGAACGCGCCCGTGGAACTTAAGCGTTGTGCTTCCGAAAGCAACGTTTCGCTCCGCCTGAGCGCTGCCTCGATAAGGGAACGTTCGATTGCAATGCTGGCGATTTGTGTGGCGTGCGCGATGAGATCCTGATGGTGCGGCGAAGGGCTCGCAGGCTTCCGTTGGACGATGCAAAAGGTGGCAAGCACCCGCCCCTCTCTGGAACAAATCGGAGTGCTCCACACCGACCTATATCCGTGCTTCAGAACATGTAGCCGCACAGGCGACGTATACCAACGGGGATCAGATTCCATGTCCACTGCGACCACCTGCGTTTTTTGATAGGCCGCTATGCCACATGGCAACAGGTCGCCGTCGACGGGCATGCCGGCAATCGGCGCGCTGTAGTCGGGAGGCAAGGAAGGAGCCACGGCATATTCGAATGTCGAGCTGCTCCAATTTATCAGGTGGACGTCGCAGAAGCAGTCGGGGGCGGCGTCTTCGACAAAAACGCACAACGCGCTGAGAACATCCCGAAGCAAATTGCCCGACGCGATCATCTTCAGCAAATGCTTCTCGCTGGCGAGAAAAGCTTCCGCCCGTTTCCGACCCTCAATATCGTGACTGATACCGTACCATCGGATCACCCGACCCGCTTTGTCGTGGACCGGCACGCGACGGGCAATGTGCCAGCGATATGTCCCGTCACTCGCACGAACGCGGTACTCATGCTCGAACGTTTCTCCGGTCGCGACACATGCGCGCCATTTGCTCTCTTCGAGCTCGATGTCATCTGGGTGGATTGCGCCCCTACAGCCACCATTCGTCACATCCTCAGCACACAGTCCAGTGAACTCGCGCCCCCGCTTTTTAATAGAAATTCGCGAGCCGTCGGGGTAATAAGCCGCAACCAGCGCCGGTATCCCGTCGATCGTTCGTTGTAGCTCGCCCTCAGCTTCGAGGGCCTTGTCCTCAGCCTGCTTCAGATCATCGATGTCAATGTTCAACCCATACCATTTGACGATGTTGCCCGACTCATCCCGCAACGGGTTAGCGCGGATAAGAAACCATCGATAAGTTCCATCAAATCGGCGCAATCTGGCTTCGGTTTCTCCGGCTTCGCCCGACACTATGATTGTCTGCCATAGGGTGAGCAGCCCATCCTGGTCGTCAGTATGGACCACAGTCGTCCAGCCCCACCCCCTCGCCTGCTCGCCGGAGAGGCCGGTGTACTCTAGATAATGCTGGCTTAGAAACTCAGTGAGGCCGTCTGGGCGAGCTGACCATGCCATCGCAGGAATGGTATCGATGATGAGTTTGAAATCGTGCTGGCTTGTCACGAGGGATTCATCGCTTTTTGCACAGTGCTTCTTCTGTTCTGCCGCGCTCACGCCAAAAACCTCATCGCCGTTGAAGAAAGAACAGCCATGACCCACGTCGCCGAGTTCAGATCCAGCGAAGGGAGCGGATGCGGCAGTTTCTTCATGACCGTTGCCGCCTACCAGAACAGGCCTACGTCCTGACACACCATGCCCCCGGGACAACACTAACGTCTATTATGCGTAGGTGTCGGTTTTGGGACGAGATCGAATGCGCGATGGGAAAAAGGAGTGCAACGCTGCAAGACAATGATCTGCGATCGACGGTTCGTCCATGTCTCTAGTAACGCGACTTTATCGTCCTCCATTCCTGCACGCTCGCGCGCCAGGGATCGAAACCACCGTCAGGCCATCACCTTTTTGCTCCAACTCGGCTAATCCTGGATCGATCTAGACGGACGTGTGTAGCGGCGGTTGTCAAACGTCACTCGGCAATAGGCAGTGACGAGTGGGTGAGTCGAAGTGCAGCATTTTCGTTTTCGTATTCATCCAAACCTCCTGCGGTGACACAGTGAAAACGCAAGGATTTGGGGCGGCTCCGGGCGGTCGCGATGATATCGGCTAGACCTGGTCTGGGGTCAGGATTGGACACGGACTTTGTCATCCAATGGTATTGTCAATACTATCGTATAAATGGATTTTGCGGTTTTCCTGCTATTGTATACTACTTGCTGTTTGCGTTAGCGACTTGACATTTATCAGTCGCAATCAGTGGTGCTATTATGCGATCCGATATTGTTCCCGGCTCTATTTTTCCGAATTATGAACTCTCAGATCACACTGCCGCGCGGCGAACGCTTTCCGAGTTGCAGGGACGGGATCCGTTGGTCCTCGTTCTCGGTAGGGGCGGGTATTGTCCCAAGGACCGCCGGCAGGCTGAAGGGCTAGTCCAGCTTCATCGAGAAATGGACGTGGGTTATTGCCGGCTTGTCACCATTACGACGGACAATCTTCTGGAGACGAGCGAATATCGTACTGGCGTGGGCGCCCATTGGCCTTTTCTCTCGGACCCGCGGCGCGTTGTGCAGAAGGACCTCGACATCGCGGAGTACACGGATCCGACGCACAACCCCATGATCCCTCACGTTATCGTCATGGAGCCGGGTCTTGTCGTCTATAAGGTCTACAATGGGTATTGGTTTTTCGGGCGACCCACGGTGGAGGAACTGCGGCAGGACATGCGAGCGGTGACTATGAAATGCCGGCCGGACTGGGACATCAACAGGCCGGAACTCAGGGCTGCGTGGCAGACTGGTCGTAAGGAGCTTTTCTATCCTTACGGAAAGACGCGCGTTCAAACATTTCGCGAACAGGAATGAATTCGAAAATTTGTGGGTGCGCGCTGTCCGTGCTGGCAAGGTGACGAGCTTTAGTCGCCGTGTGGGGTTTTGGCCTGAGGATGTTAAGAAGATCTAGCATGGAAGACTTGAGATACGAGCGGCTCTGGATCCCCACTGGGGTGCGATCGCTCGCTGTTTTTCGAGCGCGGTCACGCCTATTTCTATCTCGCCTACCGCATCTCGACATGCTGAATGTCTCGAGCTAGATCCCTGAGATCGGACCGGGCATGCCGAGTCGAAAGCTCGAGCCGCTCGAAGGCACTGCGATCATGCGGCTCAATCGCGGTATCGAGCGGTTCAGCGACCTGGCATGAGGACCGGGAAGGCTCGCCCAGGCGTTGCCGATCAATCATTCGCTCGACGGGCTCGATCTTTATAGCGAACGGCCGCTATGGCTCGTACGCGATGACCCACGGATCCGGCGATATCGGGCAGAGCATCAGGAATAAGAGACCGCCCCCTCCTGCTTTGGCCGCCATACAACACTTCAGTGTCACGCGCCGACTAGGATCAGTCATCGCGAAGCTCACGAATGAAGCGCAGGACGATCCCCGCCATTCTCTGCGTCAACGGACTTCGGGAGGGGTGTGTGCGACGAGTAGAGCACGGTCCGAGGGCGACGCCCCCACCATCCTGAACTAGTAGCTAGTGGAGAACAGCGTTGAGCGCATCAAGCAGCGCAGTATCAGTGAACGGTTTTAAGAGACATTCAATTGTCCCGCTCTGACGCAGACGCTGACAGACCCGATCATCTCCATGTGCTGTAATAAAGACGATCGGAATCTGCCGACCTTGGAGAGCCAGCTGGCGTTGGAGCTCGATGCCGGACATACCAGGCATTGCGATGTCAAGGACCAAGCACTTGGCTTGATTGACCCGTTTGGAAGCCAGGAATTCCTCTGCCGAGGAGAATGCTTCGGCTTCATGGCCAAAGATACCGATTAGATCCGGCAGAGACTCGCGAACAGACTCATCGTCGTCAACAACTGCGATGTATGCCCGTGTTATCATCATGTATGTCCAGTACTTTCCGCCAAACTCGACGGGACATTCCTAGAGCTGTTGAATGATGTTTGCGCAATCAGAGAAGGAACTGAGAAGTTGAACGTAGCGCCAAGGCCGTCGTTACGCTCAGCCCAAACACGGCCCTGATGATTCTCGACTATAGTTTTGCTAACGGACAAACCGATGCCCATACCGTCGCTTTTGGTCGTATAGAACGGGCCGAAGAGCTTCTCGACCAGAGCAGGATCGAAACCGCCGCCGGCGTCCTTGACCGAAACCCTAACATGGCCCGTTCGTTCTAGCTCAGTCGAGACGAACAATTCTCTCGGCCGATCCATCACTTCATCCATTGCTTCAGCGCCGTTCAGTATGAAGTTGAGAATTACCTGCTGCAGCTGAACGCGGTCACCTATTACGTGTGGTAGATTTTGGGCAAAATTGACTCGAAGGCTCACATTGCGTTTGTGTAATTCGTTCGATGACAATGCAACTACCTCTTGTGCGGCGGCATTCAGGTCCACGACCTCAGAGGTGGTGATTCTTTTGGTGAAGAGGGCGCGTAGCCGAGAAATTACCTCCGATGCGCGCTGAGCATCTCTGATTGTTCTCTTTGCAGTTTCACGAGCTCCGTCGATGTTCGGCGGTTCGGCAGTCAGCATGCGCAGGGCCGTACCGGCATTCGTCATGATGCCGGCCAAAGGCTGATTTAGCTCGTGGGCAATCGATGCTGTAAGCTGACTCATGGTCATCACGCGCGTTATGTAAGCGAGCGCCGCCTGGGTCTCGCGTAGTTCGTCTTGCGCCTCTTTCCATTCATGCATGTCGACACATACGCCGTACCACTTGAGGATTCGCCCGTCTTCATCACGCAGCGGTAGGCCTGTGGTTAGACACCAGCGAAACGAACGGTCGGCAGCGTGAATGAGGCGCGCTTCCACCTGATAAGGCCTGCCGGTCACGACACTCGTGGACCACGCGCGCGCAGCTTGAGCGAGATCATCCGGATGAACGAGACTTTTCCAACCGTCGCCCGTGATTTTCCCGGCAGTGAATCCGGCATAGTCAAGCAAACGCGTGTTGCAGTAGTCGATCGCCCCGTCAGGTTTGGCGCTCCAGAGCATCTGAGGAATGGTCTCCGTGAGATGACGCAGATTCCATTCGCTGGCGCGCAACCTCTCCTCCGCACGCTTCAATTCCTCGATATCTATCGTAACTCCGAACCATTTGACGGCACCAGTCTCATCACGAAGCGGATTTGCCCGAAACAAAAACCAACGGTATTCCCCGTCGAAACGACGGAAGCGGGCTTGTACTTCACCAGCACGTCCCGAAACTAACAAGTCCTTCCAGACACCGGCGCTTGCCTGACGATCGTCCGGATGAACCACGGCTGACCAGGGCCAATCCTGCATCTGGTCTCGCCCAATTCCGAGATATTCAAGATAGCCACTGTTGAGAAAATCGGTGCTACCATCGGCGCCAGCCGACCAAACATAGACCGGAATCGTATCGATAATTTGTGCGAGGGTTCGCTCGCTTGCTGCAATAGCTGATTCGGCCTCCTTTCGATCATGGATATCGATACAACTACCATACCATCGCAGAATTTGACCGAAGTCGTCATGGAGCGGCAACGCATCGGTCAAAACCCAGCGATAACTGCGGTCGGCAGCATGGAACGTCCGCACTTCGACCTGATAGGGCGTCCCATTCTCAATGGAAGCAAGCCAGACTTTCCTGGCCCGCTCGACATCGTCCGCGTGCAGCATTTTGATCCAACCACCGCCGATGATTTCACCAACCGAGAACCCCGTGTAATCCAACAAGCGCGCATTGCAGTAGTCAATGGATCCATCGGGTGTAGCGCTCCACAGCATCTGAGGGATGGTTTCAGTTAACTGACGAAGATTCCACTCACCAGTACGCAGCGCCTCCTCGGCTTTTTTGCGATCTTCGATGTCGATGTTGACACCAAACCATTTGACGACTCCGCCGGCCTCGTCGTGCAGAGGATTTGTACGAAACAGAAACCAGCGGTACTCGCCGTCGAAGCGCTTGAGCCGAGCCTCCGCTTCGCCTGCCTGACGTGAAGCCAACATCGCATGCCAACTCGCAATCAATCCCTCGAGATCCTCCGGATGAACTGCGTTCACCCAACCGGCCCCAAGCGCCTCGTCGACCGTAAGCCCGACGTAGTCGAGGTAGTGCTGGTTGAAGAACTCGGCCGAGCCATCGATCCGGGCGGACCACGCTAGACCCGGAATCGTGTTTACGAACTGCGCAAGATTACGCTCGTTTGCAGCGATCGCTTGCTCTGCATGGGCAGAGCGTTTCTCTTCGTCGAGTTGCAAAGCCGCCTGCAAGCCGATCGTCGCCTGAGCGGCCGCGACACTCAGGAGAACTGTTTCGGTCTCGCGCGGGAAATCCTCCCGCCGCGAACCTGTCACCAGCAGCCCGAACTCTCCAAGCGCGCCTAGGCGCACAGGCAGGATCGTAAGAACACTGCCGCCAACCGTAAGTCGTTGCGCCCATTCTGTCGCCTCGGCGGTCGTCAAGGGCCCCAGCATCGCCCCGAAATCCTCCGATGTGGCCACGCTTCGCGCCCATTGTGACAGTCGCGTTACTTGCCGTCGCGTATTGTCGTTGGCATCCTTGAAGTGCAAATGGGCGAAGTCGAGGTCCAGCATGCCGAGAACCAAGTCGAGTAGTTGACCGGCCATCAGGGATGGCTCGCGGCCACCCCATGTGCTGGGCAGCGCCATAACGCTACCCAGGTCGCTGAGACAGCGCTGAAGTCGGTTATTCTCGGCGAGGAGAACGTCGATTTGCATCATCAGCTTGCAGTTCGTTGCGAGAGCGCTTTGTCGGCACGGCGTTGAAGCAGTCTTTGAAGAAACTCTTGCGTGGTGGGTACGAAAGAATTTTTCTCGAGGATACCGAACTGACTGATGCCTGGGTCCAAGCCGGTAGTTCTGCGAAACTTCAACTCGTCAATGCGCTGCACTGTGATCGATCCCGTCGCTACCCCATTGGTTAGCATTGTGACGATGGCGACGTCGACCCGCCATCTGAACTACTCGATCGCCGCGGTCGAAGCATTTTATTAATGACATAAAACGCGATATCCTTGGTCCTCACTATTGAAGGAATACATAACGGCACGCGCTCGATCCAGCTGAGCGCCCTCAACCAGCACAGGCTGACCTGACGTGGCCACTTAACTGCCCAGCGCAGGACTTTCGTGTAACGCTGCTCCCTCCCATTCCGAAAATCCATAGCACCTTGGTATCGGTCTGAGTCTTTCTCGCCGGTCGCTGGGCAAAGATTCGCTCGTAAAAGGATACAGAATATCGCGCGTGCACGCTCTTCTTCCGAGACTAGAAAATGGTTCAATCTTGGAAATCGTAATTCGAAAGTCAGGTCCCTTGGATCACTCTTCCTCACTTCTTCTGGGAGATGATTTCGTTCAGACGCAGCATTTCTGCTGGTACTAGCAAGCGCCCTCGGGGACTGGCTGCCTGCCACGGGAACCTTGCTGTACGCATTGCTCGGCATGCTCCCTGTCGACTTCGTCTACGTGCTTCTCAATGGTGGCAGCGGCGCATTTGCGCCGTGGCCACCCTCGCACAATCGCTCGGAGAGACCCTTCAGCCGGGCGAGGTTGGTACGTCGTTGTCGGGGCGCTCGGAGGCTTGTCTCGCAGTGGCCGGCTGCCGGACGTACGGCTCTGGCGACGCCGAGTGTCGCCCGTGACAATGCCAATCGGGCTACCGGGATGATATTGGGATTATCGTTGTCGGATCACAAAAACCGGGGTTTTCCGACGCACCGATCAGCTGCTGTCGCAGCAAGTAGGGCGGCGTCGGGCTCTCCATTGGCCGCTCGATCGATGAGCACCACAAAGGACAGATCTGGGAGAGCGCATACCGGCCCGGGAGCGAGCGTTCCGTTCGCCATCCCTTACATCTCGGAACAAATCGCGGGCCTGAAACCGTGCATACGGAAAACGCGGCGCCCAGTCCGATGACCAACCGTCCGCTCGTGACGATCATCGATGATGACGTCCTGAAGCAGAGCCGGCCGCTCCGCCTGCGGGGACGGCCGGACTCTGCGCTCACCACGCCCACTTGGGAGGCGTGCAGGTCTGCACTGGCGGGGATCAGGCGCTACGTATCGACCTGAACGCAGCCCGGAGCTCGTTGGCGAAAACCTGCGGCTGTTCCCAGGCCGCGAAATGGCCGCCTTTCGGGAGACGGTTGTAATAGATCAGCTTTGGATAAGCCTTCTCAGTCCAGCTGCGCGGCGCTGTGTAGATCTCGTCCGGGAATGCACTCACCGCAGTGGGGAGCGGCACACCTTTCGGCGCAAAGAAAGCTAGCTTGCTTTCCCAGTAGAGGCGCGCCGAAGAGACCGCAGTGTTGGTGAGCCAGTAGAGCGCGATGTTGTCAACGACGTCTTCCTTGGACAGACCCTCGGACTTTCCGTCGAAGACTCGGGCGATCAGGTCGTAGCTGCGTGCATCGTGGTCGAGCATCCAGGCCGCGAGCCCGATGGGTGAATCCGCCAGCGCGTACAGCGTCTGCGGTCGGTTTGCCATCTCTTGGGCGTAGGCCAACCCATGCTTCCAAAAGAAGTCGAGTTGATCCCAGGCATAACGTTCGTCGGTCGATAGACCGGAGGGCGCAGGGCCGCCCGCCGCGAGCGCACTCGAGACCTCATCCGGCAACGTGGCCGGCATGTTCGTATGAATGCCGATCAGACCCGGCGGACTCTGCAGCGCCATCTGCTCGGTGACGGCATTTCCCCAATCGCCGCCCTGCGCCACGTATCGCGTGTACCCTAACCGCGTCATCAGTTCGCCCCAGGCTCGCGCGATCCGGATTGGATCCCAGCCAGCTGCCGTCGGCTTCCCTGAGAAGCCGTGTCCCGGCAGCGAGGGGATGACAAGGTCAAAGGCGTCTGCAGCGCCGCCCCCATGGGCCGTCGGATCGGTCAAGGGACCGATGATCTTCAACTGCTCGATGATCGAGCCCGGCCATCCATGGGTGACGATGGCCGGTAGCGCGTTCGCATGCTTCGAGCGAATGTGGATGAAATGGATATCCAGCCCGTCGATCTCGGTAACGAACTGCGGCAAGCCGTTCAGGTACGCCTCGCATTTGCGCCAGTCGTATTCGGTCTGCCAATAATGCGCGAGCGCCTTCATCGTCGCGAGCCTAACACCTTGGGCGGTGTCATTCACCGTCTCGCGCTCAGGCCACCGCGTAGCTTTGAGGCGGTGCTTGAGGTCGACGAGATCAGCGTCCTCAACGTGGACGCGGAACGGGCGAATGGTCTCAGACCCGCCACTCTTCATTGCTCCCGCGACACCCGGCAAGGTAATCATCGCAATAGCCCCTGCGGCGGATGCCGCGAGAACTTCCCGGCGGGTGGACATTGAAGATAATGATGACATCTGTACCTCCTCATAACTTGACTAAAGCTGCTCGCCTCGAGACAGCACGAATCAATGAGGCCAGTAAGTACCGGTCACTTCTATTGAACGTTGGTATCGCCGATACCTTGGTATGCTCCAAGTGCATCTCGCGACAACGCCGAGGCTCCGCCACTCGAGCTCAGGGCTGTTGCGGAGGCGCTTGCGGCAGACAGCGCGAAGGATTGGGCATTTCATCGTCGGCACAAAGGTATCGGCGATACTTGGGTCCAATTGATTTAGCGGGGCAGCGCGGGTCTCATACCCGCGAATCGATAATGGCCAGCGACTTCGATTTTCCGAAATGGATTCGGAATGAGAAAACGAAATCAGAGCCGCGGCGCTGATTCGTCCTGCCGTCCGCATTGACTGAGGCGCAAGATGTCACCGACACAGCAACGCCAGAGAGCCGTTAGCCATGGACCGCCGGCCCAATGGCCGCCGTAAGATCCACAGTATGTTGGCCGGGGCGGATTGAAACAGGCGACCCTAGCTATCAGCTCCGCCCGCCTGGCCAAGGGCTGGAGGCAGGAATGTCGGAGGCGATCTCAAATGCATCGGGAAGGGAGAAGAAGATGGCTGAATATCATACCAAACCGAACGGACCGGATCTGGTCAACGGCATCGCTTTATCTGACCTTCCCGATGGCGGAAAGCTCGTCGGTCATTCTGGCGGTGAACAGGTGTTGTTGGTACGCCGCGGGACTGAAGTTTTCGCCATCGGGGCGACATGCACCCACTACGGCGGGCCACTCGTTGATGGTCTTTTGGTTGAGAGCACGGTTCGGTGCCCATGGCATCACGCGTGCTTCGATTTGCGCACGGGCGAAGCATTGCGCGCGCCTGCCTTAAAACCACTCGCTTGCTGGTCGGTGGAGCTGCGCGATGATCGGATATTCGTGAGAGAAAAGCGAAAACGGACGGAACCAAAGCAGCGCGTAGGAGGGTCCAGCCATCCTCCCGGGAAGATCGTCATTGTCGGCGGCGGCGCGGCAGGCTTCGCAGCAGCCGAAAAACTGCGGCGCGAAAACTATCAAGGCAGCATCGTCATGCTCAGCAACGACGACGCGCCGCCGGTTGATCGGCCTATTCTTTCCAAAGACTATTTGGCTGGCAATGCGCCGGAGGATTGGGTTCCGCTTCGCCGGGAAAGCTTCTACGCAAAGAACGATATCGATCTGCGTCTCAATGCGGACGTCGCCAGCATCGATGCACGTTCCCATGAGGTTGTACTCGCGGACGGGACCCGGACACCCTACGACAGGCTACTGCTTGCGACCGGAGCCGAGCCGGTTCGCTTGGACATACCCGGCGCCGACCAGCCACACGTTCACACGCTGCGCTCGTTCGCGGATTGCAAGGCCATCATCGAGCACGCCTCGACCGCGCGCCGCGCCATCGTGCTCGGCGCCAGTTTCATTGGACTGGAAGTGGCCGCGGCCCTGCGCTCGCGTGGTATCGAAATTCACGTCGTGGCGCCGGATAAACGTCCTATGGAGCGGGTTCTTGGTTCGCAAATGGGCGACTTCATCCGCGCCCTCCACGAGGAGAACGGTGTCGTATTCCATCTCGAGGACATCGCGAGCAGCATCGATGGCAAGAAGCTGACTCTCAGGAGCGGAAATATGCTTGAGGCGGATTTCGTTGTCGCCGGTATCGGGGTGCGACCGCGGGTTAGGCTGGCCGAAAAGGCTGGACTCAACATAGATCGCGGTGTCGCAGTCAATGCCCTTCTGGAGACGAGCGCGCCTGGGATCTTCGCGGCAGGCGACATTGCGCGGTGGCCCGATCCAAATAGTGGCGAAAAGATTCGTGTCGAGCATTGGGTGGTTGCAGAGAGACAAGGGCAAACTGCAGCACTCAATATGCTCGGCCACAGCGAGAAATTCGTCGCACTGCCGTTCTTTTGGAGCCAGCATTACAACATACCGATCAACTACGTTGGTCATGCCGAGCGATGGGACGAGATCAAGGTTGATGGAGACATTGGTGCAAAAGACTGCCTGCTGCGCTTCAAGCGCGCAGGGCTTACGCTGGCCGTTGCTTCGATCTTCCGTGACATCGAGAGCTTGGAAGCTGAGGTGGAAATGGAGCGGCAAACAAGTGTTGGTAAGTCGTAGGGCTTGGGGACGAGCCACAGCGCTCCCGGTGGCCAAAAAGATCAGAGATGAGGGGCCGAGCGTTGGCGGTACAAATCCATGAAGGACGGTAGTCTGTTGACTTACCCACGTAGTCCGACGGTGAAGCGTTTTTTCGCTGATCCGCACGCAAGGATTTCTTTGGAGGGCAGATAGCTCCGGTTCTGCATATCTCCTCAATACCGTCAGTCCCGAGCCGGCAGTTGCACATTTGAATGCAAGGCAGGTCACGTATTTCAATATTGAGACCAGCCACGGAAGGGCGATGGCGGTTCGAGTCCGATCTGATTCGCCCTATTCAAGCTGAACACACCTACACCAAGGTGTCGACGACACCTTAGTGCGATAGATTTGGCGACACTGAGCGGCTCTGGTGGCGGAGTAGTTAACAGAAAGGTTGAATCATGCGCAGTTTCGTCAATATCGGTGCGATAGTCGGGGCATTTAGTCTGGCCGGCGCCACCGTCGCCCTCGGCGACGAGCCAAAGCCCACAATCGTCCTGGTCCACGGCGCATTCGCGGAGTCTGCCAGCTGGAACGGCGTGATCGCGGATCTGATCCATGACGGATTCACTGTGATCGCGGCGGCCAACCCTTTGCGAAGCGTCTCTGGTGACGCGGCTTATGTCGCAAGCGTCATTGGTTCAGTAAAGGGACCGGTCGTTCTTGTCGGCCATTCTTACGCTGGGGCGGTGATCTCCGCCATGGCGGGCCAGTTATCTAATGTGCGGGCGCTCGTCTATGTTGCTGCCTTCGAGCCCGAGATTGGTGAGAGCAGCCTCGAACTAACTGGTAAATTTCCGGGAAGCACACTCGGGTCCACGCTTGCGCCTCCAGTCAATCTGCCGAACGGTGACCAGGACCTGTACATACAGCAAGACAAATTCCATGCCCAGTTCGCCGCAGACCTCCCCGAGGCGGACGCGCGGCTGATGAGTGCGGCGCAGCGTCCAGTGAATCAGGCCGCCCTGGCCGAACGGGCAGTTCGTGCGGCCTGGAAAACCATTCCGTCCTGGTCGATTTACGGCGGTTCAGACCGCAACATCCCGCCGGCCGCTATGGCTTTCATGGCTGAACGTGCCCATGCGCGGAAGACAGTGGTCGTCCCAGGCGCTTCCCATTTGGTTATGGTCTCCCACCCTCGGGAGGTGGCTGCTCTGATCGAGGATGCGGCGAACGCAAAATGATAATGCGTCACAAGCGCAGATCCAAGTCCGATGAACCTACATTGCAGCATTTGCAACACTGAATAGAGTCGCGACCCTGGTTGATATGGGAGCCGTCAATTCGTCCGGTGGACGCGGTCCTGACGCTTCTCCGTACCGTCATGAGTTCGCTTCGCAGTGCGATCCGATCGGCCAAGAACCAACCGATGCTCACGCTGGGCAACGAATGCCTTTCTCGTTGCCCCACGACGATCATGAAGCCCCTCAGGCCGGGTGTCTTGAGCGAAATATCGGCCCGAAGACGCCGGCTAAATGCATCTGCGTACCTTCGGCGATTAGACCCGAGACTCCGCCTCTTGACGCCCCATTCGCAGTACTTTAATACGTATTAATAGGTTGTTGTTACGTATAAGGGACGATTTTGATTGCGCACTGGTCGGGCCACACAGAAAGACGTTGCGCGGCTGGCGGGCGTATCGCAGGCGAGCGTGTCGATGGTGATGAGCGGTGGCGGGTCTCCGGCGATTTCGTCGGAGACCTGGGAGCGGATCACCAAGGCGGCGGCGGACCTTGGCTATACGCCGAACCGGTTCGCGCAGGCGCTCAAGACCAACCGCACCATGACCATCGCCTGCGTCGTGCCCGACATCACCAACCCTTTCTATCCGGCGCTGATGCGCGGCATCCAGTCGGTGGCCGAAAACCTCAGCTATGACGTGATCGCGGTCAGCACCGACGGCTCGGCCGAGCGCGAGCGGCATTTTCTCGACTGGTCCCGTCAGGGGCGGGTCGACGGTGTGATCGGCGTGTTCTTCACCTTGCGCGCCGGCGACTTCAAACCGCTGCTCGATGCCGGCGTGCCGGTGGTGCGTATCGAGTCCAGCAAGAAGCGCGGCGGCGACATCGCCATCGACGACATTTTTGTCGACAGCTACGCCGCCGCCTTCTCGGTAACGCAGTTTCTCATCGGCCGCGGCCACAGGCGCATCGCCATGGTCGCCGGCCGCGGTGGCCCCCAGGGCGTGCGGGTCGAAGGCTATCGCACCGCGCTGACCGAGGCCGGCGGCACGCCCTACATCCTCGTCGACGAGGAATTCAGCGAGACCGGCGGCGCCCGTGCCGCCGAGGCGGTGCTGGCCAGCGGCTATGCGCCGACGGCGATCTTTGCCGCCAACGATTTGATGGCCATCGGCGTCATGCAGGCGCTGCGCGATCGCGGCATCGCCATTCCCGGCGACATTGCGGTTGCCGGCTTCGACGACATTTCGGCGGCGCGGCTGGTCACACCATCGCTGACCACGGTCGCGCAATTCCAGGGCGACATGGGGGAAAAGGCTGCACAGATCCTGATGGAGCGCCTGCGCGGCGCCTCACCGGGCGCGGGGACCGCGCTCGAAATGCCCTACAGCCTGATCGAACGCGGTTCGACCTGACTGCCATAAGAAACGATATCGGAGGAGAACATCATGCAACGCCGTACATTGGTCAAGACCGGCCTCGGGCTTGTCGCCCTGCCGCTGCTGCCGCGCCTTTCCTTTGCCGACGACAAGAAGCCGGTCGGCTTCTGGTACGAATCCGCTTCACCGGAAAACCAGGACAACCTCAAGACCATTCTGATCGACCCGTTCAATGCGGCGCATCCGGAGGATGATCTGTCGATCGACTTCCGCGGCTCCGACCTCGACAAGCAATTGCGCATCGCCATGCTGTCGGGCAATGGCCCGGACGTCGTCTTCACCGCCGGCCCGAGCTATGTCGCGTCGATGGCGCAGGCCGGGCAGTTGCTGCCGCTCGACGACTACGCGGCAAAGCTCGGCTGGAACGACCGGCTGCTGCCGCTGTTCACGGAACTCGGCAAGTACGAGGGCAAGCTCTATGCGCTGGCCAAGACCTACGAGACGCTCGGTCTGTTCTACAACAAGACACTGTTCGACAAGAGCAGCTGGAAGGCGCCGACCACCATCGCCGAGCTCGAGGCGCTGGCCGACGAGATGAAGGCCAAGGGCCTGGTGCCGTTCGGCGCCGGCAATGCCGACTGGCGGCCGGCCAACGAGCACCATGTCTCGATCGTGCTCAATTCGGTGGCTGGTCCCGACAATGTCTACAAGGCGCTGACGGGCGCCATTCCATGGACCGATCCGTCCATCCAGGCGGCCATCGATAAGCTCGATGAGTGGTGGCAGAAGGGCTATTTCGGCCCCAACTATTTCTCGCTGACGCTGGAGCAGGCCTTTGCCCAGGTGGCAACCGGCCAGGCCGGCATGGCGCCGAGCGGAACCTGGAGCTTTACCAACGTCCCGACCTATTTCCCGCCCAACAATGCCGAACCGGCTTTCGTCGGTTTCCCGAGCACGAGCGGCCCGCCGGTCTATGCGCTCGGCATCGGCTCGACGCTCTCGGTCAACGCGAAATCCGAAAATCCGGACGGCGCGGCGGCGGTGCTCGACTATATCTTCAGCGACACATTCTACGGCGCCATGAACTCGGCCTGGCAGGGCGAGTGGAACCTGCCTTTGAAGGATCTGTCAGGGGTAAAACTCTCCGACAAGGTGCTGCCGCTCTACACCGAGTCGATGAAGAACCTGTCGACCGCCGTCGGCGCCGGCCAATATGGCTACACGACATGGACCTTCCTGCCGCCCGCCACCGACACCTATCTGGTCAGCGGCATGGAGGAAGTCTGGCTGAAGAAGATCTCGTCGAAGGACTACCTCAAGAAGCTCGACGAAACGTTTCAGCAGGAAAAGACGGCCGGCAAGGTGCCGGCGGCACCGAAGCGGGCTTGAGGCACCGCAAAACCCAACCGAACCAGCGACGGAGCGGCGCCTGACCGGCGCTAAATCAATAGAGCATGATGTCGTCCGAAAACCGCTTCACACTTTTCGGCATCATGCTCCAAAACCCAGGGCAATTGTCCATGCACCGGCTCTATCTCGTCCCGACGCTGATCATCAATTTCGTCATCGTGCTGGTTCCGGCACTGCTGACGGTTGTCCTGGCATTCTGCAACTGGGACGGTATTTCGACGACGACTTTCTCCGGGCTGGACAATTTCCGGGCGCTGCTCGCCGATGGCGTGTTCTGGTCGGCGCTGACCAACAACATCATCTGGACCGGCATCTTCCTCGTGGTGCCGATCGCCATGGGGCTGCTGGCGGCGTCGATGCTCTTGATCGTGCGGCGCGGCAGCAATTTCTTCCAGGTCGTCTACTTCCTGCCGGTCGTCATCGCCACGGTCATCACCGCGCGCGTCTGGCAAGGCATGATCTACAGCCCGGTCACCGGCGTGTTCGGCATGCTGCAGCGCATGGGCCTGCCGGTCGCCAATCCGCTGGCGCAGCCATCGACCGCGCTGTTCGGCGTGGCGACCGTCGACCTATGGCACTGGTGGGGCTTTCTGTGCGTCATCTTCTTCGCCGCCCTTCGGCAGGTGCCTCAGGAGCAGATCGAAGCGGCGCGCATCGAGGGCGCCAGCTACGGCCAAATGATGCGCTATGTGCTTTTGCCGGGGATCCGGCCGACCATCATGCTGATGCTGATCATGACGGTGATCTGGAGCTTTCTCGCCTTCGACTTCGTCTACATCCTGACCCAGGGCGGCCCGGCGTTTTCAAGCGAGGTGCTGTCGACGCTCGCCTATCGCCACGCTTTCTACGACCTCAATGTCGGCCAGGCAGCGGCGGCGGCCCTGGTGATCAGCCTGTTCGGCCTCGTAGGCACCTTCTTCTATGTCCGGCTGCAGACGCAGGAGGGCGAGCAATGAGAATGGTCGAAAGCCGGACGACGCTCACCATCTCCTACATCGTGCTGGGCATCGGCGCCTTCATCGCGCTGTTTCCGATCGCGCTTCTGGTGCTCAACGCGCTGAAGCCGGCGGCGCAGATCGTGCAGAACCCGCTGTCACTGCCCAACCCGATCCGCTGGGAGAATTTCACCAACGCCTGGGCGCACGCCAAGTTCTCGAAAACCTTCATCAATTCGCTGCTGTTGTCGGGCACCACGATCATTCTCGTCTGCACGACATGCTCGCTGTCGGCCTATGTGCTGGCGCGCAAGAAAGTCGCCTCGTGGAAGATCTGGACGTTCTACCTGCTGGCGACCACCACGGCGCCGATCCAGCTCTACATTTTCCCGCTCTATTTCGGCTTCGCCAAGCTCGGCCTGGTCAACAATGTCTTCGGCGTCGCGTTGATCTACACCGCGCTCTACAGCCCGTTCGCGGTGATGCTGCTGAGGACCTATTTCATCGCCGTGCCGAAGGAGCTCGAGGAAGCCGCGCTGATCGACGGCGCCACCCATTGGCAGGTGTTTTCCAAGGTCATGCTGCCGATCGTGTCACCCGGGATTCTGACAGTCGCGCTGATCATCGGGCTCAATTCCTGGAACGAATTCCTGATCGCGACGACCTTCCTGCAGAAGGCCGACAAGGTCACTGCCGTCATCGGCTTCTACCTGCTCAGCGGGCAATACAGTTCCGACTGGGGTGAGATCATGGCCGCCGCGCTGATCATCGTGGTGCCGGTGGTGGTGCTGTTTGTCGCCATGCAGAAGCGGTTCATCGAAGGCATGGCGGGCGGCTCGGTCAAGGGCTGAAACCCGGGCTGAAATATTTCGAGTATCTGGAGCAGAACATGCAGTTACCCAATGACTATCTGGAACGGGTCTATGCCGGCGTGCTTGGTAAGCTGGTGGGGGTTTATCTCGGCCGGCCGTTCGAGGGCTGGACTTACCAGAAGATCATGAAAGAGCTCGGGCCGATCGACTATTACGTGCATGAGCGGCTGAACCAGCCGCTGGTGGTGACGGATGACGATGTCGCCGGCACCTTCACCTTCATCCGCGCGCTTGAGGATTACGGCATTTCGCCGGATTTGCCGGCCGAGGCCATCGGCAAGGCGTGGCTGAACTACATCGTCGAGGAACGCTCGATCCTGTGGTGGGGCGGCTCGGGCAATTCGACCGAGCATACCGCCTGGCTCAACCTCAAGAAGGGGATTCCTGCCCCACATTCCGGGTCGATCGCGACCAATGGTGCGACCGTGGCCGAGCAGATCGGCGCGCAGATCTTCATCGATGGCTGGGCGATGGTGGCGCCGGGGCAGCCGCTTCTGGCGGCAAAACTTGCCGAACAGGCCGGCAAGGTCTCGCATGACGGTGAATCCGTCTATGCGGCGATGCTGTGGGCAGCGATGGAGGCGGAAGCCTTCGTGTCCAGCGACATCGACCATCTCATCGACACCGGCCTGTCGGTGATCCCGCGCGACAGCCTGATCGCCAAGCTCATCGCCGATATCAGAGGCTGGGTGAAACAGCATCCCGACTGGCACGACACGCGTCAGAAGATCGAGGACAAATACGGCTACGACAAATATCCCGGCAATTGCCATGTCGTGCCTAACCACGCGCTGATGGTGATGGCTGTACTTTATGCGCCTGACGATTTCCAGAAGGCGCAGATGATCGTCAACACGTCCGGCTGGGACACCGACTGCAACGCCGGCAATGTCGGCTGCCTGCTCGCGCTGATGCTGGGCCTCGATGGCGTCGAGGCAGGTCCGGACTGGCGCGGGCCGATCGCCGACCGGCTGCTGATCTCGTCGGCCGATGGCGGCAATTCGATCAACGACGCGGTGCGGACGGCATACTACATCGCCAATCTCGGCATGACGCTTGCCGGCGGCAATCCGCTCGATGCGCCCAAGGGCGGCGCGCAGTTCCATTTCTCGCTGTCCGGCAGCCAGCAAGGGTTCCGCCCGGTTGAAGGCCATGGCGCAGCGATCGGCGTTCGCGTCGGCAATGTCGAATTCGAGAACGCGCGTGCACTGACCATAAACTATGGGGCGCTGGCGCCAGGGCTGAGCGCCGCGGTGACGACGCCGACCTTCTCGCCGCGCGAGGTGCTGTCGATGCGCACCTACGATCTGATGGCGACGCCGCTAGTCTATCCCGGGCAAGTGGTCAAGGCGCGCGTCGTCGCCGATCGCCACAACCAGGGCGCGGTGTCGGTGCGGCTGCGCATCCGTGCCTATGATGGCGAGGATCGTCTGCGCGATTTCGATGGCGATGCGGTCATCTTGAAGGCGGGCGAAGACCGTGTCCTGTCATGGCGCCTGCCGGATCTGGACGGCCAGCCGATCGCCGAGATCGGCATCGTACTCACCAGCGGGGGCAAGCGTGCGGATGGCCGTGTGCTGCTTGACTATCTCCGCTGGGACGGGGCGCCGGAACTCACGCTGCACCGTCCCGCCGGCGAATGCGATTTCTGGCGCATGGCCTGGGTGAATGGCGTCAGCTTCTTTTCCAAACGCTATCCTCCGAGCTTCCGCATTTCGCAAAGCCGCGACGAAGGCATCGTGATTCACGGGACGCGGCAATGGACCGACTATACAGTCTTCGGCGACATCGTCATTCACCTCGGCAATTATGGTGGCGTCTGCGCGCGCGTTCAGGGCCTGCGGCGTTACTACGCCGTGCGCGCCACTCGCGACGGAAAGCTGCAAATCGTGCGCACACGGGACGCCGACACCGCCGTTCTGGCGGAGACGGCATACGATCTCGTTTTCGAAAAGGCGATCCCGGTGACGCTGACCGTAAAGGGCAGCCACATCAAAGCGCTGTTCGATGGTGTGGCGATCGAGGCGGTCGACACCAGCGCCGAGGCATTGCCCGATGGCGGCATCGGACTGCTCATCGCCGAAGGTGCGCTCTCCACCGACGAACTACATGTGAGCGGCGCCTGAACGTGCTGCACCTACGATCATAGGGAAGATCTGAATGGCTTCAGTCGAAATCAACAACGTGCTGAAATCCTACGCCGGGCACGCCGTGCTGCACGGCGTCTCGGTCAAGATCCCGGACGGTCAGTTCGTCGTACTGGTCGGACCCTCGGGCTGCGGCAAGTCCACGCTGCTGCGCATGATCGCCGGACTGGAGGATATTTCGGGCGGCACGATCAGCATCGGCGACAAGGTCGTCAACGACCTGCCGCCAAAGAAGCGCGACATCTCCATGGTGTTCCAGAACTATGCGCTCTACCCGCATATGACGGTCGCCGAGAACATGGCGTTCTCGATGACGCTGGCCAAAGCGCCGAAGGCGGAAAAAAACGAGCGGGTGGCCAAGGCGGCGGAAATCCTTGGCCTGACCCAGCTGCTCGATCGCTATCCGCGCCAGCTGTCAGGCGGCCAGCGCCAGCGCGTCGCCATGGGCCGCTCCATCGTGCGCAACCCGCAGGTGTTCCTGTTCGACGAGCCGCTATCGAACCTGGATGCCAAATTGCGCGTGGCCATGCGCGCCGAGATCAAGGCGCTGCATCAACGCCTGCGCACCACCACGGTCTACGTCACGCACGACCAGGTCGAAGCTATGACCATGGCCGACCAGATCGTCGTGTTGAATGACGGGAGGGTGGAGCAGATCGGCAGCCCGCTCGAGCTTTACGATCATCCGGCCAATCTGTTCGTCGCGACCTTCATCGGCTCGCCGTCGATGAACATCATAGATGGCGTCGTGACGCGAAACAACGGCGCGCCGGCGGTGCGAACCAACGACGGCACGCTTTTGCCGGTCGCGCCGGGCTTCAGCGCGGCGGAGGGGAAGCAGGTGCGTTACGGCTTAAGGCCCGAACATCTCAGGATCCCTCTCTCGGGCAAGGGTATTGCCGCATCGATTGACGTGGTCGAGCCAACAGGCTCCGAAACACAGGTTCATTTGAGGATCGCCGGTACGCCGGCGGTCGCCGTGTTTCGTGAGAGAATCAGTGCCCGCCCCGGCGAGATTCTCTTTGTAGAGCCTGACATCGCCAAGGTGAGCCTGTTCGACGCCGAGACCAGTCAAGCTTTGCATCGACGATAACGGGGTCTCGCCTGGCCGGATGCATTGTCTCGAATCGAAAGAGCGTGTCGCGATTGATCGGCCTCACATCACGCAGTTTTGTAGACGTCTGCATTTCTGCTGGCTCGACATGTGCCAGATATACGGCGAGCCTCTCAGAGTGTCGAAAATTCTGGGCGTCTTCCTTCAAAGCCGCGCCTTGAGTTTCGAGTTAGCCATTTCGCCATGTGCCGCTTTGGCCAGTTGTGTGGCGCCGTCCTTCCTGTCGAAGCCTCATCGTCAAGCGACAGCTCGAGAGCGAGTTGCTCGATACCGAGCTGCGGGATCAGAGCGGTCAGCTTGATCAATGCGACGGACTCCTGACAGGTGGAACTCCAGGACGAAAGGCTGTCTATGTAAAGTGGCGTTTGTCCTGCAAGGCTGGGATCGGGCTGCGGCTCATTCGCAGCAAACCAATAAAGATGGACGCTCCGGCAGATTGACAGTAGGGTCGTGCTCGACTCCGGGTTTCGCGGGCCAATCTCTTTCTGTGACAAGGGCTCATTCTCCTAGCAATAAGAAGCTTGATGGCCGAGGATTCCGAGTACGCCTTGGAGGTGCTTCGCGAAGGGGCGGAGTTCACGCTCTACCGCGGCAAAGAGGTCGGCAACCAGACACCGATTCTAGCGGTGTCGGTCGCTGGTGAGCAGCCGTCACTTCAGAGTATTCGGCGGCTCGAACACGAATACGCGCTGGCGAGCGGACTTGATGCAGCATGGGCCGCCCGGCCCCTCGCCATTGCTCGCCACCAAGGACGAATGCTCCTCATCCTTGAGGATTCAGGCGGTGAACCCCTGGACCAAGCAATAGAGGAGCACAAAGGACTCCCCATCGATTTATCCCACTTGCTGCGTATTGCCATTGGTTTGGCAGTGGCGCTTGGTCAAGTCCACAAGCAAGGGCTCATCCATAAGGACATCAAGCCGGCGAACGCACTTGTAGACGACCGCGGTCGCGTTTGGCTTACAGGCTTTGGGGTTGCGTCTCGGCTTCCGCGGGAGCGTCAGCAGCCTGAAGCGCCCCAATTCATCGCCGGATCGCTTCCGTACATGGCTCCTGAACAGACGGGGCGTATGAACCGTTCTATCGATTCCCGGAGCGATCTCTATTCTCTCGGGGTCACGCTGTACGAAATCTTGACCAGCCGGCTCCCATTCACCGCTTCTGATCCGATGGAATGGGTGCACTGCCATATTGCGAGGCGTGCTGTCTCGCCCACTGAAAGTATAAGCGAAATTCCTCAGGTACTCTCGTCAATCGTGATGAAGCTTCTCCTGAAGACGGCCGAGGAACGCTATCAGACCGCGGGGGGGGTCGAGGCCGACCTGCGTCGGTGCCTAATGGAATGGCAGCTACATGGTCGCATCGAACCATTCCCACTAGCCGCCCACGACACATCGGGCCAGTTGATGATCCCGGAGCAGCTCTATGGGCGCGAAAGCGAGATCGAATCTCTGCTCGCGTCGTTCGATCGGGTAGTGGTCGAAGGCACCTCCGAACTCGTATTGATATCCGGCTATTCCGGTGTCGGCAAATCCTCAGTGGTGAACGAGTTACATAAGGTCATCGTCCCGTCGCGGGGACTTTTCGCTGCAGGCAAGTTCGACCAGTACAAGCGCGATAGCCCATACGCAACTCTGGCACAGGCCTTCCAGACCCTGGTCCGTCAGATTCTCGTTGAGAGCGAAGGGGAAGTGGATCGCTGGCGGCGTATCTTGTCAGAGGCGGTCGGTGTGGACGGACAGCTGATCGTCAACCTCGTTCCCGAACTGGAGTTCATCATCGGGAAACAACCGTCCGTTTCCGACCTGCCGTCCCAAGAGGCGCAAAACCGATTTAAGGCTGTGTTCCGTCGCTTCCTTGGCGCGTTTGCGACGCCGGAGCACCCGCTCGCGCTGTTCCTGGATGATCTGCAATGGCTGGACGCAGCCACACTCGACCTTATCGGGCACCTGATCACGCATTCGGAGGTGCGCAACCTTCTGCTGGTTGGCGCCTATCGAGACGACGAGGTCGGGCCCGCTCACCTGCTTTTGCATATGCTGGATACGATCAAAAAAACTGATGCGAGGGTGGGTGAGATAAAGCTGGGTCCCCTCGGGTCCGACGAGATCAGCCAGTTTACCGCGAGTGCAATCCGCTGTGATATCGAGCGTGCGCGGCCTTTGTCGGAGCTGGTTCAGGAGAAAACCGGGGGAAATCCATTCTTTGCAATCCAGTTTTTGACGGAATTGGCCGACGAGGGATTGCTCACATTTGATCCTGTTGCGCGAGCTTGGCATTGGGAAATCGATCTCATACACGCCAAGGGCTATACCGATAATGTGGTGGATCTCATGGTGGAGAAGCTGAAGCGACTTTCTCCCCTGACCCAAGACGTGTTGAAACAGCTCGCCTGTCTTGGCCACGCCACCGACGTCGCCATCCTGACTCTGGTTCAGAAAGAGACAGAGGAAGCAATGCACGAGACGCTCCGGGAAGCTGTTTATGCAGGTCTCATCGATCAGCAGGATGGCGCGTACAGGTTTCTGCATGATCGAATTCAACAGGCGGTTTATTCGCTTATCCCCGACGGACATCGAGTTGACGCCCACCTGCTCGTCGGCCGCACGCTTCTGGCGAACATGACGGATGACCAGCTCGCCGAGCACCTATTCGATGTCGCCGGCCAGCTCAATCGGGGCGCTGGACAACTGATTAAACCGCAGGAGAAATCCCAGTTAGCGACGCTCAACCTGCGCGCAGGGAGAAAGGCCAAAGCGTCCGCTGCCTATGTGTCCGCATCCGTGTATCTAGCGGCCGGCATGACCATGCTCGACAAAACAAGCTGGAACAAACAATACGAACTGACATTCGGCCTCTGGTTAGAACGTGCGGAATGCGAAATCTTGAGCGGCAACTTCGAAGAAGCTGAGCAATTGATAATTGATTTGCTGCAACGCGCGGCGTCGAAAGTCGACCTGGCGACCACCTATCGTCTGAAAGTCCTGCTCCACACTCTGAAATCGGAAAATGCCCAAGCCGTCGACAGCGCACTCTCGTGCCTGCGCCTGTTCGGCATTGACATCTCGGCGCACCCGACTGAGGCGCAAGTCCAGGCGGAATACGAAACGGTCTGGCAAACTCTTGGCGGACAGCCGATCGAAAACTTGATTGATCTGCCAATTATGACGGATCCAGAAATGCTGGCCGCGATGGATGTGCTGTCAGTGCTCCTCTCCCCTGCTAACCATACCGACTTCCATTTGTGGTCGTTGCTCGCGTGCCGGATAGCGAAGATGACAATGCAGCACGGAACCTGCGGCGCATCGGCCCATGGCTATGCCGATCTCGGCCAAATCCTGGGACCAGTATTTGGCCGTTACGGCGACGGTTATCGATTCGCTGAGCTCGCCTGCGAGCTTGTCAATAAGCAAGGTTTCGTCGCCTACCGGGGGAAGGCCTACCATGCGAAAGGCGTTGTCGCCGTCTGGACACAACCGATCGCAACCTCGATAAATTTTCTTGAGACGGCCTTTCGTATAGCAAACGACACCGGTGATCTGACTGTCGCCTGCTACTGCATGGACAAGTCGATAACGAATTTTCTGACGCGGAACGACCCGCTCGACGCAGTGTGGCGGGAGTCGGAAAGGGCCCTGGATTTTGTCCGGAAAGCTCGGTTCCATGACGTCGCTACCGTGATCGAGGCCCAGCAACGCTTCGTAGCGACCATGCAGGGCCGGTCCTTAACTTTCTCTACCTTCAGCGATGCGCAATTTGACGAAGCGGATTTCGAGGCGCAGATCATGGCTGACGGGACGGCCACGGCGACCTGCCTGTACTGGATCTTGAAGTTACAAGCCCGGTTCTTGTCGGGCGACTACGTCGAGGCGCTCGCATCGGCCGAGACAGCGAAAGAATTGCTTTGGGCTGCACCGGTTCATTTCCAGAAGCTCGACTATGTTTACTATACCGCGCTGACCGTGACTGCTCTCTATGAGAGCGCTTCGGTCGGCGAGAAGGGAGCTTGGCATGATCTCCTGGCGCTGCACCTGGAGCAACTCAGAGAGTGGGCTGCAAATTACCCACCGACCTTCGGCGACAAGCACGCACTTGTTTCCGCGGAGCTCGCCCGTATCGAAGGACGGGATGCTGAAGCCATGCGGCTCTACGAGGAGGCAATTTCCTCTGCTCGCGATCAAGGGTTCGTGCAGAACGAAGGCCTTGCCTATGAGTTGGCCGCGAGGTTTTACAATGCGCGCGGCTCAAAGATTTCCGCCATTGCCCATTTAGGTCATGCTCGGCGATGTTATGTCCGCTGGGGCGCCGACGGCAAGGCGCGGCAGCTAGACCGGCTTTATCCGCACCTGACCGCTCCGGAAGTGCAAGGTCGTGACGCGGGCATTGGCTCCCGGGTTCAACATCTCGACGCAGAGAGTGTCATAGCAGCCTCTCAGGCTTTGTCTGGAGAGATCGAGCTGCCCAAGTTAATCAAGCGGCTGATGAGGACCTTGATCGAGAACGCGGGCGCGGATCGCGGCCTTTTGATCCTGCCGTCAGGGGGTGAATATCTGATCCATGCGGAAGCGCGGGCGGCCGGAAATCAGATCGAAGTCACATTAAATCAAGAGCCGATCACGTCAATCACGTGTCCAGAATCCCTTGTGCGCTACGTCATCCGCACACGGGAAAGCGTCATTCTCGATGATGCCTCCAAACCTAACCTGTTCTCCGTGGACGGGTATCTGCACCATCAACTATCAAAGTCAATCCTGTGCGTACCGCTGATCAAACAGGGAGAGTTGACAGGAATTGTCCTCCTGGAAAACGCGCTGACCTCACACGCGTTCACGCCGGGACGAATCGGGGTCCTGGAACTGCTTGCGGCGCAAGCAGCGATCTCGCTTGAAAACACACGCTTGTATAGCGATCTCCAAGAGCGGGAGGCAAAGGTTCGGCGTCTTGTCGACTCCAATATCATCGGAATATGTATTTTCGATCTCGACGGTCGCATCATGGAAGCCAACGAGGCCTTTCTCCAAATCGTGGGATATAGCCGCGGCGATGTTGCTTCGGGCTCGTTGCGTTGGACCTCCTTGACACCCGCCGAATGGAGCTGGGCGGACGAACGAGCATTCGCGGACATGGCTTCTACTGGAACCTGCAGACCGTACGAGAAGGATCTTCTTCGGAAAGACGACAATCTCGTGCCCGTGCTTGTGGGTGGGGCGACCTTCGACGAACTCGGACATCAGGGCGTCGCATTCGTTGTAGATCTGACGGAGCGAAAACGCGCCGAGGCCGAGCTGGTGCACGCGAACCGCGTAGCGACAATGGGCCAACTCGCAGCCTCCATTGTTCACGAAGTCAATCAACCTATAGCTGCCACGCTGACGAATGCTGGAACCGCGATGCGCTTTCTCGCTCGTCAGCCGCCAGATTTGGATGGGGCCAAGCACGCCATCGATCGCATTATGAGAGACGGTAAGAGGACCGCTGATATTGTAAGCCGTATTCGTGACTTCTCCAAAAATGCCCCTGCCCGGAAGGAAAATTTGGAAATCAACGAAACAATTTTGGAAATTTCGGCACTAGCCCGTATCCCAATGTCAGAGAGAGGCGTCGTGGCGAAGATGCAACTGGCAGAGGGGTTGCCGCGCATTTTGGGGGACAGAGTCCAATTACAACAGGTGATCCTGAATTTGATCATGAACGCCATCGAAGCCATGAGCGAGGTTGGGCAGGTACTGCGCGAATTGTCGATCAGCACCAGCAAGGTTGACTCAGACGGCGTCCTTGTCGCGGTCAGCGATACGGGTCCGGGTCTATCTCAGGCCAATCCTGAGAGTATTTTCGAGGCGTTTTACACGACCAAGTCCAGTGGGTTGGGGATGGGATTGCCGATCTGCCGCACGATCGTGGAAGCGCATGGCGGCAGGCTATGGGCAACTCCGAACAAACCTCATGGCGCCGTGTTTAACGTTATGCTGCCAATTGAAAAATCGCCGTAGCGCATTTGTTGCCGTCATATCGAACGCTCGGCAGGAGTCTATGGGCCAAACTGCTAGAAAATCCGCCAGGTTGTTGGTGACATCATTATGAAATGCGTCCTTTCCCCGCACGCACGACGCATCTAGCATCGTGAGTGCGTCCTCATGGAAGATCGGGAATCGTATTTTTGGTTACTGCCTGGCATGACTTCTCTCCTCAACAGGCACGACAAAATGGAAGATTACTCCTCGAGTTTGGACCATAGTTGCCCATAGTTTTCCACCATGCGCCTCAATAATTGAGCGGCAAATCGAGAGCCCCATGCCGAGCCCGTCAGCCTTGGTCGTATAGAACGCTCCAAAAATGCGTTCGAGGTTTGCGGGATCGATGCCTGGTCCCGAGTCTTGCACCGATACATGGACTTCACCGGAGCCCGTGACCGCAGAGCTCACTCGGATTTCTCCTGCAGTGTCGCCGGTCCCCTTGATGGCATCAAGAGCGTTCATAATGAGGTTGAGAACGACCTGCTGCAGCTGGACTCGATCGCCCAAGATCAGCGGCAGCCTCTCGTTGAGCCGCATTTCGATTGAAACGCCACTTTTGATGGCTTCGCCATGTGTAAGGCTGATGGTCTCAAGGATGACTTCGTTTATATCCAAAATCGATTTTAGCGAGGGTGCCTTTTTAACAAGTGTACGGATCCGACTGAACACCTGCCCAGCGCGGGTGCCATCGCGGACAACTCGTGCGATCGCTTTTTGAGCTTCAGGAACGTTTGGCGCTTCGCCCAGCCATAGTAACGCCGTCTCCGCGCTGACAACCACACCTGAGATAGGTTGGCTCAGTTCGTGGGCGATCGAGGCCGCCAGATGTCCCATTGTGGTTACACGGTTTACGTGTGCGAGCGCCAGCTTGGTTTCGTGATATCGACGTTCACTTTCGCGCGCTTTTTCCTCGGCTAGTTGCCGATCCGTCAGATCGACGACGAATGCAACGCCCTCGGTTGACCGCATGTCGAAGAGTGCCGCACCGATCAAGACAGGAACGCGGGTGCCATCTTTTTTGACGTAGGCTCCCTCGAATGACGTCGCGGCGCCAGTAGCGCGCATTTCGTCCATAATGCGATCATCTTGCGGATCCCATTCATCGGGCATCAGGCTCTTCCAGCGCAGTGAGCCAGACTCGAGATCCTCACGTCGATATCCGATGATCCGCAAGAACGCATCATTCGCATCGGTGATTCTACCATTAAGATCCCAAGTGAATATCCCGATGATGTTGGCGTTGAACAGCCGCTGAACACGCGCCTCGCGTTCTTGCAGATCGCTGTAGAGACGCGTGTTCTCCAAAGAAATCGCCGCCTGGGTTCCCAAGAGTTCCAGGAGTGTTATGCGATCGGACGTGAAGGCGTGCGATGCCAAGGTGTTCTCAAGGTAAAGCATTCCGCCCAGAACCCCCTGACGAACCAGCGGAAGGCAGAGAACCGATCGCGGGTTGCGAAAAGTCATATATGGGTCGACTGAAAAGAGATGCTGCTTGGTTGCGTCATCGAGAATTACCGCTTCTTGCGTCCTCATGACGTAGCGAAGGATGGTTTCGGGAGCCACCAGTTCTGTGGAGTGGCCATATTGCAGGACGATGCCGTCGCCGACTATTCGAGCTTCAGCTTCGACCACGTAATCGTCCTGACGCGGTAGGATAAGCAGTCCTCGGTCAGCGCCCGCACTCTGCAAGGCGATCGTCATCAACTGCTCGACGAGTCGTGGCAACAGAATTTCGCTTGATAGAGCCTGAGAAGCCTTCAGAACGGCGGCGAGATCGAGGTGTTTGGCAGGCGTCGCCCCGTCGCTGCTTCCGACGTATCGGTTGACGATATTTAATCTGAGATGGTCAGCCTCTAACTGTCTTACCTTGCCCAGTGCGCCCCATCTCAAATAGCCGTCGCGGGCTTTTGAAAGATACATTTCTGCGATGTCTTCAAACCCCCTGGCGGAGTAAAACCGCGCGGCTGTCTCATAGGCGATCGCTTCATTGTGGAAAAACCCATTGACACGGGCGGAGCGAATTGCCTGTTCATACAGCTGCTCCGCCTCTAGATAGCGGCCTTCGAGCCGCGCTAACTCTGCACCAACCAGCGCAGCTCTGTTTTCAAAATTCTCTGGACAATTCTCAGCCCACAGCTCGAGCTGTCTGTGATGCGCCACGAGTGTCCGACAGTGGTCCTCGAGCGCACCTGGCCTCTTGGAGAAGTGCGATGTTGGATCGGCGGATTTCGCCAGGACTGGATTGCAGAAAGCAGCAAGAGAAAGCGCCGCGTAGAAATGATATTCCGCTGTCTCAAACATCGCAGCGGATGTCCAAAGCAACTCACGGGCTCTTGCCGCGCAGGCTAATGCAGTAGAATATTCCCCGGCAAAGAAGCGGACCTGAAGCTTCCTAATCCAATACCAACATTCGGGTTGTTTAGTTGCAGAGTTGGCCGCGTAGCGCCGTTCGAGCTCAAACTCGCTCACCTGCCCATCATCGAAACTGCCAAATTTGTAAGTCAGTCCCCGCAAACATCGTATAACACCCATTTGCGCCTTCATGAGATCGATTATGTGGTCGTATTTCGCTCGCACGGCGAGCTCCAAACCTCGCTCCGCCTGACGCTGTGTCTCTTCAAGCGGATCACCCGCCGCTAAGAAATTCGTGTTAAGGTTATCGAAACTATACACGGTGAACGTGAGGTCGCCAGCCTCCTTCGCCGTTTCAAATGCCCGCCAAATAAGCGCTCGACTAACGCTGACATGTCGGGTCCACGTTAATGAAAACTGCGCAAACCAGAGATAGGCACGGGCGCGAAATCGCTCCAGGCCCGGCCTGTCCACCAATTCATAACCGAGATGACCGAACGCGAACCCAGCTTTGTAATCGCCGAACTGGGGCCCGGCTATTTTGCCGAAAAAGACGTAGGCAACACAGGAGCCGTCGCCGTGCCCTTCGTCCAGGCTCAGATTAATTGCGCGGCAGATGGCAAGCGAAAGCAGATTTGCATCGGTGAAAAGCGCCGACGGAAAGATCCTCGTGAGCACGTCTAGTGTGCCGAGGGAAACAGCGTCTTTCATCAACGGCAAATCGACCAATTCTTGAACCGTCCGATCGCCGATCCGCTTCCAAATCTTGCCGTATTCGCGCTTCACCTGAGTTCGCGTGGGATGCGGTGACCAGTTCACTCCCAAGTGACCCAGATACTCGATGCAGATGTCAACGGCTTTGTCGCATTGATCGAGGGTCGTATACAAATCAATGCGCAGGCAAGCGACAGTCGCTCTCTCAAGCGTACTTCCTGCTCGGACAGAGAGCGTAGTGAGGCGTTCTTCGGCAGCCCATTTCTGACCGATAAGAAAATCGCATTCAGCCTGATAGAACTCAAGGGCAAACGCGAGTTCATGGCGATCTACCCAAGCTTGGGCTCCCAAAAGTGATGCGCCGGTAGCGAAATAATTGAGTGCTGGAAGAAAGGCGGCCGACGCCCTAGCTCGCCTGCCTGCAATCAGGTTGAACTCGGCGAGTTGTTCCTGCTCTTCCTTCAAGAAGATAAGTGCAGTGCCGCGGTTGAGCTGATTGACGATATCGAAAATCAACTCATCTCGCATTGAAGAGGGCGTGTTCAAGACCAGCACTCTACCGATGTGGAGATGCATCTCGATCCGTTTGTCGTGCGGGATCAGCGAATAGGCAGCTTCGTGTATTCGGTCATGAATAAATCTGTAGCTATCGTCACTCTTCTCGATGAAATTCCGCCGAACGGCATCCCAAAGCGCTGCATGGACGTGATCCTCCGACCTCGAGAGGACCGTCGCAAGCATCGCGGTGGAAGCGGCGGTCCCAAGACAAGCCAATTGGAGCAGTGCAGATTGCGTAACTGTTGACAGCTGGGCAAGCTTGCCCACCATCAGTTCAACCACATTTTCGGTGTATAATTTGCTTCGAATGCCTTCAGGATCCCAAGTCCAAGCTCCTATTGTCCGATCGAATTCAACTACGCCTTCATCGACAAGGGCAGACAGGAACTGCATTACAAAAAAAGGATTACCAGCGGTCTTTTCAAAAAGAATTCTAGCTAGAGCGACAGCGCGAGCCCGAACGCAATGAAACGCGTCCATCACCAGCTCTTCAAGATGTTTTCGGCTGAGAGGCGTCAGCTTAGTCTTTTCGACTTTCAGGCCCGTGCTTTGAATGGCCTCCAACTTGCGGGGGAGCGGGTGATCCAAATCGACTTCGTTGTCCCGGTAAGCGCCGATCACCAGCAGGTAGCGAAGCTCAGAACGGGTCATCAGATCTTCGAGGAGGTCGAGCGATGCCGCATCGACCCAATGCAAATCATCTAGGAACAGTACCAGCGGATGCTCTTCCGTTGCGAACACGCCGACAAAGCCTCGGAAGGCTATTTGGAAAGCCTGCTGCGCCTGCTGCAGCGGAAGATCCGGAGCAGGCGGTTGCTCCCCGATAACCAGCTTCAGTTCGGGCATGAGTTCGACTAGATGCTGTCCTTGTGACCCTACGGCCTCGCGCAATGCCCTGCGCCAGCCTGCCAGTTCCGAGTCGCCCTTGCCTAAGAAGCTGCGGATCAATCGCTGAAATGCCTGAGCGACCGTTGCGTACGGAATATCGCGCTTTTCCTGTTCGAACTTGCCGGAAGCAAAGAGGCCGCGAGACGATAATATGGCCTTATTCATCTCGTTCACGACGGAGGATTTTCCGATCCCGGAATACCCAGAGATAATCACCAGTTCCGTTGCCCCAGTCGTCGCGACGCGACCATAGGCATTTAGCAGGGACGCAATTTGGATATCTCTTCCGTAGAGCTTCTCTGGCATCATTAGTCGATCAGGCGTGTCACGGGCGCCTATGGTAAATGGGACGATCTTCCCTGCCGCTTGCCACTGCGACAGGCAACGTTGGAGATCATGCTCGACGCCAGTGGCGGTCTGGTAGCGTTCGTCGGCTGTCTTCGCGAGCAGTTTTGTGACTATATCGGAGATCGGGCCTGGTATATTCGCCACTCTTTCACACAGCGGCGCCGGAGTCCTGGCAATGTGGCAATGAATCAGTTCGAGGGGGTCGGACGTGGTGAATGGCAACACGCCCGCCAACATTTCGTAGAACACCACTCCGAGCGAGTAGAGATCGCTACGCGAGTCGATCGAGCGGTTCATTCGTCCGGTTTGCTCAGGTGCCATGTACGCAAGCGTTCCTGCGATGAACTCTGGTGGGCTAAGTGCCTGACGCTCACGCGGCAGTCGGGAGGCATGGCCAAACCCCGTCAGACACACTCGCTCAGATATCTGGTTCACCAGAATATGTATCGGCTTCAGATCCTTATGGACCAAGCCTCGTTGATGTGCATGGCTTAGGGCCGCTGCAGTGCTTATACCCAGTCGAAGGAACTGAGGTATCGACATCGGTTTACCGATATGGCGGTCAAGTGTTTCGCCACCGGGATCTTCCAATATCAGTATCGTTCTATCGCGGTCTGGAACGAGCTCTATGGGACGGGCAGACCAAGCACTGTCGAGATGGTCCTTGAGTTCGAACTCATGCGCGATCTGAGCGATGCTCGTCGGACGTGGGTGCACTGTGGTCAACCTGAGCGCAAGCACATTGCGCGGCGGCTGATCACCATAAGCCATTAGCTCTCGATGGAGCGCGCGCTCGCCGTCCTTCCACAGAACTTCAGGACCACTTTCGCGCGCAAAAAGCGAGATCTGCGGCTCCATCCATCACGCTCCACGGTTTTTCCAATTGGATATTGCGGAGGAGCGTTTCACAAAGAAACCGTGCTGACTAGGCTCCACTCGCCACCGGGCGACTGTTCCGCGACTGGCAGGCGAGCCTAGTTTGTCCAAATGCGGTAAAATGAAAAAAGGACACCAATCCCCGTGGCCGCTTCTTGGTACACGGCAAGGAAACTTCAGCGAGTTCTGGCGAACAATATGCCAATGTCATTGCGCGAGCGGTTGATCCTCACCTGGCTCCCTTCTCCGTCGCTAGACAGTGCCCTCTGATTTGCAAAAAAATGGGGTTTGGTACATTTACTACGAATGCCGAAAATACGCGGCTCGCCGCGATGAGCGGGTCGGCGCGCCAGAAGAGCGTAAGGGATGCACCAGAGGGAAAGATCATGTTCAACAAGGTTGCAATGATAGCCATCGCACTTGCGTGCGTCTCCAGCGTCGAAGGCGTCGCCATCGCCAAGCCAAACTTCATAATGGTGACCCATTCCCCGCCGTCCGATACGTATTGGTCGGGCGTTATCAAAGGCCTAGAGCAGGCAGGCAACGACCTTGGCGTGAATGTGCAGTATCGCGGCATCGAAAACAATCTAAACGACCCGAACCAGCAGCGCCGGAATCTTGAAGCCGCCATAGCCGCAAAACCTGACGGTATTATCGTGTCCGATCCAACGCCCGCTTCATTAAACGAGAGTATTAAGAAAGCGTCGGAAGCCGGCATTCCAGTAATTATCGTTAATCAGGGAGGCGACCAGGTGGCCGATGTCGGCGCGCTTGCGTTCGTTGGCGATGACCCGGGTAGACAGGGCGCGGTGGGCGCAGCGCAGTTCAATGCTCTCGGCTCGAAACACGCGCTGATTATCACCGCCCCTATTGGCGCATTGCCCTTCCTTGATGCGCGTACCAACGGGTTCAAGGCGGCATTTGCTGGAACTTCAGCTTTGGCCGAGATCCCGCTCACCGATTTCAACAATTCAAACCGGATCAAGACGATTACCGAATCGCAACTGCAAAAAGACCCCTCGATAGACGCCGTATTCTCTATCGGTGGATGTTGCATCGCGGCAATGACCCAGGTCCGCACCGACATAGGTGAGCGCGGAAAGGCGATGCATTGGGGCACGATCGATCTAACAGCAGGCGCCGTTTCGTCCCTCAAGGCGCACCAACTAGATTTCGCCCTTGATGCGCAACAGTACGCTCAAGGCTACTATCCGGTGATAATGCTGGCGCTGTATATTCGCCAAGCCATTCAACCAGCCGAGCCAGTGCTCGTGACCGGGCCCGTCGTTATCACTCCGAACAACGTCAACAGACTTGAGGCTTCCGCTCGCTAGGAGTAACCAGAATCCAGGGCTGGAGGCGCTGCATGTCGTTTGATACTAAGGCGCCACCATGGGAATCCTGAGCGCCAAGCGCATTGCTTCAGTGTTGGCCCGTCCAGAATTGACCGCCGTCGCCGGGACGGTAATCGTTTTTGTCTTCTTTGCCGTTTTCACAGGCGAGGCAGGGTTTCTGACACTGCCGATGACACGCAATTATCTGGAGGTCGCGGCGGAAATCGGCATTATTGCCGCACCGGTCACGCTCCTGATGGTAGCGGGCGAGTTCGACCTCTCTGTTGGATCTATGGTGGCGGCAGCCGAGTCGATTTTAGGCTACCTTTTAGTTGAATGTGGGTGGCCACTTTCAGCAGCTTTGGCCGTCACCATCTCGGCGGCAGCAGTTGTCGGAATAATCAACGGCCTCCTTGTCGTGACAACCAGGTTGCCCTCTTTCATAATAACGTTGGCGATGCTGTTCATTCTGCGCGGTGCTGCACAAGGCGGCTTACGGATGTTGATTGGCACAAGCACGGTGGATGGCGTTCGAGACGTGACGGCCGGGGACGCGTCGGCGGCATTGTTTGCATCCTCGATCGGTCCGTTTTCCATTTCGCTGTGCTGGTGGGTTCTCATAACAATCTTAGCGGCGTGGGTCCTGGAAAAGACCGCTTTCGGCAATTGGATCTATGCCACCGGCGGAGATTCGCGGACCGCTGTGCGGCTGGGTATCCCGGTCAAAAAGGTCAAAATCCTACTCTATGTGACGGTGGCGGTTTCAGCATCGTTAGTTGCCGCACTGGATATCTTTGCCATAAACCAAAGCAATGCCAACGCAGCGGTCGGGCGCGAATTCGAGGTGGTCACGGCTGCGGTCATCGGCGGTGCGCTCCTGACCGGCGGCTACGGGTCGCCAATCGGATCCCTTTTCGGAGCCCTGCTCTTTGGCATGGTCGACCAAGGCTTCTTCTTCACGCCGCTTCCCGATGTCTGGTTCATGACATTTCTTGGTCTCATGCTTCTGATAGCGGTGCTTATCAATAACTACACTCGATTAAAGGCGATGAAACCGGAGGGTGCGGCTCATAAAAGATGACCCTTACCTTGAGGCTGTCTGCGTCTCGAAATCGTACCAGAATGTTGCAGCGTTGGTTGACGTGAGCCTCTCCGTCCGGCCGGGGGAAGTGGTTTGCCTGCTAGGTGACAACGGAGCCGGCAAGTCTACGCTGATTGAAATCCTATGTGGCGTGGCAAAGCCCGACAACGGGACTGTACGCGTATCAGGGGTTGGAGTGCGTCTGGGGTCGCCGAGCGACGCTCTAGACATGGGCATTGCAACAGTCTTCCAAGACCTTGCCTTGGTGTCGATCATGTCCGTGTATCGCAATTTCTTTCTCGGGCGAGAGCCACGGATTGGCTGGGGACCGTTCCAGCGATTTGATTCCCGCAGCGCTATCGCGATGACCGAGGAAGCGCTGCGTGATCTAGGCGTCAGCTCGGCCGCCGTGCGTAGGTCGATCAACACCCTCTCGGGCGGTCAACGTCAGTGCGTCGCGATCGCTCGAGCCGTACATTTTGGCGCTCGCATTCTCATTCTCGATGAACCGACGTCGGCTCTTGGAGTGAATCAGGCCGAGATCGTCCTAGGCTACATACAGAAGGCGAAGGAGGCGGGAATCGGCGTGATCTTGGTTACGCATAACGCTCAGCACGCGTACTCGATCGGAGATACGTTCGTAGTGCTGTTTCTCGGGCGCCAACTCGGAACGTTCAAGAGGTCTGACCTTACGGAAAACCAGCTGATGAGGCTGATGGCGGGCAAAATTGATGAAGCAAACGGCGCATTGGAGCGGAACGCTGGTTGAAGACCCAGCGATCGCAGTCATCAGGCTACCTTCCAAAGTCATTTTTGCCGACGAAGCCTTCTAAGCACAAGATAGCATCCCTCACTGTTGCTGAGACCCCAAGCTACGGCATCATCCCTTGGGAGCTAGAGAAGCCGAACGGACACACATTACCAATTCTTCGATGCTGAAGGGCTTACAAAGGTAACCAATGATACCCTCGGCCGAAGCGCGCACATCGACCTCGTCATTGGGGTATGCCGAAATCAGAATCGTCGGAATACTATGACCTAGATCCCGTAATCGACGGTGCAGCTCGAAGCCATTCATATCCGGCATTTGCACGTCGGACACGATGCAAGCGCTATCCAGGACCTCAGGGGAGGCTAGAAACTCGGGGCCAGATGCGAATGTCGCGACCCGGAAACCCATCCAAAGAATTAGGCCCGCAACGGACTCGCGGATCGACTCGTCATCATCAATGATCGAGATTAGGACCTTTTGGCCAGTGGCCCGACCTGTGTCCGTCTCATGCGGTGTGGCCATCTACCACCTCCGAAGACAGTTACGCTCTGCTGACATTCCCGCCACCAGACTGACGCTCGCGGCCGTGCTCACCATGTCCGTAACCGAACGAACTTTCATTCTTGCATCACTCTCCCATGAGGTGCTTGCATCTCAATCCGCCTATGCCGCGTCTCGCACCGGTTCGACTCGCAAGCCTTGAGTGACCAAAACCATGACCTCTCGCAGGCGGCTGGTTAGCAATCCCGTAGTGCTCCGTCTGCCGCCCTGTCGTCCCGAACTTTCTACTACCGGTTAAAGATACGTGGACGAGAATCTGAACAGGGACGGCGGATCCTGTCTCATTGCCTCAGCAGCCATCGGAAAAGTCGCCGCTGGCGCAATGGATATGGTTAGCATGTCGAGCCGATCAATCGCAATCTGCTGCTGAGCGTAGATACGGTTCAGGTTTGTGACCAAGAGCGGCTTCGAAGGCAGTGGCACACAACCAAATTACGCCAGCTTATAGGATGCGAAGGTGGCGCTATGGCAGGCCGTGATCATGGCTTGACCCTTCCTATGCAGCGCCACGAGAAAGTCCAGGATGGACCGTGCGGCGTTCACCTCACGTCCGATGGACCATCTTTCGAGCGGAACCTAACGGCTTGGAGTTGACGCGCTCCGCAGGAAGCCGAAGCTGAGACTGGAGAAAGTGGTTTCGAAGTCCGTTTCGGCCCAACTCGGCTGAGACCGCGTCCAAATCACATTCAGCAGCCATGAACCGTCAATCGGCAATGTGAAGGTCGCTCTGCCCGCCTGATCGGTAAGGCGAGATTCCAAGGGCGCGGCGTCGTCCTCCAAATGGGTCAACTTGACCAACGCTCCGGCCAACGGCCGGCCCAAATATAAAACCCGCACGGGAAACTCCGCGGATCGTGGGAGTGCATAAGGGCTGCGGTCCGGTACGATCTCCAGTGGTAAACCCAGGGGGCGAGTTATCTGCCCTTGAGGACCTGTGCCAACGGGGCCGACCTGCATTATCGATTTCGCACATCGGCTGTAATTTTCTGATCCATCGCGGTCCATGCGACCAAGACGGGTCCGCAAATCGAGCGCCGGGGTCAGTCCTTCGGCCTCGAGATAGTCGTTGAATCGGATTGACGGCAAATGTGTTTGAGCGAGGCTGTCCGTCTGAAGAACAATCACGTTCAACCCGGGTTTCTGAAGGGCGAAACTGCCATCTTCCGCACTGCCTCCCAAATTTAGCCCTGCCTTCAAATCTGTTCTCGCACCGTCGGGTCCCACCGCTTCGAAACGGACTATGCGGCGCAGCGGGATTGGCGATCGCTGGCGAGATGGCCCATGCCCTACCTGAAGAGTCATCCCAACGACGACGGCGGGTGAAATCCAGTATGAACTTGGCGCAATCCAGAAATCATGGGCGCCTGCGGGAAACGCACTGCAAGCAAACAGAACAGAAAGTGCGAGCCATCCGCGCGAGCGCAAAATCCGACTAAATTGGCTTCGCCCATCTCTTGTCATGACAGTTCCTATTCGAGGTGGTCAGGAAGATATCCGGGGGTGACATGAAGGAATGGCAGTGTTCCGGCAAGCACAGCGATCGCGATGAGCCAACTCGATGCCACCTTGATAGCGATCGATGCATTTAACGCGATCAACCCGGCTGCTGGGACGATCACTGTAACCACAAGCAGCGCCCAGAAGGCGTCGGAGGGCACGCCGGAGAACGCTACCACCATGTGAGCCCAAACGCCTGCATTGACTGCAAGTGCAACGCTGCCTGATAGGCCGAGCCCGCGAGGCAGGTGAACAGCCGCGGCGGTGATAGCGGTGCTTATCCAGCATCCGAGAAATGCCATCTCGAGCCAGTCAGGCGGCAAATTCACCCGCAAAACTGAGGCAAGTATGCCGACGAGTGCGACCAAGCTCCACAATCGCGCGCGAAGCGGAGCAAAAGCGAGCGCGAGACCTAATGCCGCAAACAACAGCGCCGGTGGAAGTACCCCTCCCCTCACGGCCGTGTCGCCGCATATAGGAACCAGAGTCCGCTTGCTGTGATGAAGCCACCGGTCAGGCGGGTCGCCACTGCGCCCCAACGATAGCCGTTGAGGGCGCCAATCCCGATACCGAATACGTGTAACAAGCCGGTGGAGAGCACGAAGCCTGTGCTATATGCCACGGGGTCGGCCGCCGAGGGCAGTTCCTCCCCATGGGCATAGCCATGGAAGATTGCGAAAACACCGACGATAAGGGCGGCACACCAGATTGGAGCGGCCGCAGCGAAGGCGATGCAGCCGCCCAGCACCAGAACTGAAAGCGCGATGCCAACCTCGACGGCCGGCAGGCGCAAGCCGACCATTCCCAGCAGAGCGCCGCCTGCCATGACCGTCGGAAAAATTACCGGAAGCAAATAGATGAGCGGGCGTCCCAAATAGGCTCCCCATAGACCCACCGAAACCATGGCCAACATGTGATCTGCGCCGCTGAGCGGATGCAAGAACCCTGACGCGAACCCGCCAGGAAGACCGGTTCCCATGTGGGCCTGCGCCGAACTCGATGCGAAGATCAGCACGATTCCAACCAAGATCTTCATGGTCGATCTGCGACACGGAGCACCGCGGCGCATTTTAATGATCCACCCCTTTCGGATCGGGCGGCGCAAGGAACGGAAAGTCTGTTGCAGAAGGTCGATGCTCATCGCCAAGCAGACCGTCCCAAGCGATTTCGTTTGTGGTTCCTTGGACTAACAGAGATCGCCACATATTCGGTGTGTCGTAAACTGGGCTGCGGCCCCCGCAATCGGCGCGGTAGGCAGTCCGGCCGGCCAATGCTGCCAGTTCAACCGCCAGGAACTGCTTGCACTCACGGACCGCGCTGTTGACCCAGAGCCGGTCGTCAGCGAACATTTTAGCAAGCGCGCGATAGCGTGCCGGAGAAGCAGGCATCTTTTCCGCAAGCAGCTGATTGCCGCATTCTCCGTCAAGACTGTCCTGGAATGCCAACGAACCTTCGATCCGCGTCTCAAAGGTACCACCTCCTTTCACGCCGACCTCGTTGAACTTCTCACGTTCATCACCACTCGCATCGTCAGTCGAAAACGGAGAAACGCCCAGCAAAGTATTTCCAACAAACGGCCGGCCCATCCGATCGAGTAGTCGCTTCGAGGTGGCGGCGGAACCCCAGACCGCCAATATCGACCCCCCTGCCGAGATGGCGTCCAGGTCCACGGAGACAACGATCGCGGACGCCGTCCAATTGCCAAGGAGATTGGTTGCAGGACCGCCATCCGTGTGCCGCCATTGATCGGCAACCGCCTTCGTGGCTTTAGCGTCTAGTTGAGGACATCCGGCAGCATCGGGGGGGGCGCTTCCACCTTTCATGGCAGCAAGCCCCACGCCGTAGGCGCTAATTGAACCTTTGACATTGTTGTAAAAGGGATCGTCGCGCAGTCCCGCGAACAGCTGGAACCTGCCATTGCGGCTCCGTAGACCACCTATGTTGCTGGCATCCCCGTCCACCCGATCCGAGTTGCCAAGCTTGCAACTCGCTAATTTAGGCGTTGGGAAACGGCAGGTGATGGTCGTGGAAGCTGTCGTATGACCAAAGGTCTTCCCGCTATCGATATGCAGCACATATTGCAAACGGTCGGAAAGGCTGTGTCCGACCACTGTCATGACGAGATTCAACCGGCGACCATCAGGCGCTGTCCATGCGTACACGTCAGCAATATCCGCTTGGGGATTCGCGGTCATGGCGGGGGAATCGAAGTGATCAGAGCTCCACGCGGGCTCGATACCGCCGATACACAACGCTAGCATCGTCGCGGCGACAACCGCTCTCTGGGTCACATCCAATCGTTCATGCGGCATCGCGCGTACTCCCGTTTCCCGGCGTTTCAACAAAAGGCTCCGCTTCGCTACAGAATTGAGCCGAGATGAGGACACATCTATTGAACGAACGTATCGGCAATACCATTGAGCAATGGGTGGCTCGACGTAGACACAGGATGTCAATGGGCGGACATCCGCGCGATTGGATTACGACCTCAATGATTTGTGCTTTGACGAACTTGTCAGGCTCAGGCGGCCGAGCGCATTGCCCGATCTGCCGGCAAGACGGGCGTATCAAGCGAAGCCAGCAGCAAGCCAAGTTGTGGCCTTAGAGACAATCTGGAACACCGACCGCAGCAAAAGCAGCCAAAACGATACTGCCCTTTGTGCTCGCGGTGAATGCGCGCCGCAGGCCCAGCACGTGGCCGATCAACAATTCCTGTCGCCACCGAAAGAAGCAGGAGCAAGGCAGGTGACACTGAACGTGCAACTGGCGACCGGGCTTAGCCTTCGCCGCAATTCGGTTTCAACGCTTTGCCTATACGTGTCTGCCGTTCAACGTCAGCTGCTTGAAGTGATCATAGGTGTCAGCGATCTGCCGGCGGTGGGACAGCCATGCCGCCGTCTTTTATTGCACCGATACCAATGATGGATACTCTCCGGTCGCGTTGCCCGCTACACCGGTTTCGGCGAGCGTAGGGATATCTTTGAATGGCCATGGTCCCCGAAACCATATTGGATCCGCACCGCGACGGGGGTAGCGTGCTGAGAGCCTGCAAAATTGCTGAGAGATGGCGGTCATGGCAGGCTGATAATGCTCAATGTCTCCGAATTTCGCGAAGGAACACCACTATGTGTGAACGTGTGGCTGGTCGGCGCAAAGAATAGTAACCCAGCCTCGGAAGTGAATTCTGCTTGCTTCTGAGAGTGCAGCTGACGACACCAAGACGGGCAGAACAGGAAAGGGCATCGATGAGCGAAAAACTTCTCCACCCAGTAAAATTAAAAAGGGCATATGAGAGCCGTGACGTCAGCGACGGTACGCGGGTGTTGGTGGATAGGCTTTGGCCGAGAGGGGTGAAGAAGACGGACGCGGGCATTGATTTTTGGATGAAAGAACTCGCGCCGAGCACCCAGCTTCGGAAATGGTTTGGACACGACCCAGCACGCTGGGAGGAATTCCGCATGCGATATGTTGCGGAGATCAACGAGCATCGCGGTGAGCTCGACCGACTGCGCGATATGATACGGCAGGGAGCTATCACGCTCGTCTACTCGGCTCATGATGAAGCCCACAACGATGCCGTTGTCCTCAGAGATATTCTGCTGAAAGATTGGTAATCATGTCATATCGCTTTGCACGGACTACAATTACAACGGAAGCACCAAACTCGGCCGCTCATCGAAGCTGAAGTCGCATGTCCATCAAGTCTGAGGAACAGTTTCAGCCTCGTGAAGCAATCGCTCAAACCTAACAATCGTCTGGCGAATCAAATCGTGGGCAAGGTTGCTTTCGCCAAGACGCATAGCCGCCTCGCATTCATTGAGCATGGCGACAGCTTTCTGAATTTCGATCTTTAGATCATCAGTTTTTTCACTCATAGCCAGTCATAGCCCCACGGGCGCAACGCGGCAAATGATTACGCGCGCCGATCTACAATTCATGCTCCGACGCGGCGCTCGTAATTAGAAAAACCGACGGTATCGAACTCGTTCCGAGAGTGGAGGATTCGCTGTCCGTCATTGCGGTCGAGATGGACATGTCGAAGTTTGACCTTGTCAAAACCATCATCGGTGACTGGCTAATTGCCAACGCCTATCTGCCGGTGCCCCTTAATGGCCAAGGGATGAAGCGATGTCGTTGTGGCTCGCATGGAGGAGGTTGCACGGATGAGGGCGTTCTAATAGACAGACCCCACAAACGGGGACTTATGATGGACGAACACAACCACGACGTTCACCTGGCCGAGCTAACCGCTGATGTAGTCTCTGCTTACGTGACCAATAACCCGGTTCCCGTAGGCGCCCTACCTGACCTCATAGCCTCTGTGCACGCGTCATTGTCTGGCATCCGCCAGCCAGTCGCAGCCGATCGAGCAGAGCTGATCCCTGCGGTCAATCCAAATCGGTCGATATTCCCCGAATACCTCGTAAGCCTAGAAGACGGGAAGAAATTCAAATCCCTGAAGCGACACTTGGCGACGTCACACAATCTTACGCCTGACGAGTATCGCACCAAATGGGGTTTGCCGCGCGACTACCCTATGGTGGCGCCGAACTACGCTGCCGTTCGGTCCGCAATGGCAAAGTCAATTGGTCTAGGTCGAAAGACTACGCCAGCAAAGGCACCGGTTAAGCACAAAGCGAAGGAACGCGCCTGACTACCTAACACGAAAGCCGCCGTCCCATTCGCGAGACGGCGGACCTTCCCGTGCCCTACCCCGATATGTGCCTTGCAATTACGGAGCCAACAATAGTGCCCCATTCTGAGACGCTGACGTCGACGGCAATAATCGGTGCGTCGGGCTGCTGCCGCCCGGGCGGCTGCGACACCGGCAATTTTTTGTCTCGCGGAAATCGTCAAGTACGCGCTTGCGGGGCCGCGCTACCAGCTGCTCCAAGGATTGCACAAGCAAGGTAAGATCAGGGTCATTCGGAAACAGCCCAAAATCGTCGAGCGTCCCCTCGCGGGACGTCCATGCGCGTCACTGGCCGGATCGCCGGAATAGTCCGCTAGCCGGAATTTGGTCGCCCATCAGCGCGGGGCGAGTGCGGCAAGTGTCAAAGACATAATTAGGGCGATGCCGAGATCGCAACTGCGGCGATTAGTGGCAATGGACGCGTGTGCAAATCGAAACTCACCGCCGGGCCAGCCTATGCAGCTTGCTCCGCAAGCGTTGCAGGACCGGTATCGCGTTTCCCATTGATCAGGTTGAGAAGATGAGCTGCGGCGCGTGCGTCACAGAGTGCCCTGTGATGTCCTTTGAGGTCGATGTCGTACACGTCGCAGAGATTGGCAAGACTGTAGGATTTATGACCTGGGAATTGCTTGCGCATGGTCGCGCACGTGCAGAGTTTGGGAAACCGGAAGCGACGCTCGAGCCGTTCATATTCGCCGGAGAGAAAGCCGTAATCGAAGTTGACATTGTGGGCGACGAAGATGCCGTCGCCCATGAATTGCATGAAGCTGTCCGCGATCTCCGCGAAAAGTGGAGCGTCTCTTACCATAGCGTTTGTAATGCCGGTGAGCCGTGTGATGGCCGCCGGGATCGACCGCTGCGGGTTGATCAGCGACGTCCATTCATCGACAATTTCATGATTGCGGATTTTTACGGCACCGATCTCGGTAACACGGTCGCCATTCGACCAGCTTCCAGTCGTTTCGATGTCGACAACGACATATTCTTGATCAGGATCGAAGCGAAAATCGACACGTACGATTTCAGCCTTGATACCTGCGCTGGACAACTGACGCAGGCGCGTGAGTTGATTGCGGCGTACAGCGTCTCCTTCCGCCTTGACTTCAAGAAAAGCGACCTCGCCATTGAACTCGATCATCAAGTCTGGAAATCCGTCGCGCATAGCGCGAAAGTCTTCGCTCATGAGCCGAAGGATGGTGCTCACCCCGCCGGGATGAGCGGCAAGCAAGGGTCGTATCGCATCCATGTCGATATGATCCCAGGCAAAGAGCCCGTTCGGTGTCCCCCACTTTCCTGCGATGGTGCGCAAAATTAGGGCGAGCACGGACTGCGACGACACGGCAGACAGCTTCGCGTCAATATCGCGCGCGAACAGACGCGCGAAGCTCTTGTCTTTCAAGCAATGCGGCACCCAGTCGAAGCTCGAATGGAGCTGGCCAGACTCGAACAGCTCTTCCCAGAACAGCAAACCGAACAGGCAGTGCCAGAGCTTATTCTCTGCATAGAAGACCGTGCGCCCCTGCCTTCGCATGACGCCCGCTACGCCAGCCTCAGGATTTCCGCGCCAGCTGTCGTCGACTGTGACGGTATGGCCGGCCCGCAGTAGTTCGGTGCAAAGCCCTGTTCTCCGACCGTTGAACTTGCGGGCATAAAAATCATTTGCAAAGACGAATTCATCATCGCTCGCCGGATCGTCAATCATCCTGCGAAGAAGCTCTTCCGACCCTTTTTTATCTCCCGTTGAGTAGAGCAAACGCGTCAGGCGCTCATTACAAACAAAGGATGAACCGGCACGATACAGTTGTATCGCAATTCCCTTCTCGCCGTCTTTTTCAAAAAACTGTCCTGCCTTGTGCGCCGCTCGGCTTTTCAATTCCTCGGCGTAGTCGGTTGTGCATTCGGGACCATCGAGAATTTCAGAAATAGAGGCGCGAAAGGTAACCTCGGATTTGATCTCAAATCGATCAAGTAGCCGGCTGTAGTGGAAGCTTGCATGAGCCTCTTCAGCGTCGGTGAAGCGGGCACTCAGGTTTGCATTTTTGTTGGTGCGCAGGATGCCGAGGTCGCGCAGGGCGAAGTTCTTCAAATCTCGCTCGGTCTTCCCGAAATACAGGTACAGCAGGAATTCGACCGGGGCCGTGTCGCCGAGCGCGATGAAATCATCGCCTCCGCAATGGTGATAGGCTGTCTCAAATGAGACGTTCGCCAGATAATATTCGACCACCTTTCCCTTCGCCCAGGACGTTCGCAGATCGGTGAGGCCGGCGTCCTTCCCAGCCTTCGTGAGCGCTTCTTTCGCATGGCAGACGATGAAGGATGCATAGTCGCTGTGCGCGAGTGACCGCACATATCCAAGGGCCCGGAGCACTGCCACGGCGCGGCCAGGGTTCGATATCTCGGCGTAACGAAAAGCCGACTGTCGAAAGATGCTTCCGCGCCGATTTATCATGCGGATCAGAAGGCACTGCGCATCCTTCGAAATTGTCGCAAAAGTCGCGATAAACGCGCGGTGTCGATCCGTCAGCACCGCACCATAGGTATCGCTGACGATGTCGAGCATTTCGGTGAAATGATCATGATAATAATAGACCGGCAACACAGGCAGCTTCATTCAGGTTCATATCCGCTACGCAGTTCGACGCATGCCATTCCTGAGAAGGCTTGAGCGATCGCTCTTCACGGAAGCCGTTAATAGCGTCGAGAAAATTGGCACGTTCTACATTTGTTCCAATCCTGAGAAGATGTCAACGTGGACCTCAATCCGATTGTTTCCTCATGCGTCGCTCAAACGAATCGTCACCTTCGGCTCCGGTCGGAAGCACATAGCTGGTGACATGTTTTTCGTGCCATCAGGTGCGATACACTCGATCGCCAACACGGCATGACAGCGCCGCGGATTTCGTCCTCGGTTTCTCACGAGAAGCCCAAGTACTTCGGGATGCACGCCTCAAGCGATTCGTGGCAAAAGCTACCATTGAACACGGGTGAGTGACCACGTTGGATTGTGACAGCTTTGCGCCTCTTGTGAGCCGTTGAGGGCACCTTTGCCACCTTGTGAAAACGGACATTGTCGGCGACGAGGCATGACGCCCGCGGTCGCGACAGGCGCAAAGATCAGTCGAGGCTGATCCGCGTTCCTTTGGCGCCGTTGAGCAGCCGCTTGAGATGGAAGCTAGCGAGCTGGTCGTCCGGACATTTGCCGATCTGCGCGGCGAAAGCCGTAAGCGCGTTTGCATCGCCGGCCTCCAATCTACCGAAGGCTTCGAGATAGCTCGCCGTCGAAGGATCATCATACTGCTTTGACGACAAGGGCTCGAACGCGCGTAGCGCCTCGGCCCTGCCGCGCAGCATCAGATCGCCGACCGGCCGTCCGCGGAAGCCGTCGACCCTTGCAGCCGCGCTCCCGCTGACGCAGATACGCGTGCCCAACTGCTTGTTGGCGCTTTCCAGCCGCGCCGCGATATTGATGGTGTCGCCATAGGCCGTGTAGTCGAAGAAGCGGCCTCCGCCGAAATTTCCGACCAGCGCCGGACCTGCATGGACGCCGATGCGGGTCGTACCGACCGCGACGCCCTTGTCGCGCCAGCTATCGCGGAACGATTGCGACAGCGTGTCGAGCTCGAGCGCGCAGGCAACCGCGCGCGCCGCATGGTCCTGCTGCTCGCCAGGCGCGCCGAACAGCACATGCAGCGCATCGCCGACGATCTTGGCGACGGTGCCTTCATGCGCGAACACGACGTCGGTCATGCCGGCCAAATAGTCGTTGAGGAGCGCGCCTAGCGTGGCAGGGTCGATCGTTTCCACCAGCGTGGTGAAGCTGGTAATGTCGGTGAACAGCGATGCGACCTCGCGCCACTGTCCGGCTAGCGCCAACCCGTCGGCGTCGCCGGCCAGCCGCTCGGCCAGATTCGGCGAGAAGTAGCGCGACAGCGATGCATGCGCGCGCTCCGCGACCGCTTGCCGCCGATGCGCCTCGTGCAGCACCTCGCGATGCTTCAAGGTCTTGGCGATCGTGGTCTCCAGGTCGGCAAAGTCAATCGGCTTAGTGATGAAGTCGAAGGCGCCTCGGTTCATCGCGGTGCGGATGTTGGCCATGTCACCGTAAGCGGAGACGATGACGGTCGAAAGCTGCTGCCCCTCGGCCTGCTGCAGCTTCTCCAGCAGCGACAGGCCATCCATACGGGGCATGTTGATGTCGCACAGCACCATGTCAATGTCGCTGTTGCCGTCGATGACGGACAGGGCGTCCACACCATCGCTGGCAAACAGGAAAATGACCGCGCCGTCGCGGATCTGACGCCGGAATTTCTGGACGATCAACACCTCAAGATCGGGCTCGTCGTCGACCACGAGGATGCGCGCCGTCACGCCACCATTCCCAGCCGCGTTTCGATCTGTTGCCTGAGCGCCGCAAAGTCGATCGGCTTGGTCAGCAGCGCTTCAGCGCCGTTCTCCAACGCCTTGCGCTTGGTTTCGGCGTCGCCATAGGCGGTGATCATGATGACCGGGACGTAGGGCCGCAGCACCTTGATCTTCGGCAGCAGCTCGAGCCCGCTCATGCCGGGCATGTTGATGTCGGACAGCACCAGGATCAGAGTCACCCCTTCGGCGTGGTCGATCTGCTCCAACGCATCGACCGCCGATTGCGCGAACTCCATGGTGAAGCGGCTGGCTCGGATGTCGCGTCGGAACTGCTGGCGAAACAGCGGCTCGACGTCGGGCTCGTCGTCGACGACCAGGATGAGGAGGCTCATGCTTCACCTCCCGATTTTGCGAGCGAGGCCGCAGCGCGCGGCAGCACAATCCGGAACTCGGTGAACTCGCCTGGCTGGCTGTCGACGTCGATCGTGCCGGCATGCTGTTTGACGACGATGTCGTGGCTGAGGGACAGGCCGAGCCCGGTACCCTCGCCGGCTGGCTTGGTCGTGAAGAATGGATTGAACATCTTCTCCTTCACCCCCGGCGGAATGCCGGTGCCGTTGTCGCGGATCGTGATTTCGACACGGTCGCCGAGACTCCTGGTGGTGGCGGAGAGCGTCGGCTCATAGCCCGTGCCATTCGCCGCGGCGCTCCGCTTGGCCGTTGCATAAAAGCCGTTGGAGATGAGGTTGAGAAGCGCCCGCGTGATCTCCTGCGGGTAGAGATCGACATCCCCCGCCTGCGGGTCGAAATTCCGTGTCATCGTGATGTTGAATCCTGGCTTTTCGGCGCGCGCCCCGTGATAGGCAAGGTTCAGGCTCTCCTCCACGACGGCATTGATGTCGATCGGACGATGCTCTCCAGAACCCGCGCGCGAATGCAACAGCATGTTCCTGACGATGGAATCGGCCCGCTTGCCGTGCTGGACCACCTTGTCGAGATTGCTCTTGAGCACGCCTGTCAGCTCGGCGACCTCTTCGCGCACGGATGCCTCCAAAGGCGCTCCGGCCAGTACACTGCTCAAATCATCGATGAGTTCGCCGGAGAGAGCCGAGAAGTTGTTGACGAAGTTGAGCGGGTTCTTGATCTCGTGGGCGATACCGGCGGTCAACTGGCCGAGCGAGGCGAGCTTCTCCGTTTGCACGAGGCGGTCCTGCGCGGTCCTCAGATCTTCGAGCGAGCGTGACAATTCGCTGGTACGCGCCTGCACCTCGTCGAAAAGCCGGACGTTCTCGATCGCTATGCCGGATTGGTCGGCAAACGTCTCGACGAGCTCGATCTGCCTCGGCGTGAAGTCCCGCACCTGTGACCGCGTCAGCGCGAACACCCCTACCGGCGCGCCTTCGCGCAAGATCGGAACGCATAGAATGGTCCGGTAGCCGCCGAGCTGCTGAAGCTGAGTTGCCCCGTAGTCCGGGTCGGCGAGCACGTCCGAAACGTGGACGGCGCGGGCTTCGAGGGCCACCCTTCCGGTGATGCTGTCGCGACTGGCGGCAAAGGGATTGGCTTTGGCGAAAACCGCGGCTTCAGGCAAATTGCCGTACTCGGCCGACCACCGGTAGAGATCGCCGTCGCGTTTGAAGATGACGCTCGTGTCGGCGTCGCACAGCTTGGCCGCTGATTCCACCAGAGTGTCGAGCACCGGTTGCAGCTCGAAGGTCGAGCGGCTGATGGCTTTCAATACATCCGCCGTCGCGGTCTGCTGCCGCAGCGACTCGCTTAGCTCGGCAGTGCGCGTCTGCACCTCCTCAAACAGCCGCGCGTTCTCGATGGCGATGACAGCCTGATCGGCGAAAGTCTCGACCAGCTCGATCTGCTTTGGCGAGAACGGCCCGGGCGCATTGCGCATGACCAGAAGCAACCCCATCAGCTCCGTGCCGCGCAGGAGCGGAACGCCGAGGATGCAGCGAACGCCGCGCTGCCGCGCCACGTCGGTGAAGGTGAACTCGGGATCGGCTTCGAAATCCGGTACGTGAACGGTTTTCTGTTCCAGCAGAACGCGCCCCGACACCGATCCGCGCCCCGGCTGGCGCATGATCTTGGTATGGGCAGGGGCCGCTTCCGGATCTCGGCTGAAGGTCGTGGTCCACTGAAATCCGTCGTCAACCAGACGATAGAAATCGGCAATGTCCGCGTCGCAAAGATGCGCGGCGGACTCTGCCAGGGTGTCAAGGACGTTCTGCAGGTCGAAGGCCGACCGGCTGATGACCTTGAGCACGTCTGCTGTCGCTGTCTGCTGCTGAAGCGACTCGGTTAGCTCCGCGGTCCGCGCCTTGACCTCATCAAACAGGCGGACATTTTGAATGGCGATTACGGCCTGGTCGGCGAAGGTCTTCAGAAGTTCGACCTGCTTAGCGGCAAGAAAGCCCGTCTCAGCACGCCCGACTGCTATGCAACCGATAGGCAGGCCGTCACGCAGCATCGGCACGGCGACAGCACTGCGCAGGCCCGAAAAAGCCGCCGCGGCGCGGTGCGTGAATTCACTATCCAAGGTGAGGTCCGGGATCTGCGCCACGTCAAGATATAGAATTGCCCGTTCGGCAGCGCTGCCGCGAGTAGGTGCAACGGGAAAGGTATTGCGCACGATCTCAACGCTTTCTTCGGTGATGCCGTGATGCGCGACGAAATGCAGAAGCTCGCCGTCAAATCTGTAAACAAAGCAGAACTGTGCTTCGCATAGACGGGCGGCGCTTTGCGCGATCATATTAAACACTGGCTGCCCATCGGTGGGCGAGCGGCTGATGACGCTAAGCACATCGCTGGTCGCCGTCTGGTACTCCAGCGCCTCTGTGGCCTCCCGTGTCCGCTGCTGCACCTCCTCGAATAGGCGGACGTTCTCGATCGCAATTACGGCCTGGTCGGCAAAGGTCTGGACAAGTTCGATCTGGCTATCGGTGAAGGGCCCGGGTTCAGGTCGCGTCATTGCGAAGACGCCAATTACCGATCCTTCGCGCATGAGCGGTACGCAGAGCACAGCCGAATAACCTCCGAGTCGCGGAGCTTCGGGAAGGCCATGTTCTGTGTCCTTTGTAACATCCGGAATATGGACGACTGCCTTGTCAAGTGCTGTTCGGCCGACCCAGGATTGTCGGCTGATCGGACTCGGATTCGCCTCTTCATACGCGCGATACTCCGGAGTTTGGTCGTAGCCTGCCGCAAGCCGGAAGACATCGCCGTCCCGCATAAAGATGCCAGACGTTTTCGCACCGCAGAGCCTCACAGCAGAATCGATAAGTGTCTGCAGGACGCTCTGCAGGTCGAACGCGGAGCGGCTTATGACCTTGAGCACATCCGCGGTCGCGGTCTGCTGCTGTAATGCTTCGCCAAGATCGGCGGTGCGAGCCTGCACCTCTTCGAAGAGCCGCACATTGCCGATCGCGATGACGGCCTGGTTGGCGAAAGTTTTGAGCAGGCCAATTTGGCTGTCGCTAAAGGGCCGCGCCTCGATGCGCCGGATCATAAGCGCTCCGATTGCTTTTCCTTCCTGCAACAGCGGAGTGGCGAGAATCGCGCGAAAACCAAGACGTTGAGCCATCATTCGGCCGGTTGCAAACTCCTCTCCAGCGATGGTCAAGTCGTGAACGTGGACCGGCACCCGATCCAATACGGCGCGGCCGGTAACGATGTCGCGCGCGACCGGGAAGCCAGCACTGTCAACCGGAATCGGTCCGTGATGCGCTCCCACAGCCAGCCTGTCGGAGCGCAGCAGATAGATCGTTGCGTCATAGGCGTCGCAGAGCCGAGCGGCACTTTCAGCGACGGCGTCCAGCACAGGCTGAATGTCCGTGGGAGACCCGGCGATCACTTGCAATATTGCGCCCGTCGCTGTCTGCTGATCCAGCGACTCCGTCAGCTGACGATTGTGCCCCTCGACTTTCTCGAACAGCCGGGCATTCTCGATGGCGATCACGGCCTGGTCGGCGAAGCTCTCGACCAGTTCGACTTGACGCGGTGAAAATAGCCCGATCGTCCGCCGTGCCATGCCGAATACGCCGATGGTCTCCTGACCCCGCTTCAGCGGAACAGAAAGTACTCCGCGGAAACTGCCGATGATTGCGGCTTCCGGCCTTTCGTATTCCGGGTCTTCAAGCGCGTCCGCCACATGGATCGTCAATCCCTCCAGCGCGGCGCGGCCCTGAAACGTCCCTCGTCCCACGACATGCGGGTTGGCCCGTTCATAAGCATGCAGCTCAGCAGCCTGCCCCCCGCCTGCCATGAACCGCAACGTATCGCCAACGCGCAACGTGATTGCGCCCATGTCCGCCCCGGCCAGGCGTATAGCGGAGTCGACCAGCGTCTGCAGTACCGGTTGGATGTCGGTCGGCGATGCGGCGATCACCCTGAGGATCGCACTCGTCGCATTCTGCTGTTCAAGGAGATTGGCTACCTCCGAGGTGCGTACCTGATTTTCTTCGCGCGCCGCTATCAACTCGGACCGGAGCGAGCTGATCGTGACCTCAGAGTCGGAGTCAGGCCCTCCCACTGAGGTGCTCCTGTTTTTTCTCTGCTCAGTGTCGGCTTTGGCCAGCCCAGCGTCAAGTTTGGTGACCTGCAACTCCCGTTTGTGACCAGCGCAGCCGCTGGATGATGCAACTGAGCGCCGGCTTTCGGAGCTATTGCAGATGGGAATTCGTGCGAAGGTCGTAGGCGGAGTTTTCGCGCCTTGACCTAAAACCAGTCGGTCAGCTTCCGGCCCCCAAATTGGTCGCGCGGAAATCAGCGTTGGTCGATTGACCCGACCAAAACGCAGCTCCCGCAACTGGCGGCGAACAAGCACGCTGGGTGATCGTCCAGCGGTAATTCGACGATTGCTTGCGGATGGACATGCGCAAGCTCGTAAGCCGAAACTTTGCGCGCCTTCGTCTCGGTCAGGATTGACGCAGAAGGCCGTGGCCGAACGGGCCAACCTCAGTCAGCAATACGTAAGCGGATTGGAGCGAGGCCAGCGGAACCCTACCGTCGAGACGCTATTCGCTCTCTCCAAGCGTTGGGAGTTAGCCACGTCGAGTTGGTACAGTCGCCAGCCTACTCAGAGTGGCCGCGACGCAAAAAATGGCGTCGTGCGGGACGATGTGCTGTCGTCCTTTGGGCCTTGGCCGCTCGTGGGCCATGCGGCATGCATCGAGCGAGATCCGAGCATAGCCGCTACTATCGAAGAGGATGAGAGAGCTGCGGCTAATACGGCGGACGACCGTCCAATGGTTAAGCGAGCCGAAGACCGACAACACTACTGCCTGACCTGGTTGTCCAACCCAATCGCCGAGACGACGCAAGAGCTCTTCAAAACATGGCTGTTCGTCTCGACCCAGCATAGGTTTGGCTCGGATGGCCACGTCGTGTTCGGTCGCCAGATGCAAGATCGCGGCCTTCAACAGATATCTTAGAGGCTGTGTATCGATACCGTTCGACGCGGCGTGGGCCGCCCCTACTGACTGATCAACCGATTCCAGCAATGCGACAAAAAGATCCTGCCAAACGGGCGGCCGGAAAAGGTTGGCACGCACGCCGAGCGCGAGCCGGATTGCGTTGATGACGGCGTAAATGCCGCAGAGGCCATCAAGTTCGCCTTGGCGAAAGGGGAGAAGTGCGTGATGTGACATCAGGCTTCCCCCTGCGACGGCATGGCGGGTCGGAGCGCAAGGCGGCTACAATGGTGTCCGAGCGGGCACCAATGGAGTTCACAGGGGAGAGTGTCACGAATGTTGTTGCCATTGCAGACGGATAGTTCGTCAGCGGCGCAGAAACGCCAGACGGCATGCTGCAGCGCTCGTGGCGAGATGGAGAGGGTCGGCTCGTCAGCCATTTTTGCTGCGAGGTCGCGCAAGATAAACTCACAGCCGACAGCGCTGTAGCAGCGTTGCCCATAGAGATGGTCAGCTTGATAGGCAGCATGGATGCCAGTCCGGTGCAGAAAGTTATGCACCAGCGAGTCGACTACGACAACTGATGCGCCGACGGCGTGCCATCGTTGGCGATCGGGACCAGCGTTGAGGAGGATTTGTGAGAGCATCATGCCGGCAAGCTTGCGTGAGACGCCAACGACTTGCGTGAAAGCCGCCAGAAGCTCCTCTCGCCCGGCAGAGACCGGGTCTTCGCTCGTGTTGGTCACATCGAGCAAGCGGTCGATGAACGCGACCAGATCGCTGCGGCATTCGTCCCGGATGAACAGGTAGAGCGAGAAAGCTTGCTCGTTAAGAACACCCTTCCTCAATGCGAGCTTCGGCACAGGGCACGTGGCCAGGCTGTCGGGATTAGCGCAGGTCTGAATTGCCTTGCGATAACGGCAACCGCGATAGCTATCAAAGTCAGCCAGCTTCGGGCAGAGTTCCTGCTCGCTGGAACGCCCTTCTCTGCTGAGCGCATTGGTGACGCCGTACCATTCGGCGTTGCCGTGCTTTTCGATATAAGCGCGGGCGTGTGAGTCACGAATCCCCTGGTAGCTAAAACCGTCAATCAGTGATCGGTACAGCCAGGAAGTATCGGAATTGGCAATTGCCTCTGACGCATCTGAGGATTGGCCGAGCGCCAATGGATCAATGCCATGATGTTTTGATTGGGCTGGCAGAGAGACCAGCGCTGCCATTATCGCTCGGGCGTCATCAATTGTTTTCACCATCGTCATGCGCTCTCAATATTCATCGGCGCGCATGACGGTCATGACGCGAGAGGTGACGTTTCGGTCGGCGGCATCTGGTGAAAGAAACTGCCGTTTCAGGTCGTAATAGTCGATTTTCCAAATGATTTTGACGCCGTCGACGGTCATGACTGCGCAGTCATGCTCGCCGTTGGGATCGTTCTCAGGCGTGAAAGCATCGAAGGCGGCGATTGCGGCGATGGTCTTCGTTACGGCCGATGCGCCAAGGCCGGCGATACCAGCGGTAATGACAATTGTTCCGCCAAGGCGTCGGATCCTAAGGTCGTCGTTGAGTTGACGGATTTTCACTAGGTTTTCATCGAGCATTCCGCGGATCATTTCGATATCTGCCGGTGACATTCCGTTGTCTTTCTTGGTCATGAGCTTTTCCTTTCTTGAGCGCGAGCGAAGGCGGCACGGCAGCGATTGCTGCCGAGGTGACGGTCGTTGGATGTTCAGTGGGGGTTAGAGGAGACGCATCAGCTTGCGTTGAGCGGTAGCGTCGCCGTCGATGTAGGATTGGGTGGTATTCAGCGACTTATGGCCGGCGAGCTGCTGTACGTCGCGCAACGAGCCGCCGGCCTTATGGATCATTCGAGCAGCATGGGTGATAAATGTCCGGCGGCCGGAATGTGATGAGCAGCCGTCGAGGCTTAGATCGCCATAGACACGAGCAAACCAATTGACGATGGTTTTGGCACTCATTCTGTCTCTGCGTTCCGATACGATGACTGGCCCGATCAGGTCGGCACCGCGAACGAGTTGCTTTAGCGCCTGGCTGATTTCGGGGTGCATTGGAATGCGTCGACCGCTCCCCTTCTTCGCCGCCCAACCAGGCAACTCGATCAATGGCGCGATTTTGCCATTCGCTGTCGATACCATCGACCAATCGAGGGCAGCGATTTCACAAGCCCGGAGGCCAGCACGGAAACTCAAAAGTACTATTACACGATTTCTCAGCGGCAGTCGGCTTCGCTTGCTCCAAGTCAGAAGCGCGCGCAGTTCCGACGGCCGCAGCAACTTTGCTGGCTGACCTCGCATGAAGGGTTTCCTTGGGATTGGTTGCTGTCAAACCGCGGGCTGGCTTTAGCCGAAGCACCAACCGGCGGCATTCACCATCATAGCACTTGTTCAAGCCAAATGCAACCGAGGATTGTATAAGCAAATTTTGGTTGCACAAAGCGCCTTCGGCGGGCAACCTCCCGCCGAAGGTTGGCGCATGCTTAGGCTTTGGGCGAAGTAACGGCCACGCTGCGCCGCGAAGCGCCAAACGACGGCATTTTCGGCCAATCACGCCACGACAACGTCAAGCGGTCGCTAGAGGGATCGGCAGCAAGGACCACGGCCTCCCACCAGCCGTCTTCGCGGCCGACCGTGGCAAGCACCACCGAGCCCACGTCAATCGTTGACCACAAATCCGGCGTCGCAGGCGCGCTGGTAGCGCCACTCTTCCCAACGCTGCTTTGATCACCCGGCTTCAACTGATGTTCGGTGCCGATCAGCGCTGCGAACTTATCGTAGACTTCCTGCTTGACGGATGCACATACAACTTTGCCAGCCGATGATACCCGGCCAGATGATATTTCCCTGGCGACGGTTACCAATTCGTCGGTCGCTGGGACAACCACCGAAAGACCATGCAGATGGGCCGCAGCAGCCCCACCGTCGATCGCATCACCCGCAAACGTGCAGGCGCGCGGCTTACCTACAACGCCATCGTCTAAAACCACAGCATACCGTTCCATACCTAAATCCTTTCAGCTAATAAACACAGTTCACAATATAGAACATAACATGAACATCAAGCGATGTCAAATGGATACAAATATTATAAAAAATCAATTACACCTAATACTATGAGGAACAGGGAAATAGCGGGGTGGCCGGGGAATAACTTTGCAGTACGAATTCCGCCTCTACAACAACCGCCACAGTGCACACTTGGGGTAACGCGCCGTGAGGCCGCCCCGACACGGCCCGCGGCTCCCGTCTAATAGAACGCAGTCCGGCGTTGCTTTCGATCAAACCGGTCGATCAACAGAAAGGGGCGCCTATCGGCGCCCCCCAAGAGGTTGTGAGCCAACCCGTCGCAACGAGCGTTAGAGAGTTTGTGCCGGAAGTACGATCCGGTAGACCCGACCGACCGCGCATACCATTTTCGGTGTCTTGATGCTCATCTTGGGCTTCATCCCCCCTTCGCCCTTCAGGTAACCCTCTTTCTTCAGCTCGTTCAGCATCGCGGTATGATCAGAAAACGTCGACGTGAAGACTGATGTCGGGATCAGAACTTCGCTGTCGTCGGCCTTCATGATCCCTCTAGCCTGATGGAACTGTTCAGCAGTGAGTGGCCGCTTGCGCAAATTTTTTGCGTTCGCAAGGTCATTCTGGCTTACGTAATCGACTACACGGTCTATTGCCCTGGGCTTGGCTTTCGCTTGTTTTGCTCCGCGGATGGACTGGAGAATTTCGGCGAAAGCGGGAAGCAACCTGCCCCAGCCCTTTGGAACTACACCCCATTCCTTGGCCAAAACACCTGCTGCGAACGTGAGGGCCACGGTGTTGAGCACGCGATTAAGCCCTACCCCTTCGACCTCACCGACCTCCTTGCGGAACTTTCCAATCAGGTCTTGGATACGAATGCGTAGTCCGGCCTCATCTTCAGAGGCGTTCATCAAATGCTCCACAAACGCCCTTGATGCCACGCCGTAGTCGGCAAGAGCCGCGTTGCGGATCGCGTCGGCCGCCTCGCGCGATGTAGCAAATCCCTTTGGAAGAAACTTGAACACCCCGTATTCGTGCCGATCATCCACTTGAATGGTCGGCATGCGTGACATCAGAGCGTCTCGAGTATTTCCAGGGACTTCGACCAAATCTCGAAGGGGCGTGTTGCTTGTGCTCAGTACAGCCACATGTACCAGCGGTGTCTCAGTCACATCGATGAAACGACGGCGCATGCCCTTCGACGACATGGAAAAGATGCCGCGGCGAATGACTTCCTTCTGGCCCGCCTTGTCGGCGCCAGCCAAATTCCCTTCATCGAGAACTAAAATTCCGCCAGCGTGGGCTGCCTTGGCGCGATCGAGATACAGCGCGGTCACGTCCCAGGTTTGACCGCCCCCGACTTCGCTGTCAGGGTTGCCCGCCCACACTGATGCCGCCGCCACAGCGATTGTCGTTTTTCCGCACTCTGGCGGACCTACGAGTTCCAGCTGCGGGTTGAGGAAATTCGGCGGCGCGAATTTGAGCAGTGGTGCAACCAGTGCATAGATCAGCACAAAGAGGCAGACCGGCTGCTTTTTGACGGGTGACATAGCATCCTGCCACGCAATCAAGCTTCCCACTGGCGTGAATTTCCGATCCGGGGGAAATGTCACGATGAGTTCGCGAGCATCATTTTTCGGGGAAATGACCGTTCCATCGCCAAAAACGAAGTGCCTACCAACCCATCCTGAGGTGGCCGCCACCAGCCCCTTCCGATATTCCTTATGTTCCTCGACTGCTCCTTTAAATTTGTTACGGCTCTTGGATGTATAAAGGCGGACACCGCCATTAGTGAGCTTCGCGAAGAACGCCTTCTCATCGGTCGCCAACTCGGCTAGCGAAACCCAGCAAGAGTTCGTCGCCGTGCCGAATTTGATCCAATAATTACCGTGTTGATCGATGACTGCGTCTATAATCTGTGGCCCGTCGTCAGATGACACGAGGCCTGTAGTTGTTCGTGTGGTCGACATTGATAATTCCCTTTGAAGTGGAGTGATTTGAGGTGGCAGTGGGAAGACCGTTCCCACCCTTCCCACCGATTTCAGTTGCTTTTCGCGGCGATCAAAAGCACGACGACGCGAGCTTCGGCGCACGACCACAGTGTTGTCGGCACCAAGTGAAGGAAACTACATCTCCATGCCTCCTAAGGCACTGTTTGAGCAGAGGATCGCTGAAAGCAGAGAAAACGAGAAATACAAATCAGCAACCATGAAATTTTTCATTACGGAAGACGCAGTTGTTCAAGACCATAATGTCGGCCAGACCGCAGCGGTCCAGCCACTGCAAGTACATGGTATGGAATTCTCTTTTGATACGACGGTTCGCGCGCACCCGCTTTTCGACGCCGTCGATGGTGACAACCGGGCGCTCGGGCCAGAATGACTTCAGCAGGTAAGAGAACTGCTTGGGGCGGTTTTCAATTTTACAACGCTTGATCGGCACCGCACCCGTGGCAGTCTTTTCGTAACCCCAGCGCCCGCGAAGGCGACTGAGAAAGAGAGCGGCTTTCTCAGCCGTCGTCAGGATGTGGAAATGCAGTTGGAACTCGCCGGTCGTTGGCTCGTACTCGCCGTGCAAGAAGGCGACCAGAAAGCCCGGCTCGTCGAGAATTCCTGCACGCTGCAGGTGAGTGCGGAACTGTTGCTTGATCTGCGCCGCGGTGACTTTATGGAGTTGGCGGGCAGTGAAGCGCCATTTCCGGTTGATCACGGTAACGGTGCGGAGATCGCTGTCTGCAAAATGCACCACGGCGTCGAGGAGTGCGCCAATCGTGTTTGACCGCACTTGGCGCATGTACTGGGAGGATGCCAGAGTCGGGTATGGTTTGCCAGTGGCTAGACCATTTTCAAGTAGTGCTAGTAGCGTTGCTACCCGTAGTGCTGACTTTGTTTTGCGCCCGCCCGATTGGGACGTCCGGCGTCGTAGGTCGGCCTCAATCTTAGCAACGCGCACGGCGTCTTCATCCTTGCAGAACTGCTTGGTCTCAAAGAAGGCGGAAATGGCCATCGGCTCAGCCTTGGGAATGGCCAATTTGTTGTACGGATCGAGCAGAAATTTGTGCATGTATGGGTCCTCGGGCGACGCCACTATCGAGTGCGTCGCTTAATTCAGGTGGAAGGGAGGGGACGGCGCGGCACGCCTGCGCCGTCACTATTTTACTGATTGCTTGCCTGCGCGGACGCCTGGGGGAAGGCGGCAAGCCTTTCCCGCAGAGCGTTCAGAAGACCGGCGACATCGTCGCCTTTGTAATCAGCGATCGTCTGCACCAACGCGCCCTTCAGCGCGCTGGGATCTGCCGTTTCAATGATCGCCTGCCATTCCGCCTTGTTCGCGACGGCGATCGCCATCTTAGAAGCAGATACATCTTCGGGAACATTGACGACGTTCGGCGGATGCGTGTCAGTCGCTGGAGCGTTGACGCCGCCAACATCGTTCTGGCTAGACTCGCGTTTGATTTTGGCAAGCTTCGCCTTGCAGGTCGCGATGCTCGTGTTGGCCACCCAACTAGCGAAGTCGGCTAAAGGAATTTCCAGCTGTTCTGCACACTGGATGATCGCGGCATATTCGTAGCAGAGCTTCATATGGCTCGGTTCCGTGGGCTTGAAGGTCAAGCGCACCGCAATGACAAAGACCTTATCCTTCTGCGTGTTACCCTTCGTGTTCTTGAAATAAGGTTCGCGAAGGACCTGCTCAACGGCCTCTTTGCCTTCTTCCTTGAGACGGAGAGCAAGAGTAAGCGCCGGCACCAATCCTTCGTTAACTTTGTCCTTCCAGGCAATGCCAAACAGGCCATTCCCTTCATTCCAGTGGACACAACGTGCAATGGCGGCCGCCAGCGGAGAAGAGCTACACAGAGCGTCAGCAGGACCGTCCGTGCCGCCGTCGGAGACCACGAGAGCACGCGAGGATCCAGCGCTATCGAGCACACCGTCGCCGTCATCTTTTTCGGTTGAACCGAAATTGGCCGCGGTCGAACCCACATCGGGGCCCTCAACCGTCGGGGCGGTACGCTCGTCATCGGTCGAGGGCGAGACGGTTGCTTCGACACCACCGTAGGTATCAATGTTATTAGCGGTCATCGATGCCTCCTTCGACAAGTGCGCGAATATCTTCGACGCGCCAGACGGTGGTGCGGGGACCGAGCTTCATCGACGGCGGGAATTTGCCGGCGCGGACGCCGGCCCACCAAGTCGAACGAGATACGGGGATCGGGCCGTGAGGGGCGAGGATGGATGCGAGTCGGACAAAGCCGGTCGCGGGCAGCGGGGTATTCTTAAGCATCGGCGGCACTCCTTCAGTGGAAAGATGCCGGTGCTAGCGTAGATTGAGCGAGTTGAGGCCGAGCGGAAAACCGCTAAGCCGAATTCGGCTTAGGGCCGAAGGATTCGGCTTAGCGCATCCGATTTGTTGCTAGAAAGCGAACCCGTTACCATTGATGGCCAGCGACGCGAGTTGGAATTCTTATACAGGCGGAGCAAGCAATGTCCTGACGCTTTAGCCGATGACAATTTCGTCCTGCGGTGCAGCTTACGAATTTGAGGGTAAAGCGCAGCAGTTTGCATTCACGTCAGCGTTTGGGGAGTTAGCGATACGGAGCTATTCGACGGACCAGAGGTCGCAAATTGGAGTCTGAGACCGCGCCCCCGGCCAATTTTCATCTCATCGTCAGCTTTGGGGCCGGTAGCTGACCGGCAGCTTCGGTCTGCGAATCTTCAAGGCCGGACATTCAGGGTTGGCGTGGGCGCGTCGTGACTTGACCTGAAGGGAGCTTAGCGCACTCGACAAAGGGTTCCAGCTTTCAAGTGGTCGGCCTAGTCAGGATCCGATCATCGCCAGAATGGCTTTGCAAGTTCAGACTCCACTTCGTCCTCCGTCAATCCAATATCGTCGATCATGTGCGGCGCTACCCCCGATAGTCGCGCTAGGTCACGGCGGTAGAAATGCCGTTGCCGCCATCTTGAGACATAGCGAGCTATTCTGATTGCTCGAACCTCATGGGACAAGTCCTGAAACGTCGATGCAAGAAGATTGTTGCTCACCGTCAGGCCTCCGTGCCAACCTCGCGCTTGCAGATGACAGCGTAGGCAGACAGCGTACCGGCTACAAACCAGTCTTTCTCTGGGATAGGCTCAGAATTCCTGAGGTAGTGACAGTCGATGCGTCTCCCTTCACTCAATGCGCTTCGGGCCTTTGAAGCAGCCGCGCGCCACGAAAGCTTTGCGCGCGCGGCTGAGGAGCTATGCGTGACCGAAGGAGCGATCAGCAGGCACGTCAAGCTGTTGGAAACAGCATTGCAAGTGGAATTGTTTCGACGATTGCCGCGCCGGTTGGTTTTGACCGATGCGGGGCGCAATTTTCAACCGATCCTGGCGGCCGCGTTCGAAAGCATTGCCGCGGGAGCTCAAGACGTGCAACGCCAGCCTCGGCATCTGAAGGTTATCTGCCCGCCCACCTTCTCCATTCGGTGGCTGCTACCGCGGCTTGACCGTTTCAAGCAGCAATGGCCTGCAATCGGTATTCGGGTAACGACCGCTCCTTTTGACTGGGAAATTTTCTTCGGAGGTGAGTTCGATCTCGCCTTTGACTGCGGTTATCCAAATCGGCCGAAAGATATCGAGGCGGTGTTGGTGTTGCAATCGTTCGGCACCCCAGTTTGCTCTCCAAAGCTACTGGAGAGGGGCGTGCCAATAACGTTTCCTGCCGACCTGGTTCACCATAACCTGCTGCATGAGACGCCTGATCGGCACGATTGGAAAGTTTGGGCTGGGCGATTTGCGCCGAACCTTCTTGACGTGAACTCGGGTGAGGTTTTTCCCAGTGCCGATATGGCCTATCGTGCCGCGGCCATGGGCCAGGGCGTCGCGATCGGAGACCTCTCTGTGCTTCACGACGAGATTGCCAAGGGAGAACTGGTGCTGCCGTTCAAAGATATGCAGATCTCTGACGACACGGAGGCCTATCATTTGTGTTGCAGAAAAGATTGCTGGACCGACCCTCGTATCGCCGCGTTCCATAAGTGGGTTTCGGACGAGGCCACGTGGTCCTGAAGCCCGGAACGGTCAGGCCGCTGCCCGCCTCGTTGCGGTCGTTAGCCCTTCCCTCCGGCAAGGAAAGCTCCCAAAGCTACCGCTCGAAACAATCAAGGCCGCATCGGGGCCTCCGATCCTGACTACATTCAGGATGGCCAAAGCGGCTTCACCCGCTCAATCCGATACCTCTTCTCGAACTCACGGAGCACCATTTCGAGCGTTGCCTCAAAAGCACTCTGATCGAACATCATCGATTTCTTTGCCTCGTGAAGATAGCGCCAGTCGGTGAAGGCATCTTGGTGTTGATACAGAATGTGACGAATGCTGTACTCGATGTAGAAACCATTGGGATGATACGGGACCACTGACCTTTTGAACTCCGCGTCGAGTTTCTCTTGGCTTTCGGGCTTTAGGCGATCAAACAGCCTTATCAGGTTGTGCGATTTGACGACTCTTGGATTTTCATGGTCGAAGACGAACCACGCTTTGAGTGCCAGCTCCATAGAAAGCGCCAAAAGCATCGGTTCAACGCCGACGTGTTCGCGTTCGCTCAGGTCTGCATGCTTTCCGAATTCTCGGCTTGGAAAGCTCTGAGTTTTTCGGAAGATCGCCTTTGCGGCTTCCCCGATCCTAATGGCCGTCGATAAGCGCGCACTCATTAGGGGTCCATTAGATTGATCTAAATTAACGCCGGAGCTGAGCTGAGATATTGCAAGAACGCAATCGCTTAGGCCAGGAGGCACGGAACACAACTTACTGACGACAAGTTAGTGTTGAGTTCACCGCCGGCGACCCGTTTTCGGAAGGTGGGCGAACGACCGGAATGAGGCGGCGGGTTCAACCGGTCGTCGCAACCCGCTTTAATCTGAGAGGATGAAGAGGTGTTGCATGGTGACGTCACGGATCTGGTTTACGTCAGCGCAGAAGGTCGAGCTTTGGGAGCGATGGAACCGAGGTCAGAGCACTTGACCGCCGGAACAAGACCGGCGTTCAGCGGATCGTATCCTTACGCAGCGGCATTGCTCCGTCAGCTAGGCGTAGAGGGGCCTTGGCGCTCGGGCTGGCGGAACGCGAAGAGATCTCTCGCGGGATCGCGGCGGGTCTTGCGATCCGCGCTATTGCACGAAGTCTCGGGCGATCCCCATCGACAATATGTCGCGTTATCTCGCGCAATGGCGGTGCACAAGCGTATCGTGCAACCCGGGCCGACAAGCATGCTTGGGTGCGAGCGCTGCGCCCGAAGCAGTGTCGCCTGGCAAGCTCTGGGCGGCTACGATGGCAGGTGGCGCAAAAGCTAGCGCTGCAATGGTCCCCGGAGCAGATAGCCGGCTGGCTGAGGCGAGAGTACCCAGGCGATCCAAGCATGCGGATATCTCATGAAGCGATCTATCGAAGTCTATTCATCCAGTCGCGAGGGGCGCTCAAGAAGGAACTAACAGCGCACCTGTGTACCAAACGACAGATGCGGCTCGCAAAAGGCGCACAGAGCCGGACGGGGCAAGGACAAATACTCGATATGATCTCCATCCGCTAGCGCCCCGCCGAGGCTGAGGATCGCGCCATCCCAGGCCATTTGGGAGGGTGATCTGCTCACCGGCGCGAACGACACGCACATCGCCACCCTCGTGGAGCGACACAGCCGGTTCACAATGCTTGTAAAGGTGGCGAGGAGGGACTCGGCCACCGTCGTGGCGGCCCTTGCCCAGACGATCGGCACATTGCCCGAAGAGTTACGACGCTCGCTAACGTGGGACCAGGGCAAGGAGATGGCTCGGCACATGAGCTTCACCGTTGCAACCGATCTACAGGTCTACCTCTGCGATCCGCGAAGTCCCTGTCAGCGCGGCAGCAATGAAAATACCATCGGTCCGCTCAGGCAGTACTTCCCGAGAGAAACCAACCTCTCCCATGTCTCGCAGGCCCAACTCAACGCCGTCGCCCTGCAGCTCAATCAGCGACCCCGAAAACCCTGGACTTCGAAACGCCGGCCGATAGGCTACAGAAGGTGTTACGATGACCGGTTGAACCCACCGGCGCAAATTGGTCACGGCTCCACTCGTGAAGTGGAGCCGCACCTGATCAAACCTCAGTTGCCTCGGAAAGTTCGAGAGCATCCTCAACATCGACTCCCAGATAGCGGACCGTGTTCTCGATCTTAGTATGACCGAGCAAAATCTGGATGGCTCGCAGATTTCCCGTCGCTTTGTAGATAATCGAGGCCTTGGTGCGACGCAGGGAATGGGTTCCGTATTCCTCTGGTCTAAGCCCGATCGCCTCGACCCATTCGTCGACGAGGCGTGCATACTGCCTTGTACTCATGTGAGCCCTTGGATTGATCCTGCTCGGAAACGCGTAATCATCGACTGTTCCGCCGCGTCGCTCCAGCCATGCGAGAAGGCTGGAGCGTACGTCGCTCATCAACTCGAACTGAACAGGTCGGCCAGTTTTCTGTTGGATGACCATCGCGCGAGTTCGGACTTCCGGTCCTACCACGAGGTTGCCGATTTTGATCTTGACGAGATCGCAGCCGCGCAACTTGCTGTCGATCGCCAAATCGAAGAGCGCTCTGTCTCGCAGACGCAGCTCTCGATCGAGAAAGAAGCGTATCGCCCATATCTGTCGAGGTTTCAGAGGTCGTTTCGTCCCGACCTTCTTCCCGGCATTCCATGCCCGGCGGTCGGAGTCGGTGAGGTCGTAGCACGAGTGTCCCATTTCGCTTCTCCTGCAGCCATGATTGGCCACCAGAGAAACGCCGCTAGACTGTTGCGGGGCCGACTGCGGACTTGCGGCTTCGAGGCCTGGAATGTGAGAAGCGGACGTTCAGGCGCTCCCCATGCATCGACGTGAACTGACCGATTGTGTTGAAGAGTCCGACGCACCGCGAAGTCACCACCGATAATAGAATCCCGTTCCACCCTGACGCCTTGCATGGAATCAGGATTCACTTGTGGGGTCTTTTCGGAACGCCACGGTACGCAAATGCCGTAGGTAGCCGCGACGCGGACTTTTTCAACAGTATCGAACCAATGCGGACGTTTGCTTCCGGAACGGGGGCCGAGGTCCCTGGTTTGCAACCAGCCCTCCGCTGTCTTCCTAATGGAGGGCGTGCTAATGGTTAACTAGCTTGGGGATCAGGCCGATTTCAAATTTGATCGCTGGCGCGTGGGCGCCGAGCTGGCAAACATCTAGTAGTAATCCTGGAGGCGATCCCCGCCGCCTCGAAAGCGAGCAAGACGACATCACGACGAAGTAATCGAGGGATAGTTAACAGCCATAGGGCCGCGATAACGGCAGGGGCACAAATGACATTTCTGGTGCGCGTATGGCTAGCGTTGACGGTTGTTCTGGCAATTGTGGTTACTACCTTAGCGGTGCTGGTTAAGCTACAAAACGAGGCGGTGTATTCGCAGCTTGTGCGGCAACGACTTTCGGTCATTGCAGCGGCAACCGCCGCCCCCTTCCGGTCAGTCTCGGAACTTGGTCTCACGGTGGCGACGGTGCGCAATGCCCAAGAGCTGCTGAACCGGGCTTGGCAGACCGATCCCACGATTTCCAACATTGTTCTGCTTGATGCAGCCGGCGGAGTTATCCTTTCTGTTCCGGATGCTGCTGTTCCATTTAGCGCGCGCCAAATGGGTCGCGCGATGGAAGAGGGCTCCAACAGCCAGTGGGGTCTTGAGACTGCGACCGCGCTGATCAGCGGTGCCACCATAAAGGACGAGAACGACGAGCGGGCCGCTGCATTGGCAGTTATCTACCCGATGAACGAATTGCGGACCCACAATCGCCTTATCAGTTCGCAAATTTGGCTGTCGGCGCTGGCGCTTCTGACCGGATTCTCGACCCTAGCTTACGCCGCATTGCGCTATCGTCTGCGTCCGGCCATCCACACCCTCGACGACATCGCCAGCCATGCCGAAGACGACAGCACTTTGACTGCCGGCGACTTTGCCGATTTTCGAGCGACGCTCGCCGCGGGCACCGCAAAATACCGTTTGGCAACTACAAAACTTGCTGCGCTTATTGGGGCAGAGCGCGCGGAAGCTCCACCTGCGGGGCCACAGGGTGCCGACGTCATCTCGGTTCCCGATAGCCCCATGGCTGTAACGGTGTCGCGACGGCTTACGGCGCTCATAGCCGTCCTGGTGCTGGGGATCACCGTATCGCTCGGCACTGTCGCCTACCGCAGCATCGATGAGTCCTTTGCTCCCGAACTCGACAAGCGCACGAGGCTTATTGGCAGCATTGCCAATGATGCTATTGCCCGCACGCTTAAGGCGGGTGTGCCACTCGATATGATGGTCGGTGGACGCGAATTCTTCTCGTCCCTGCTTCGTGACTTTCCAGAAATTTCCTACTTCGCGCTGGTCACCAACCGACCCATTTTGGAGATGGGCACCCGCCCGCCCACCACGACGTCGGTGATGCTACAGGCAGGGACCGTCGTGCCGATCGTCGTCGACAACAAGCTGGTGGCCAATGTCGTCGTAATCAAGAACGCGGGATACCTTTCGCGTGAATTCCGCGATCTCATTCTCGACCTCCTGGTGGTGACGCTGGTGACAATCCTGTTGGCGGTTGAACTGGTCTCCTTGATGACCAATCACTCGCTAACCGGACCGTTGACCCGCCTCGACTACATCCTGAAGCTTCAGGCGGCCGGCGATTTCTCCCACCGCATCCTGGTGAGCGGGATTAGCGCCGTCGATAGGCTGGGCCAAGCCCTTTCCTTGCGTGCTGAGCGGCTTGCGGCAATGATGGCAGCCGCCCAGGAGCTACCCAAGGGCACCCGTGCCGTGCAACTGGAACCGGACTTCATTATACCGGCTGGCCGGCCGCTCATCATGAGATTTTGCAGTCTAGGCGATGTGCGACTTCCGCTTTTCCTCATCGCCGCGGCTGACTCATTTCCACTGTCGTTCTTTTCGCTTTATGTCCGGGATGCCGACAATCCGCTGACTTGGCTCAACCCAGGCATCGTTATCAGTTTGCCGCTCGCCGCCTATCTCACAGCCATTGTCTTCGGTTCGCCCTATGCGCGTCCGCTCGCGAAACGCTTCGGGCACCGCAACCTGTTCGTGTTTGCTTCCATCCCAGCGGCCCTCTCGAATTTTGGGTTCTTCATTTCCACCAATGTGCTCGAAATTATCTTTTTCTGTGTGTTCAGCGGCATTGGCTATGCTTTTGCTTCACTCTCTTGCCAGGACTACGTGATCGACGCTGCCCCAAAGGAACAGCGGGCCCAAGCGCTAGGGCTGTTCCACGTAGCGATGTTTGGCGGCTTCTATGCTGGAACGGCACTGGGGGGCGTGGTTGCCGACCGTCTGGGCGAGCGCAGCGTATTTCTGGTTTGTGCCGTCTTGATCGTTATCTCCGCAGCGATGATCTTGCGCATGCTCCCTGGCCCCACCCACGTTTCGGCGCTCACCGAGCAGGGCGGCCGCTCTAAGCTGCGGCAGTTGCTTGGAACAATTGCTGATGGCCAGTTCGCGACCCTGCTGTTTGGCATTATCTTGCCCCAAACGATCCTCGATCAGGTCTTCATCTCCTATCTCCTGTCGCTGCAGATGAACGCGTTGGGCGCCTCCACGGCCGATACCGGACGCCTGATGATGATCTACTTTCTGATGGTGATCCTGTCAGGGTCACTGTATGGGCGACTGCCTGCCGGCAGGATCTCGGCAGTGGGCATCACTGTCGCCGGAGCATTGCTTGGCGGAGTGACGCTGCTCGCAGCAGCGGCAGTTACCAACGGCTGGACAATGGTCGTTGCCGCAATCGGCACCGGCCTTGGCTACGGCCTGGTGAGCGGGCCGCAGACGGCCACGGTGATGGAACTTGCGGAAGGAAGGCTGGCCCATATCGGTTCGGAAAGGGTCCTTGGCGCTGTCAGGGTCATGGACCGAATTGGCAGCGTTGTGGGCCTTGTCGCGATCGCCGGCGTCGCTGGCAGTTTTGGCTATTCCGCCGCAATGGGCTTCATCGCCATCTTGGTGCTGGCCGGGGTTGGCTCGTATCTCATCTACCACGTGGCAAGCCACAGCTTGCCGATCATCGCAGGGAGGAAAGCATGAAATTGACATACCCTATGTTGGCCGGGGCCGCGCTAGCTTCTTGCCTCGTTCTTCCGCCTCGGGTCGAGGCGGCGGAGAAGACCGTTGTGATGATAACGTGGCTGGGCTGCGAGGATGTCTGCAAGGGCCTCAAGGACTCGCTTGAAGAAAAGAAAATTGATGTCAGCTTCGTCGTCGACGATGCGGCACAGGACAAGAGCAAGCTGCCCGACTTTGTCAAGGATGCACGCGACCGCAAGGCTGACGTGGTGGTCACCTGGGGCACCAAGACTACTCTAGGCATGGTCGGCACGTTGAAAGACCAGCAGAACAGCGATCTTCTCAATGACATCCCCGTGGTGTTCACCGTGGTAGCCGATCCGATCGGTGCGGGTATCATCGAAAGCTACGAAAAGACTGGCCGCGCCAATGTGACCGGTACCCGAAACCGAGTTCCCGAAAGCGTCAACATTAAGAGCATCAAGCGCTACCTGCCGAGCTTCGATCATCTCGGCCTCCTGTTCGACCGTAGTGAGCCCAACTCGGTGAAAAAGACGGAGGAACTGACAGCTTTGTCGGAAAAGATGAAGTTCAAATTCGACGCATTGCCACTGCCGGCGCTTGCCGATGGAACTCCGGATCCAGCCAAGCTCCCCCAGGCTGTCGCTCAGCTGAAGGCGGCCGGCGTGCAATTCGTCTACTTGGGCTCGAGCACCTTCCTTGAAAAGAATGCGGACGTCTTCACCGATGCTGCCGTGGCAAATGGTCTACCGGTGCTCAGCCCCTATGAGCATCTGGTCAGCGAATCCCGGGCGCTGATGTCGGTGGCCGCCCGCGACTACGACGTCGGCAAGCTGGCCGGCGAGCAGGTGGCCAAGATCCTGGCGGAGGGTGCCAAGCCTGGCGACATGCCTGTCGTCGCCATGGAGAAGTTCGCCTATGTGGTTAACATGAAGGTCGCTAAGAAACTCAACTTGTTTCCACCTGTCGAGTTCCTGCAATTCGTTGAGAAGGTGGAGTGACGCGAAGCGACTATCGCCGCACCCGCGACGCCCAGCGTGGTCGCCGGCAATGTCCGCTTAAAGGCAGTGACACAGTTAACTTTAATGACCGAGGTGAGGCGCTTTTCGGGCAGGCAGCTTTGGAGCCGATAGGGGAATGTCCGCTATGTGGCCATCAACTATGAAAAGTAGACGCTAGTTTCCGCGTGTGCCCTGCCAGCCTCGCGGCGGGAGCCTGTAGAGAGAACAACGCCGTCTTCGGCTACTACCGCACAAACCCTGGAAAAAATTCGGTACTTTTGAGGCGCTCTTTGATTGCGATCCTTTTGATATCGAGTGGCAAATGTTCCGCTCCAGCCCTCCGGATGTGGATTATCAGAGGTTGCCAGCTCACCTTGCAGCTATGTACTAGCCGATTGTGATCGTCGGGACGAAGGCCTGTGCAGTTCGGTTCTGGTCGTAGAGCTTCATCGCGAGGTCCGCTTTAGGCATCCAGACTCGGCCCGTTTCCACCGCTACGGACGCCGGCACTACCGGGAAGACATGCAGCAGCACGCCTTCCCCATGATATGCCTTAATCCGGTTGAATAGGTCGCGCAGCAAATGCTTGTAGGCTCCAAGGTCGTCCTTCCGCCGCATGATGTCATTGCCGGGGTGGTCGCAGGTGATTGACCAGATGGCAGCATCTTCGCCCAAGACCGAGGTAATGCGGTCGTCATTCACCGTGGCGCTCAGGGCCAGCTTCAACGCCACCGGCACGTCTTTCCTGCCGCTATACTCGTTAACGTTGTAGGTGATGCGCGGCTGGTCAGGCAACCATTTCCAGGTGTCTGGTTCGCGGTGCTTCTGATGCACGGCGACCGGCACTATGTCGCCTAGAAGGGTCCCGAGACGGATGAGCAGGGGCTGAGGCGCCAAGGCGAAGACGCTGAGTTGGCGGATTTCCCGCTGCTCGATCCGTTCCTTGATCTTGCGCGCAAAAAGGCGCTCCAGATTCTCGTTCTGCTGGGTCCAGTAGGCCTCTTCATGATCCTGGCGCTCCGACCCGATCAACTCGATGTCGATTGTCCGACCCTCCGCGGGATGGTGATCCGGGGGCATAGCGCTGAAAATCGAACGGGTTGTCACCAAGGAGTCGCGCTGGCCGATAGTTGCCGCGAACCTAACGACATGGGAGACGCGGTCGACATCCATGTCAGTAACGATCTCGATCCGGTCTTCATGTCCCGCTTTCATGGCCAGGAGGACGTCCTCGGGATAGTCAGCCAGGTAATCCACATCGATCGCCTTATGGTGGACGGGGCACATCAGCATCAGGTTGTCGATGTCCTGGGCAAGCAGGGGCGATCTGACTGCATCACCCCTGGGCCCGTCTGCCTCGTCAGCGACGATGTGGGCGATATAACCGAACTTGCCCGTGCGCTTACCAGCGATCAGATCACCGATCAGCAGCTTGTTGCATCCACGGAATTGGCACCGTCCCGCAGCCTTTGCCCAAAGCGCGTTTGCAACTTTTGGTGGAATAGAAGTCTTGGACATGTCGACCTTTCAATTGCCGCACCGAAGGCGACGCCTTTCAAATGAATCTTCTCTTCGATCGTGGCACCGGGTCGTCGATCATCTCGACGCGTTGAGGGTGCTGGCCGCGCATGAACAGGTATGTTCCCACCTGCAACATCACGAACATCCTCAGCCGAAAGATCATCAAGACCGAGAAGTCGATGTTGCCCACGTCCTCGACCATTGCCTGCATGGTCCTGATGTCGGTCGTGCTCGGGCTTACCGGAAAGCTTGGATGGGAATGCCATTCCCCCAAGTAGTTGAAACGACTGAAGTCGTTGCCATTCTTCTCGAAGAAGGCTTCCAGTGCCTGGGTGTGCAGTTCCGGGCGGCGCTCGAAGTACGCGCTCTCGCCGCCCCTCGGGTCCACAGTGACGTCCACTATCCGAAATCGCCCTTCGCCGTCCAATTGCTCCGCGAGCAGCAGGCCCCCAGTTTCCCGGCGTCCTGATAGGGACAGCTCCCTGCAAATTTTCTTGCGGACAGAACTAGGCAGGGCGATCTGCATCTTGGGCCTGTTTGGGGAAGAGAAGGGTCACAAGCTCTTTCAGCTTCACCTCATCGCGAGACGATCCCGCGTCCCAGCCTTCGGTGCCGCTATAAACAATGGGGTGGGTATCGAACGGGGCAGTGAATATCCAGCCTTCACCGAGGCCGACTGCATACGCCGGAGCGGGGAACTGGCTCCCACCGCCGCGAAGCGTGTCGATCGCCAGACGCGCTAGGTGACCGGCAATCACGGAAACGTCTGCATCGTCAGCGATCAACGGTGGCTGATCCGCCCGAAGGACGCCGTACTCCACCTGTCGAGAGGGCATCTCCCACTCGACGCCCTTATCGTCGCACCACGCCAAGATTTGGCGGCGCGCAATGTCGGGAGACGGATCGTGGCCGGGTCGGGATCGTGCAACTATTCCGCCGATTCCACCGCCGAAGACCTCGCCCCATACCATGGGTCGAACCTTGAATCTCGCGGCCGCCGCAGCGAGGCCGAAAACGGTCGCGTCCGCCGTAGCGTCGATGATCAGGTCACAGTTGGCTAGCGTCTCCAGCGCGGTGACGGTCCACTCGGAACTTTCCTGGCCGCCCAGGTTCACGATCTGCACCGTGACCTTCGCCTCTGGGGCAATTTCGAGCAGCCGCGCCCGCAGTGCCTTGACCTTGTGGGCCCCGACACCGCGCCAATCCAGCTCGTTCCTCACCAGGTTGCCGGGAGAGAGAATGTCGTCGTCGAACAGTTCGAGCTTCCGGGCACCCGATCGCACAAGCATTGCCGCTGTTCTCGATCCGAGTGACCCACAGCCGATCAGCGCGATCCGCTTCTCGGCCAGCGCCGCGTTCGTAGTGGGCAGTCGCTGTTGGTCGGCGTCGATAACAAACGTGGCGTAGCCGTAAGCCTGAACGCCACCGTCCGCCGTGCGGTTCACCATCGCCAACCACGCGGTCGTGTCGTCTACAAGCAGATAGGTGGCAGGCGGCCACGCCGGATATTCAGTCGTGATGCCCGCAGACAGGAGAGCAACCTCGAGGGTCTTTTCGGTGACCGGTCCTGGAAATTTCAGCCCCCGTGGAACACGGATTGCGGTACCCTTGTAGTTGGATGCAGTCGAGACCGGCTTGTTCCGATGCCAAATCCGAGCACTGTCCGGACCCAGGGCAGTCAGATGGGCCACGGCGGCTTCGCCATAATAGTGTTCGTCGACCTCGATCGGCTCTACGTGGCCATCAGCCATCGCCTGGATCAGGCGCAATGGTTCCTCGGGTATGACCAGCCTGAGATAGGTCCCACGAAGACGCTGGCCTTCAGATACCGCATGAGCAGACGGAACCCCGTGACCCACCAACTCCGGGCTCTCTCCGACGAGGAGTCGATGGGCGCTTTCGATCATCATCGCGCCCGTCCAACCGAGCTCCCAGTTGTCGGGCCGAAACTCCAGGCAAAGTTCGCCTGACAGACCATATTGATGTCCGGATAGAGGTTCGCCGTCCGCGTTGAACATCAACGGGGGGATGGAGGGGAAGAAGTCCGGGTAGTGCATCACGAGACGCCACCTGGAGTCGGCTTCGACAATCTCGAAATCCAAGAGCAACTTCAGGCCGTCAAGGCGCCACCGTAAGTTCTGCAGCCAGCCGGTGGACTGCTCCAGCCGAGCGATCGCAAGTCGCTCCGACAGGCCCCGGCCCGGATCCGAAACCCACCAAATCATCCGCCGCCGAACCCTGCCGGTTTGCCCGGAACACGCGCCTCCGCGGGGAAGGTTGGTACAGCAGCCGCTGCGGACGCTGCAGTGGCGGGGCGCAGGAGGGTCGGAGCGGGCTTTGGCGTCGCACGATCCCTGGCTCGCTCCGCAAGTCTACGACCGATGCGAGGGGCCACGGAGTCGGTGATCACCTGACGACTGGTCACCTGCGCTGCGTAGAAGAAGTCTCGCTTGGCTGCTTCCAGCCATTCGAAGAACGCCGCCCGGCGTTCCGGATGTTCGGCCCACTTGTCGGCGAAGTTCTCCAAGGGGTCAGACGGGTTTGGTATGTAGGACCGGACGCCATCGAAGCCTATGAAGCTGTGCATGTTGGTCAGGATCGAAACGAGAGCCTGGCCGATTGTTTCCTCGCCTTCGTATGCGTGGGCGGACAGGGTCGTGAGGATCACCGAGATCGGTTTGACATCCTTGCGTTCCGCGAACATCTGATCGCGATGCCGTTTCAAGATCATGATCGCCTGTTGCAGTGGGGTGACAACCCGGTATTCGGGAATGCTCTCAACGCTGGCTTGGGCCGCTTCGGCAAGCTTGCGGCGCTTGCGCGAGAAAGCCACGGCCATCCGCGAACGGAACCAGTTGGCATAGCCCTTTGGGTTGGAACGGGGCCAGTCGGTGGTGGGCTGATAGAACAGGGGGTGCTTGTTGTCCGTGATGGCGATCGCGGTGCCGGCCCACTGCGCGTCTAGGCCGCGAGACTCCAGCAACAACCGCGTGGCCGCGCCATTTGGGAGCGCCGGCACGATATCCATGTGGAACTGGGCGCCATCGGCATATTCTAGCGTCCAGCAACGACGGCCTTCGCCGAGCGGCTTCACCATTGCCTGTGCCGTGCGATACGCCTCGATCTCGACCCGAAGCAGTTCCTTGAGTGTGTACTGGGTCAACTGTCCCTTCGTCAGGGCGGTCAACTCGCAAACCGAGTCGATGTCGTAGTGCCCGCTTTCGTCCTCGGGTTTGACTACCGTACCCAGTCGGAACGAACCCTGGGAGTAGACTTGCGGGTCGTATTGTTTCACCTTCGAAGCGTCGCGATGCAGCCACTTGCCCAGCGACTCGTATCGGGCGACCGCCTGCTCATGTCTGGTGGGCGAGATCGTGAGCTCGTCTGCTAGTGCTTCGAGGAAGCCCTCGGCTTCCTTTGTAATCGTAACCATCGCGCCCTCATCCTGCTGACCCAGTGATGAGCACGACCACCGGCGCTTGCGCCGGAAGGCGCATGTCGTCCGACAACTTGGATAGGCCATGTCCCAAGACCTGACCAAGTGCGTCACGACGGACGAACCTGAATGGATAGTGCCCCGCGGCGATTCCCGCTTACTATATCTATGTTGGCGTCGAAAGCCGATCAAGGTGGCCTTGTTCGACGACTTGGCAGTAACAACACCCGAAGCTTGGGCTATCGGGCCGGTAGATATTATGCATCTGAGCTCGACCGAGATACCCCTCCGGTCGTCCCGCTCGATAAAGCAAATCCGCCAAAGTTAGGGGTCACGGAGCTGCTGGCGTCATTTAGAAAGAAAGACGAATAGGGATCACACTGACGGGAGAAAAATGGAGCAACTAGACCGCATCATTCGGGAAGCCACCGCAGCTATTGATGTCTATTTCCAGTTGCCTGTGGATGGGGGCGACCCTGTCTACCGCGAGCGCGTCTACTGCTACGAACTATATCATCAGATGAGATCGCTCTGGCCACAAGACTCTCGGTTTTCCCTTAACGGCGAAGTCGATAAGCGAGCGCATCCTCAGTGGGGGCGCATTCAGGCCCGCATCGCCGCTCCCGATATGCTGGTGCACACGCCGGGCCACATGGATGGCAACCATTGCGTCATTGAGATCAAGCCAGGTAACGCGCGCCGCGGGGGCATCGAAAAAGACCTTCTGACCCTATCGCAGTTCCGGGATCGTGCGGGCTACGAGCGAGCGATCCTTCTATTCTACGGCGGCATTCCAGATGTGCTTGAGGCAGCGATCGGGGACGCAGGGCAACTGCCTGAGATCGAGTACTGGTTTCACCCAGCGCATCACATCCCCGCCGAGCGCTTTCGATAGCGTCTTGACACCCTAGCCATTCGAAAGTCCGCGCCCCCGTCCTCAGAAGTCCATCCCACCTCTGGGGGCAAAGGTGCCAATGTGCCCTGGCTCGCCCATGTCCGTTTCTGGGCTCCGACCGCCGCTAGTGTAGTAACCGAGATGAGGCGCAAAGACGTCGTTGAGTCATGGTCAGCCCCATGTCCGCTAAGCGCCCTCATTGCGTTAAGCCGAAATAGTATATTTTTGGAAGCGGTTTCCTCGGTTTTAATAAGATATGCGCTTAGTTATCGGATGACCGCTTGGACTTTTCTTTTGGCACAAAGTCGTGGGCTTCCCGCAACTTATTTAGGATGGTGGTATTATCCGAACCTGGTAGCCTCTTTAGATCCATTTCACTCTTTATCCTCGCGGTAACATCACTTTTCGCCGTCGCAGGGTTATATCTATAGCTCTCCGACATTACTTTTATTATCGCGAGAAAGGTCTTTCGTTCAGTTTGACTTAATACCTTTTCAGCAAGCTGGCCTTTTAGATGTTCAACTGCGCGAGCGAGATCCTCTTTTTCATTCATCAACTGAGTCAGGCGATTTTCGTGCCCTTGGGTCACTTTGCGCCTCGCTCTAAGCTCAGATTCCAGCTCTGATGCCACTTCAATTTCCGCTGTTTTTGCCCACTCGACAAACAACTGAGGCTCAATAGGGTTCTCATTAACAGGCCTATCTCCGAGCAGGCCTGCGTCAACCGCCCGCTGCACTATCGTGCACAACTGATGGTATTTATAGACAAACGGCGACTGTTTGTCCAATTTCGATAAACTGGAAGCATTTACAATCTCCGGCGCTTTCCCCAAACATAATGATACCGTCTCTGCGACAGACCAAGTCGGCATCTTGCTCCAATACGGAAAATCCGCAATAGCTCGATCTTCATTGAAGAATTGAAAGCGGTCTTTTTCCGCATCTTCTAGTGAAGACTTCGCAAAATAATCTTCATTTTTCATAAATTTTAGTTCATACTCTCGTTTTTTGTAAAGCTTTTCCTGTAGATCAACAGCCTCCATAAGGATCGTTCGCTGGTCAGCAGATAACTCAACAGCAGTGCCTGAAGGTGAAAGAATCGCGTCACGAACTGCAAGACGCAATTTTCGAGGGTTATCTTCATCTATATCTTGAAACTCGTCCAGAATTCCCTCACACAATTCGATGAATTCGGGATACCTTCGTTCAACAATATCGGTGATAAGGTCATCCTTCCCGCTAATTCTTTTTTTTGTCACTTTCATGGACACCTCAGAATTTAATTATATTTCCTAGATTGGAAAGTAATTGATGGAAAACAATTTAGGCCTGATAGCCCCGTGCATTGTCCAGATATTCAGACCACCAACCTAACATTTTACGGCGGTCCACAAGCCATTCCGCCGTGTTATATGCTGCCCGAACATCGCTTCGCTCGCTATGGGCAAGTTGGCGCTCAATCCAATCTCGATTGAACCCATGCTCATTCAGAATGGTGCTAGCTGTCCCGCGAAAACCGTGAACAGTCGCTCGAGAATGGTAGCCCATTCTATAAAGAGCGTAGATCAATGTGTTCTGAGAAATCACACCGTCTTTGGTCGGCGCCGGCAGAATGTGCCGGCTTGTCCCTGCAAGATGCTTTAACTCGCTCAGTATGGCCGTCACCTGCGGCGTAAGCGGAACCAGATGCTCATTTCGTGTTTTCATTCGATGCGCCGGAATGCGCCACACCGGTGAACTCCCATCAAGACTCTCAAGTTCCTGCCACTGGCCAAACCTCAGCTCTGCCGTCCTCAGGAACGTGTGCACGATCAGCTTCAAAGCCAGTGCCGTCGCTCGCTCGCCTTGATATTGTTCTAGGCTTCGAAGGAATGCCGGCAACTCGCCTGCTTTAAGGGCGGCGCGATGTTTTGGCGCTCCAGCACTCCTCAACGCACCTCTCAAATCTTGAGACGGATCTCTCGATGCTCTTCCACTCGCGATCGCAAATCGAAACACCTGACCGGCGATTTGCAGTATACGTTTGGCCAGTACGATGGCACCACGTTTTTCGATCGCGCGGATAACTTGCAGTAGTTCAGGTGGCTCAATCGCGTTGATGGGCCGATGCCCCATGACGTCGAGAACATCAGACTGAAGGCGGCGCCATATTCGATCTGAGTATCCTGGCGTCCAAGCGTGTTTTCGCGCACCAAACCACTCCTCAGCCACCTTTTCGAGCGTATTTGAAGCCTTAAGTTTCGCTTCACGCTTTGCGATCTTCTTTTGCTCAGCAGGATCCAAGCCTTTGGCCATGAGTTCTTTTGCATCTTGGCGCAGGCGGCGCGCATCCTTCAATCCAACCGCAGGGAAGGCTCCAAAAGCTAGCGTTTTTTGTTTCAGCTGGAAGCGATAGGCGAGCCGCCAAAGTTTTCCTCCAGTTGGCTGTACAAGCAGAAACAGCCCGCCGCCGTCGCTTAACTTACGCGGCTTATCTCCGGCCTTGGCGTTTCGGCAAGAAGCATCAGAGAGAGGCATATGTTGGCATTTCCGTTAGTCGCTGTTGGCATACCAAAAAATGTACCAACAATCTAGCGAGATGTCCTCGCACTGAGCAAGACGCTACTGGCCGAGGAATTGAGCAATTGCTTAGGATTGTACCGGCGTATCACACTTAGCCGCATCATGTCGGATGAAGAATGGTGGGCCCGGAGGGACTCGAACCCCCAACCAAGCGGTTATGAGCCGCCGGCTCTAACCATTGAGCTACAGGCCCCACGCGCGCTGGATTAGTGTTTTTCCTTGCGCGGCACAAGGCTTTCCGGACGGGCTGGCCGAGATCGCCCAAATCAGCCCATATTCGCGCCCTAGTCGACAGGCGCGACTGGATCGCACACCGAGGAGATTTCATGACCAGACATATTTTGCCGCTCGCACTTGCCGCCGCGATCGCTTTTCCGGCGATGGCAAGCGCTGCCGATTCGCTGCCCCCGCCCCGCATCATCGTGTCGGGTGAAGGCCAGTCGACCGTGGCGCCTGACCTGGCGCTGCTGACGCTCAGCGTCATGCGCGAGGCCAAGACCGCACGCGCGGCACTCGACGCCAACAACGACGCCATGGCCGCCGTGATCGCGGCAATGAAGTCGGCAGGGATCAAGGACCGCGACCTGCAGACCGCCGGCATCCAGATTAACCCGCGTTACAACTACACCAACAAACCGGACGGCAGCCAGGAAGCCGAGCTTGTCGCCTACCAGGTGACCAACACACTCTCGGTGCGCATCCGCGACATCGACAAAACAGGTGAGATTCTCGACAAGGCTGTGTCGCTCGGCGTCAACCAGGGCGGCGGCATTTCGTTCTCCAACGAGGATCCGAAAGCTGCCGTCACCGAAGCCCGCAGGAAGGCGGTCGCCGATGCCATGGCCAAGGCCAAGACGCTGGCTGAAGCCGCCGGCGTCAGCATTGGCCGGGTGCTGGAAATCACCGACCAGAACGTTGCGCCGGCGCCGATGCCGATCAATGCCAAGGCCTTCGATGCGGCAGGCGCCGCGGTTCCCGTGCAGGCCGGCGAGAATGCCTACGCCGTGCAGGTAACAGTGACATTCGAGCTTAAGTAGCAGGCCGCCGGGCCGGGCGCGGTTCTGCTGAACCCGTCGGCCGGAACCGCAGATTTCCGACATGAAAAACCCCGGAGGACTGGCCTCCGGGGTTTTTTCGAGCCGCACCTTTCCGCGGAGGGAAAGGGGCTCCTGGCTGACCCTAGAAGGGTCATGCCGCTACTCCAGGCTGATCCTCGCAGAGGAACATGCCTCCGGATCGACCTTCGCAGAAGGTCGTATCCCAGACTGATCTTCGCAGAAGATCAGTCTGGTTCTCTTAGCGATAGATAACCGGGCAGCCGCGCTCATTGGCGAACACGACCACTACGCGATCGCCATACTGGCGGCCGGCGACCTTCACCACGCGGCGATTGACATCGACGATGCGGACGCGGTGCAGGCCCATGCGCTCGGCCTTGTCGAGGGCGCGGTCCGGCGAGCAGCGGCGCCAATTGCGGTCACGGCGAAAGGCGTCCTCATCGTCGCCGGTGTAGACGCCGACGCGGCGGTCATGGTTGTTGCCGAAGCCGAGATAGATTGAGTCCGCCTGAGCGGGCACTGCGGCAAGGGTGCCGAGAGCTACGAGACCCGAAAGGGCTGCCGTCTTGAATGAGTTGAACATTGTCTTCTCTCCTTGTTGAGGGCTTGCGCCCGTCTTGGTCGAACCGATGGGGGGAGAATGCTCCTTGCAATCTGAACTCTTCGCGAACCGGCCGTTCATTTTCGGTTAATCTGCCCGACAGGTTGAAAGCAACCGCCCCTTCCACCGCTGCAAACGATCCTGACCGTCAAAAACGTCCAATGGCGCAGAACGCCCTATGGCAGCGTCCGTTCCAGAATGCTCAGGGCTCGTCATCGAGCATATAGTCGAAATAGTCGTCCGGCTCGGCCAGATCGGTCTCACTGGCGCGGACGCGGCCGCGCATGGAGATGCCGGCATCATGAACGGTCTCGGCACTTCCCGACACCAGCCTGTGCCACCAATAGAGGTCGTGCCCCTCGGCAACCAGCCGGTAGGCACAGGTTTTCGGCAGCCACGTGATGGTGCGCACATTCTGCGGCGTCAGCCCGACACAGTCCGGCACGCGCGCCAGCCGGTTGGCATAGTCCGAACAGCGGCAGCTTTGCCCATCGAACAGCCGGCAGCCGACTGATGTCCAGTAGATCTCGCCGGTATCCTCGTCCTCGAGTTTAGACAGGCAGCATTTTCCGCAGCCGTCGCACAGCGATTCCCACTCGGTGGGCGTCATCGCTTCCAGCGTCTTGGTCTTCCAGAACGGCGTTTCCATTATGGGTCGAGATGTGGCCTCCGCATGCGGCAAGGTCAAGCTGTTGTGTGACTTCAAATTCCGGCCGCACCATACGAAAAACATGAAGTTGCCTTCAAAACGCCGGTCAATCGTCCTTGGGTGCGGGTAATGCCTGCAAACCGGAACCAATCCGGTCAAGGACAGTTTGGGCAGGGATGGGACCCCACAAGGAGAATTTAAGATGAAACGCCAACCACGGGTACTGGCAGGTACGGCACTTGGCCTGCTTATGGCATCCGCGCCGTTGGGCGCATCCCCGTTGCACGGCAACGCCGTTTTCGGCCCCTTGCAGCACACGGCCGCGCCACTGATCCTGGTCCAGGACGACCCTGCTGCAGATGGTCAGCAGACCGACCAGGAACTGCCGCGCAAAAAGAAACGCCAGCAGGCCGAACAGGCAGCGCCGGCCGCCGAGCAGCCTGCACCGGCTGCAGAGCAACCCGCCCCTGCCGCCGAGGAACAACAGCCGCGCAAAAAGAAGCGCAATCAACAGCAGCAGATCGAGGCGGCGCCTACGGATGAGGGCGGCGCCCAGGCAGCGCCGGCGACCGATGAGCAGCCGCTCAAGCCACGCAAGAAGAAGCGTGACCAGCAGCAGATCGAGGCAGCACCGGCTGAACAACCGGCCGAACAGGTAGCTCCAGCAAATGAAGAACAGCCGCTAAAGCCACGCAAGAAGAAGCGCGACCAACAGCAGATCGAAGCGGCGCCCGCTGAACAGCCGGCCCAGCAGCCTGCCGAGCAAGCAGCGCCCACCGAACAGGTGGCGCCGGCAAACGACAACAAGTCGGGCAAGAAAAAGCGCAAGCAGGATCAGCAGATTGAGGCCGCGCCTGCCGACAAAGCGCCAGACGTCAAAGTTGCGCCTGCCGGAGAGCCCGCGCCGCAGGCCGAGCCGATTCAGCCCCCGGCCGACCAGCAAGCGGCTCCCGCCGAAGGTGAACAGCCGAAGGATCAGGCGAAAAAGCACGGCAAAAAAACTGTCGGCGAACAGCCAGTGACGGGCGAACAGCAGCCTGCGACCGGTGAACAACGGCCTGCGGAGCAACCGGCCAATGCCGAGCAGCCGGCGCAAGGTGAGACCCCGGCGCAGGGCGAAGCCACGGCCAATCCAGACGAAGCACCCATCCTGGACAGCCAGAAGGATGCCAGGCGCAAGCACCGCAAGGACCAGGGCGGCAACAGCCAGAATGGCGACGGCCAAAATGGGAACGGCCAGAATGCTGGCGGCCAGACGGGCGAGCAGCCCGCGCAGGGCGGCACCGAGGCGCGAGCCCCGAAGCCGGCTCCGGTCGACCAGGGACCGCCGCCCACCGACGACAAGTCGGCTCAGCAGGCAATTCAGCCAGAAAAGATCGCCCCGGTGACGGAGGAAAAAGGCAAACGCGTCGAGCGTGCACCCGATGAGAACGTCCGCGACCGCCGGCGTCCGAAAGGCGTCGACGTCGTCAAGGAACTCGGCGACCGCGTCATCCTGCAGTTCAACAACCAGACGATCGTGCAAAGCAATGACGCCCCGCGCATGCACCGCGGCGCCAAGAATGTTTACTACGAGGACCTGTCGGGCAACCGCACCCGCGAAATCGTCGAGCGCGACAATGGCATCCAGATCGTCACCATCCGCAACCGCAATGGCGACGTCATCAGGCGATCGCGCATCACGCCGGATGGGCACGAATATGTGCTGAGCTATGTCGACGAGCGCAGCTATGACGACGACAATGACTGGCGCGATCCCGGTGACGACCTGCCGCCGATGCGGCTCACCATCCCGCGCCGCGAGTACATCCTCGATTCGGAAGATGTCGAAAGCCCGGACGATTATTACGAGTTCCTCGAACAACCGCCGGTGGAGAAGGTCCAGCGCCTCTATTCCATCGACGAAGTGAAGCGTTCGGCGCGCGTGCGCGACATTGCCCGTCGCGTCGACCTCGATACATTGAACTTCGAGTTCGGCTCGGCCTCGATATCCGACACCGAAGTGCAGAAACTGGAAGGCGTCGCCACGGCCATGGAGAAACTGTTGAAGAAGAACCCGGCCGAAACCTTCCTGATCGAAGGCCACACCGATGCGGTTGGCACGCCGGAAGCAAACCTTGCTCTGTCCGACCGGCGCGCTGAGTCTGTCGCCGAAGCGCTGACCAATGCCTTCGGGATCCCGCCGGAAAACCTGACCACTCAGGGCTATGGCGAGGAATACCTGAAGGTCAACACCACGGCGCCCAACCGCGAGAATCGCCGTGTCGGCATCCGTCGCATCACCTCGCTGGTGGCACCGGTGGCGAGTAACAATTGATCTGCTTTCCAATGGCTTGAGCAGCTTTCTGGAATCAGATCGACAACAAGGACCCATCCCGGCAGATCGGGATGGGTCGAGCTGCGGACAGCAATCCCGGTTCAGCAAGAATTGTACTGGTATTAGAACCGGCTCATTGAATAGAGCGGCCGCCCTCCCCAGATTCGAGGCTGGGCGTTCCCTGCCCCGTCCCGACTCCAGCGGGATGCATTGAACCCCGCCGGCCCTCCCGGCGGGGTTTTTTGCGTCGCAATTTGCCTTGCAAACCGCGGCAAGCTGATCGAAATACCCCAGTCGACCTCAGAAAGCTGACCGGAACCGCTGCATGAAACGTCTCGAACTCGCCATCGAATCGATCATTCTCGCCTCACGCTGGCTGCTGGTGGTTTTCTACATCGGGCTGGCCCTGGCGCTCGCCGTCTATGCGCTGTCCTTCGGCAAAAAACTCTACGAGTTCGTCATGGTCGCCTTCACACTCGACGACACCGACACCATCCTGAAGATGCTCGGCCTCATCGACGCCGCGCTTGTGGCCTCGCTGGTGGTGATGGTGATCATCTCCGGCTACGAGAATTTCGTCAGCCGCTTCGACGACCAGGATGGCGGCGTGCACTGGCTGGGTACGATCGATGTCGGTTCGCTGAAGGTCAAGGTCGCCTCGACCATCGTCGCTATTTCCTCGATCCACCTGTTGCAGGTGTTCCTGAATTCGTCTTCCTATACGATCGACCAGCTGATGTGGCTGACCATCATCCACCTCGCTTTCGTCGTCTCGGCGCTGATGCTGGCCTATATCGACCGGCTGATGGGACTGAGCAAAGGCAAGAAGGGCGAGGAGTGATGTGCCCCTTTCTCCCCGTTCATGGGGAGGTGAGGCTGGTCCGCACAGCGGGCGAAAAGCCAATTGCTTGGTTTTTCGAAAAACGCCGGCAGGTGGATGAGGAAGCAGCGCCGTCGGCCCGTGATTTCCGTCAGTAGATGCTTTTGACGTTCGTCGGCGAATTGGCAAATACCGCGTCCGGCACGAAAAAGTCTCCGGCCAGCGGCCCGGTCGCGCCCGGCGCGTAGGCCGCGAAATCGGTCACGCCCTCGGCCCGCAGCACCTCTTCATCAATGTAGAAATTGCCTGATGTCTCGCGCGAGGGCCGCAGGAAGATGGCGTGTGCGGCATCGGCCATGATGTCGGGCAAGCGGCTCATCGCCGCGACCGTCGCGCCACCGAGCAGATTGCGCACCGCAGCCGTGTCGATGGTCGAGATCGGCCACAGCGAATTGACCGCGATGCCGTCCTTGGCAAACTCGGCGCTCATCCCCAGCGTGCACATCGACATGCCGAACTTGGCCATGGTGTAGGCGACATGGTTCTTGAACCATTTGGCCTTCATGTCGAGCGGCGGCGCCAGATTCAAGATGTGAGGATTGCTTGCCAACTTCAGGTGCGGAATGCACATTTTCGACACCAGGAAGGTGCCGCGCGTGTTGATCTGGTGCATCAGATCGTAGCGCTTCATGTCCGTCTCCAGCGTGCCGGTGAGCTGGATGGCGCTAGCATTGTTGACGCAAATATCGATGCCGCCGAACTTTTCGACGGTCTTGGCAACCGCCTCAGCCACCTGCGCCTCCTCGCGGATGTCGCACAAAACAGGCAGCGCCTTGCCGCCGGCCTGCTCAATCTCCTCAGCTGCCGAGTAGATCGTGCCCGGCAGCTTCGGGTGCGGCTCGGCGGTCTTGGCTGCGATCGTCACATTGGCGCCGTCGCGCGCAGCGCGCAGCGCGATCGAAAGACCGATGCCGCGCGACCCGCCGGAGATGAACAGCGTCTTTCCCTTGAGCGACATGTCTTGGCACCTCCCTTGCTACATCACTGACGCGAACCATTGCGCGGCGGCAATGCACTGCGCAAGGCCTCGGCAGCCTGCAACGGGTTACGCAACGTAGGCTCAAACGGAAAAGGGGGTTAGACCAGCACCAGGCCCTGCCGCATCGCGATCGCGATAGCATCCGTGCGGTTCGCAGCACCCAGCTTGATCAGGATCGCGGCGACGTGGAACTTTGCCGTATGCACGGAGATGTTCAGCCGCCGCGCGATCACCTTGTTGGGCGCGCCTTCGGCCAGCAGCGCCAGCACTTCGGCCTCGCGCGGCGACAGCGCCGGACGGGCGGTAGCGCCATCGTCCAACAGCTCCTCGCCGAACAGCCCGCTATGGCTTCCGCCGTTGGCGGCGCCATCGAAATCGTCGTGGCGAGCGGGCGTCGAACGCCCATCCCTGGACACCCGGTAGCCGGCCGCCGCTAGTCTGACGGCAGCCGCGATCAGATTCGCATCCGACGCCAAAGGCAGCACGGCAAGCACCCGGTTTTCTGGCCGGCCAGCGCTCGCGGATAGCAGCACCCGTGGGATTGCGCTGTTGCCACCATCGGCCCGATCGAGCCAGGCCGCACTGTTCGCAACAGCGTCATCGACGACAGCGACGTCGGCAATCCCGCTGCCGGCCACGACCGGAAGCAGATCGTCCGCCATGGCAAGCGAAGCCGACAGGCGCTCGGCACGCGCGGCATCGTGCAGCGCGATCAGCACCACGAGCTGGCGTCCGCCGCCCGCCACCTCCGGCCCACCCACCTCCGGCCCACCCGCCTCCGGCCTTGTCAGCGTGTCGCTTTCCATCGGCCCTCTCAGCTCAGCGGCTTTTCACCGACGGTCAGCGCGACATCGCGCTGCTCGCCGCCGCGCACCACGCCGAGCGTCACCGCGGCACCCGCGCTATCCGGCCCGAGCTTTCGGATCAGTTCGCGCGGGCCGTGCACGGCCTCGCCATTCCACGCCACGATGATGTCGCCCACCGCAAGGCCGGCGGCCTTGGCCGGACCATTGTCGTCGAGGCTCATGACCATGGCGCCGCGCGCCGCGCCGTCACGGATCGGGTGCAGGCCGGCGCCGAGATAGCCGCGCGCGACATGGCCCTTTTCACGCAGCGTCGCCACGGCCCGCTCGACCGTCTCATAAGGCATGACCAGCGCACGACCACGCGGCCCGAACAGCAGCATGCCGATCAGCGCGCCCTTGGCGTCAAGCACCGGCCCGCCCTCGAAACGGCCGCCGGCATTGACGGCGAGATTGATGCGCCGATCGATGCTGCCGCCGCGCATCGAGCGCCAGGCGGGGCCGACCTCGCCGACCGAACCCGAGACGGCCAGCGCCGAACCCTGACTGCTGCCGATGGCGATGGCAAGATTGCCGGGCCGTACCGCGTCAGCCTTGGCGAGCGCAGGCGCCGCGACCGCGCCGGCCGGCTTCAGAAGCGCTACGCCGGTCGACGGATCGCGACCGACCAGTTCGGCCTTCACCGCTTCGCCCGAAGCCAATGTCAATTCGATCTCCTCACCGGCCTCGACAGCTTCCTCGGCGGTGACGAAATAGCCGTCACGCCAGTGGAAGGCGCTGGCGGTGCGATGGTGATGGGTGGTGAAACTTGCCGTTGCCGGCGCAGCCTTGGCGGCGAGATCGGCGATGGCCTCGGAAAATGCATTAAGGTTGAAGTCACTCATGATGATCTCCTGGGTTTTCTCATGCCCCAGATATCGCTCGGCAGTGCGCCCGGAGGTACTCGTCTGACGGCTAGTTACTGGTTTGACTGGCCATCTGGTCAGGTCGCGGCAGTTCGAGCCGCTCCGCACATATAGTCATCATCGCGCCTGAAAACACGGAGCCCCGCCAATGGCCCTCGCCGCCCACAAATTCGAGACCGACGACACACTGCTCGACGCCTATTCGACGACAGTCGCCGACGCCGTCGACCGCATCGGCCCAGCCGTCTGCCGCATCGAGCGCGTCGGTGGCCAAGGTGGCCATGGCTCCGGCTTCGTCATCACCCCGGACGGGCTGGTGGTTACCAATTTCCATGTCGTTGGCGATGCCAAAACGGTGCGCGTCTCTATGCCCGACGGCGCCTCCAGCGAAGGCCGCGTGCTAGGCCGCGACCCCGACACCGACATCGCGCTGGTGCGCGCCGATGGCAGCTTCACCGAAGTCGCGCCGCTCGGCGATTCCAAGCGGCTGCGGCGCGGCCAGATCGCCATTGCCATCGGCAATCCGCTCGGCTTCGAATGGACCGTAACGTCAGGCGTGGTCTCCGCACTTGGCCGTTCGATGCGCGCCTCGACGGGGCGGCTGATCGACGATGTCGTCCAGACCGATGCCGCGCTCAATCCCGGCAATTCCGGCGGACCGCTGGTGTCGTCGGCAGGCGAAGTCATCGGCGTCAACACCGCCATGATCCACGGCGCGCAAGGCATCGCCTTCGCGGTCGCTTCCAACACCGCCAACTTCGTCATTTCGGAGATCATCCGCTTCGGCCGCGTGCGGCGCGCCTTCATCGGCATCTCGGCCGACACCACCAGTTTGCCGCGCCGCGCAGCGCTCCTGTCGCAGGTGACCACCAGTACTGCGGTGCGGCTGCGCAGCGTCGAGAAAGACGGACCCGCGGCGAAGGCCGGCCTCAGGGAAGGCGACATCATCGCGGCGATAGACGGTCGCCCGGTCACCGGCGTCGACGACCTCGTGCGCATGCTCGACGCCGAACGCATCGGCCGCGAGACGCTATGCACAGTGGTGCGCCGCACCGGCGTCAGCCAGGTGACGGTGACGCCGGTAGCAAGGGCGAGCTGAGCCTTTATCGAGGCTTGAGCACCCGCCCGAGCAGCGACACCAGCAGTCGCGCAAGGTCACCGGTCGGGTCGAGGTCGGGATCGTAGATCGTCATGTCCAAGCCGGTGCAGCGCTGGTCCGCTGCCAGCGCCGACAGAATGGCAACGAGTTCATCGGGGTCGATGCCGGGGCTGCCGGGCGAATCCACCGCCGGCATCACCGTCTGGTCGAGCACATCGACATCGAGATGCAGCCAGTAGGGACAGCCGGCGCGCGCCAGCGTCGCTCTTGTCTTTTGCAACACTCCAGCCGCGCCGAGTTCCTGCGCGGCAAAGACGTCGATGCGCGTCACGGCGGTCGCATTGATGTCGGGCCAGGCAAAATCGGCATCGCGGCTCTCGCGTTCGCCGATCTGAACCACCGCCTCGTCGGCGACGAGCGGACCGACAACACCTGGCCATTGCGCCAGCAAAGCCTCGCCGCGTCCGGTGGCAAGTGCCAGATCCATGCCGGCAACCGAGCCGAGTGAGGCATTGACATCGTAGTTGCCGGGATGGCGGAAATCGCTGTGGCCATCGACATGGACCAGGGCGACTGCGCCCGAGCGCCGCGCGGCGACCAGTGCGCCAAGCAGGATCGAGCAGTCGCCGCCGATGATCAGCGGGAACTCGCCTTGCCCAAGCGCACCGGTGACGATCTCGGCAAGATCGAGGTTGAAGCGGCGGATCGCCGGACCATTACGCAGCCTAGTGCCCGGTTGCGTTCGGTACTGTAGGCGGGTCTGTCGAGATCGACCACCCGCCCCGGCGCCAGCGACTCGATCAAACCAGCTTGGCTCAGCGCCTGCGGCGCACGCCAGGTGCCGGGCACATGGCCCGGCTCCAAGGGCCGAAGGCCGAGATTGGATGGCGCACGAACAAGGCAGATGTCACGCATGCGGCAGGCCCAGCTTCAACATCACCAACATAGACCGCATGGTGCGGGTCCGGCCACAGCGGCCGGAGCCGCTGCCGACATTTGCTGCCATTGTTCAGGCGCCCGCCGCGCCCGCCGCGAATTGCGCCTGAAATTCCGGGCTGAGCGGGATCGGCTTGATGACGTCGATCAGCACGCCATTGGGATCCCTGGTGATGAAGTGGCGCTGGCCGAAGGGTTCGTCGCGCAGCGGGCACAGGATCGGCAGGCCGGCCGCAACGATCCGTTCATAGACAGCGTCAGAATCCCTCACCTCGAAATTGATCAGCAGCCCCGATGTGCGGCCGCGCCCCTCCTCGGGGATCGTCTCGTGGTCGCCTTGGACGATGCCGAGATTGACGCGGCGATCCTCGGCAGACTGCAGGTGCACATACCAGTCGCTCGCAAACAGCGGCTTGAAGCGGAAGTGATTGATATAGAAGGCTTTCGTGCCGGCTACGTCGCCCGTCATCAGCACCGGATAATAGCTCGTCGTCTTCATCTTTCTTTCTCCCGTCAGCCAACATACAGTTTGCATGCCATTCGAAATAACATACAGGCTGCATGTATGCAACGAGAAACCCCGCGCCGCTCCAACCGCGACCGCACCGAAGCGACGCGCGCCGACCTGATCGCCGCGGCGCGCAAACTGTTCATCGAAAAGTCCTATGCCGAGACCGGCACGCCGGAGATCGTTGCGGCCGCCGGCGTCACCCGCGGCGCGCTCTATCACCACTTTGCCGACAAGCAGGCGCTGTTTGCCGCTGTGGTCGAGCAGGAGGCGGCGGCGGTGGCGCAAGAGATCGAGCGCGCCTCGCCGCCTTCTTTGTTTGCCTTCAATGCGCTGATTGCCGGCTCGGACGCCTATCTCGCCGCCATGCGCGCGCCCGGCCGCACGCGGCTTTTGCTGCTCGACGGACCGGCCGTGCTTGGCCGCGCCGCCATGGATGCGATCGACAATCGCCACGGCAACCGGTCGCTGCGCGAAGGCCTGGTTGCGGCGATGCGCGAACAGTCGATGACCAGACTGCCTGCCGATGCGCTGACCGCTTTGCTCGCCGCCGCCTTCGACCGCGCAGCACTTGCCGTCGAGGCCGGCGCCTCGGCCGAAGACTATCGCGCCGTGCTCATGGCTCTGATCGATGGGCTGTCTCCGGCTCTCCCTCAGGCAGGTCGTCCGGTTCGAACTCGTTGAAGCAGCCGAGCTGGCGTTTGAACTGGTCGATCAGCCAGGCCGCCGCCGGTTTCGGGCTGCGGTCGGCGCGGTGCATGGCGTAGAGCGATGAGCGCACCTCGCTAAATGGTTCAAGGTCGAGTTCCACCAGCCTGCCGCTGGCCAAATCGTCCGCGATCAGCCAGCGCGGCAACCCGCCCCAGCCCAGCCCCTCGCGCATCAACGTATGCTTGATACGCACATCTGTCAGCCGCCATGTACGATAGGCAAAGACGCCGAAGTCGCGTCCCTTGGTGCGTTCCGACTGGTCGGTGACAACCAGCTGGGTGTGCTCTCGCGCATCCTCGAGCGCCACCGGTTTCGGCAGCAGTGCCAGAGGGTGGGTGGGGGCGGCAGCCAGCACGATCGACATGAAGCCGATGCGCACGAGATGCACGTCGACCTCGCCCAGCAAGCCACCGATGCCAAGATCCGACTGCCCGCTGACGACATGGTCGGGGATCAGACCGAGCGTGCCGATATGCAGTCGCATCATCACGGTCGGGAACTGCGCCTCGAATGCCTTAAGCACCCGCACCAGCACTGGCGAGGGCAGCGCCGCGTCAACCGACAGCGCAACTTCAGCCTCCAGCCCCTGATGGTGACCGTCGGCACGCGAACGGATGCGCTGCAGCATGCCGACCATGCGCCGGGCGTCCTCCAGCATCGCCCGGCCGATTTCGGTCAGCTGCGGCTCGCGCGTGCCCTCGCGCTCGAACAGTTTCAGGCCAAGCTGCGCTTCAAGATTGGCGATGCCGTAGCTGATGACGGACTGCGCGCGGTTAAGCTTGCGGCCGGCGGCTGAGAAGCTGCCGGTGTCGGCGACCGCAACCAGGATCTGTAATTGGTCGAGCGTCGGATTGGGCTGCACGGCATACCTACTTTATGGATGGATCATATAGATAATATACCAGTTTTTTGAATGGGTCGGTAGGCCCATATCAGGCGGGAGAAATCAATTCCCACTGGAGAGAACCGCTATGTCTATCCTGCTTGTAACCTCGAGCCCGCGCGGCGCTGCCTCGCACTCGACCCGTATCGCTACCGAATTCGCTGAAAAGCTCGTCGCCGCCGACCCGTCGAATACGCGCGTCGTACGCGACCTCGTGGCCAACCCGCTGCCGCATATCGACACCGATTATGCGACCGGCATCTACACCCCCGTTGAAGCCCGCACGCCGCGCCAGGCCGAAGTCGTCGGCGTCTCCGACATCGTGCTTGACGAACTGTTCGCAGCCGACACCGTGATCCTGGCCACCGGCTTCATCAACTTCAACATCTCCTCAACCCTGAAGTCCTGGGTCGATCACATCTCCCGCTCCGGCAAGAGCTTCTCTTATGGCGAGGGTGGTCCCAAGGGCCTCGTCACCGGCAAGAAGGTCTATATCGTACTCGCCTCGGGCGGCATCTATTCCGAAGGTGCGGCCGTGCAGTTCGATCACGCCATCCCCTATCTGCGCGGCGTGCTCGGCTTCCTCGGCATGACCGACGTCGACGTCATCCGCATCGAAGGCGTCGGCATGGGCCCTGATGCCGTCACCGCCGCACTTGCCAAGGCGACCGCCAAGGTCGATGCCGTGGTGGCCAAGACCGCGAGCGCGCAAATCGCCGCGTAAGCACACCCCGTCATTCGCATTGAAAGGCAGGCGCTTCGGCGCCTGCCTTCTTGCAGTCCGGGGCCGAGAGCAGGGTCCACCGGCAGATGGCGTGGTGTTCGTGGCGGGGTTTTCGATGGCTGCCAACTATTCTTGCCCGTCCATCAGCTGGCCCTCATAGGCTTGGAGCCCCCGGCATCGCCATCGGATTTGCCGTTGGTCCACGGCCAATCTGTTTTTGCACCGACGGATCGGGCTAAACTCGTGCATCCCTGTCAAAACAGAGAGGCAACTTATGGCCGAATGTCGGAGTGGAGGAGAGAACAACGGAATTGTCGCAAGCGCTGTTGCCGACGACGATCCGCGTCTCGCGTTCATCTATCAGGAGGCGGTGAGAGGTCTCACTCAACAGCAGACGCTTGTGGAGAACATGAGCACCCGCGCCGGCAGCCTTGTCTTTGCCACCGCATTTGCCAACTCGCTACTCGGCGGTGCGGCGCTTTCCAACGGGCTTGGGCTTTGGGATTGGACCGCAGTGGCCCTGTTGTTCGGCATCGGCGGGCTGATCGTCTTCATGCTTTGGCCCTATCACCAATATACATTCCGCTTCGATCCGGAAGATCTGCTTGATCAATATGTCGACGGCGACAGGCCGACGACAATGTCGGCCATGCGCCGCGCGCTTGCCCTTCGGATCAAGGCGGACATGGCCGGCAACTGGCGAATTATCCAGCGGCTCCGGCTGGCGTTGCAGATTGCGCTGGTTTTTCTGCTGCTCGACATCCTGGCTTGGCTTTTGGCAATTGCGGGCATCTGATCACGTCTCAAGGTGCACCGGCCTCGGTCGCGCATCATACCTGCGTCCTAGGAAATGGACAGGATCTCAAGTTCGCGCGGCCCTAGCTGGACAAAGTCGCCAACGGTTTTTCCGGTCAGCGCGATGGCAACCGGCGAACCATGCGATATGGAAGCTTCAGACGGGTTGGCCTCATCCTCTCCGACGATGCGGAAGGTCTGAGTGCGGCCATCATCACGCTTGAAGGTAACGGTGTGCCCGAAGGCGATCGCCTCATTAGAGGTGGGCACCGGCATAAGCTGAGCCGTACGCACGCGCTCGGCATAGTAACGCATATCTCGAACCGGAACCGCTGACTGGCGTCGCCGCTCATTGACATCTTCCAGCACGCTAGCGGCCTCGAGAGCTTGCTGGGCGCGAGCCAATTCAACCTGCAGCATCTTGAGGCCCGCTTCCGTGACAAGGTTGATCCGATCGGAGATAGGGCGAGCCGGCAGGATGGTTTCCGATGCAGCCTCGGCGCTTTCCTCCTTGGCAAATGCTACGCTCAATTGTCGAGACTTTCTGCTTGCGGCCCACTGCCGCTATTCGAGATTCTGGCGACGAATGACCGGCGCAAAACCTACGTTCGGCACCTCGACCAGTCCGGCCCTTACCCGAACATCCTCTCGCCTTGCTCGTCGACCAGTTGCATGCCCTTCTTGATCGAGATGTCGACGGCGTCGTCCAGTCCGGCAAAGCGATCGGCGCGGATGAATTTGTGTTCCTTCATCACGCCGTCGACCTCCTTCGAAACCACGCCGCAGGTCTGGTATTGGCCCCCCTCCGCCTTGTAGGGCGTGGCGCTGATCAAAAATCCCTTGTGCTCAACCTGCTTTGCCGGTGCTGCGCTCTTGGGCTCGCCCCCCTCACCGCCACCACCGAAAAGACGCTTCAGAAAAGACATGGGGCTTCCTCCAACGGCAATCATCCTGCACCACGTCTCGCGGTGCAGGATGATTTTCAGTACCGTTCCTCAGTCGAACGGGCAAGCGTTCTCGCCAGGGGTCAACCGCGCGATAGCGCTTCCAAGGCTTCAGCGGCGGCTTCCAGGACTGCAATCGCCTCGGCCTGCTTTTCAGCCGGCGCGTCGACGAGATCGCCGAGCGCGGCACGCAGCCGGTGGCGCACGGCGCGGAACTCGTCGCGGGCTTCCGAGCGACCCCGTCCACCACGCCGTCCGCCTTCCTCGCCGTCGTCGTTCCAGCCGAACCAGTCCCGCGCTTTGGCCATCTTGCGGCCGAAGCGCTCGAGATGCTCGAGCACGCCGTCGATCATCTCGCGGTTCTCGGCGAGATGCGCCTGGCCCGCCTCGGTGATCGAAAACACCTTCTTGTTGCCGTCGGCGGCTGAAGCCGCATAGCCGGCCTCTTCCAGGAAGGTCAGCGTCGGATAGACGACGCCCGGGCTCGGGCTGTAGATGCCGCTGGTGCGCTCTTCCAGCGCCTTGATGATGTCGTAGCCGTGGCGAGGCGCCTCGGCCAGCAGCGACAGCGTGATCAGCTTGAGATCGCCGTCGGCCAGCATGCGCCCGGCACGAAACATGTCGCCCGGGCCGCCGCGTCCACCGCCACGTCCGCCGTGGCCGAACGGACCAAAGCCGCCGCCCCCTCTTCCACCAAATTTGCCTGCCATGTGCAGGAATGCGCGCTCGGCGCGCTCGCCAAAGGGATGATGCCTGTGCATGAATTGCTCCTTGAGTTATATCTTACGATACATCTTAATTAGGCTTACCCCGCCGACGAGTCAAGATATATCTTACGATGCATCTAAAGGCGGCGCCAGAAGGTTGATTTCGCCGCCGCCGGCAGCTAGAAAGCGCGTGAGGGCCAAAACCTCTCCGTAAGCGTCTGACGTCAAGCAACGCATCCACCCCGGTCTTTCCGGGCAGTTCCGCCGGAAACCCGGCGCAATGGATGCCAAATGCGACGGACCGGATGTTTCAGGAAAATCCAAAAATGACCACGACCCGTAAGCGCGGCAAGCTGCCGGCGCGCTATGCCGCGATCGTCAGTCCGCTGGTGCTGTCGCTGCTGATGACCTTCATCGTCTCGTTCATATCGACGCTGAAAAGCCTTGGACTGCGACCTGATTTGCCGGCTGTCTGGCTCACTGCCTGGGGCCTGTCCTGGCTGGTAGCGTTCCCAACGTTGCTCATGGTGCTGCCGGCGGTGCGCCGCATTGTCGGCTGGCTTTGCGAGCCGGCGTCCCGGTAACGCCCATGACGGTAAGGCCCGCAGATATCTTCGGGCCTTGCCTCGCTACCAGCGGCCCTTGCGCCGGTTCCAGGCATAGAGAAGATCGGCGAAACGATCATAGGCCAAGCGCGTCAGCGGCAGCGCGGCCGGATTGCCGAAGAGCGTCGCCAGCCAGCCCTCGCCCGGCGTCGCCCGCCAGACGGCAACCGCGACATCGGCGCCGACCAGCAGCCTGCCTTCGGCATCGGTGGCATGCAGCCGGCGGCGTATGTCCTCCAGCGAGGCGCTGTAGCCAGAGAGCGCCGCCGGTTCGAGGTTGATGTCGCGGAATTCGATCCGCCCGGCCTTGATCGCCTCGATCAGCCGCCGTTTCTGCCGGGTGATGCCGCCATCGCAAACCGGGCAGCGTGTGTTGTACCAGACGGTCAGCGCAGGCTTGGACATGGAGCGACTATCACCCTGACGGCACGGCCCCGCAATATGACGCCGAGCCGCACGGACCCGCGCCCAGCGCTATCCAAGCGAAGTGACGATCTCGCGATAGGCAAATTCCGGGAAAGCCTTGAGCGTTCGCGTCTTGACGCTGCCACCCGTTGCCAGCATCAGGGCGAAACGAGCAAGCACAGCATCGTCGGGCGCCTCGATAATCGCCACCATGTCATATTCGCCCATAGTCAGGTAAAACGCCTTGAACGAGCCGCCCATGTCGGCCAGTTGCTTCTTGGCGGCATCGAGCCGCTTCGGCGACTCTCGGATATTTCTGGCGCCCTGTTCCGTCCAGTTCATCAGCAGGATGTAGGTTGTCATCACACACCTCCCTCCGGCGCCACGGAGCACGGCTGAGGACATCAGCCGGGGCGGACATCCGGTTTTTCGCCCAGAACATGCATCCGACCAGGCAAGTATCCTCCCGACGGAGATGGGCGACAAGAGCCTTCACCCGGCAACGAAAAGGGCGCCATCGGCGCCCTTTTCGAATGCTGGTCTGTTGCCGGTATCAGCTGTCGAGGAAGCTCCTCAGCTTGCGGCTCCGGCTCGGGTGCTTGAGCTTGCGCAGCGCCTTGGCTTCGATCTGGCGGATACGCTCGCGCGTCACCGAGAACTGCTGGCCGACTTCTTCCAGCGTGTGGTCGGTGTTCATGCCGATGCCGAAGCGCATGCGCAGCACCCGCTCCTCGCGCGGCGTCAGCGAGGCGAGCACCCGCGTGGTGGTCTCGCGCAGATTGGCTTGGATCGCCGCATCGATCGGCAGGATCGCCATCTTGTCCTCGATGAAATCGCCCAGATGCGAATCCTCTTCGTCACCCACAGGGGTTTCGAGCGAGATCGGCTCCTTGGCGATCTTCAAGACTTTGCGCACTTTTTCGAGCGGCATTGCGAGCTTTTCTGCCAGTTCCTCCGGCGTCGGCTCGCGGCCGATTTCATGCAGCATCTGGCGCGACGTGCGCACGATCTTGTTGATCGTTTCGATCATGTGCACCGGGATGCGGATGGTGCGCGCCTGGTCGGCAATCGAACGCGTGATCGCCTGCCGGATCCACCATGTCGCATAGGTCGAGAACTTGTAGCCGCGGCGGTATTCGAATTTGTCGACCGCCTTCATCAAGCCGATATTGCCTTCCTGGATCAGGTCGAGGAACTGCAGGCCGCGATTGGTGTATTTCTTAGCGATGGAAATGACGAGGCGCAGGTTGGCCTCGACCATTTCCTTCTTGGCGATAGCGGCTTCGCGCTCGCCCTTCTGCACCTGGTTGACGATCTTGCGGAATTCCAGGATCGAGATCGCCGTCTCGGTGGCGAGGTTCTGGATTTCCGAACGCAGATCCTTGATCGCGTCCTTCTCGTTCTTGGTGAATTCCTTCCAGCCGCGCGAGGTCAGGTTGCCGATCGAGCGCGTCCAGTTCGGGTCGAGCTCGGAGCCCTGATATTCCTTGAGGAACTCCTCGCGGCGCACGCCATAGCTTTCGGCTAGGCGCAGCAGCTTGCCTTCGTTCTGCACCAGGCGCTTGTTGATGTCGTAAAGCTGCTCGACCAGCGCCTCGATGCGCGCCGTATTGAGCGACAGCGACTTCACCGCCTTGATCAGCTGGTCCTTCAGCTCCTTCAGGCGGCGGTCCTGGCTGGGCGACAGCGTGCCGGTCGCGGCCAGACGGTTTTCGACCTGCTGGTCCTGCAGCTTGCGCAGCTTCTTGTAGGTGTCGGCGATGACGTCGAGCGTCTCCATCACCTGCGGGCGCAATTCCGCTTCCATCGCCGCCAGCGACAGGCTCGCCTCGTCCTCGTCTTCCTCGTCGTCATCGACCAAGCCGCGCGTGTCGGCGCCGACATTGGTGATGTCGTCTTCCTCGTCGCGTCCACGCCTCGGCTTGTCCTCGGCCTTGGGCGCCTCCTCGATGCGCTCGACCACCGGCGCCTGCTTGGCTTCGGGGCCCGCATAGGTGGCTTCGAGGTCGATGATCTCGCGCAGCAGGATCTTGGATTCGTTGAGCTCGTCACGCCAGATGATAATGGCCTGGAAGGTCAGCGGGCTTTCGCAGAGACCCGCGATCATCGTCTCGCGGCCGGCCTCGATGCGCTTGGCGATCGCGATTTCGCCCTCGCGCGACAGGAGCTCGACCGAGCCCATCTCGCGCAGATACATGCGCACCGGGTCATCGGTGCGGTCGGTCGGCTCTTTCTTGGTGGTCGTAGCGGCGACGGCGGTGCCGGTCTGCTCGGCCAGTTCGTTGGCGTCTTCCTCGGCGTCGGCATTGCTGTCGGCGGCCTCGGGCTCCTCGCTCTGATCGTCGTCCTCGACCACGTTGATGCCCATGTCGGACAGCATCGCATTGATGTCTTCGATGCGATCCGGATCGGTCTCTTCCGACGGCAGCACCGCGTTCAGTTCGTCGAGAGTCACATAGCCGCGCTTCTTGGCGGCCTTGATCATCTTCTTGACAGCATCATCGGAAAGGTCGAGCAGAGGCCCATCGGTGGCGCCTTCACGTTCGGTCTCGACCTCTTCCTTTTCCTTTGTCGCCATAGTCTTTATCTTCTCCTAGCGGCCGAGCATCGAAGCCGCCTAGCTGCCGCACCGGTCAAACTACATGCGCTGGTGGCGCTTAACCGGGCCGGTAACCGAATCAACTCTTTTGTTTGTTCATATCGTGCCCCCAAAACCGGTTTTCACTTTTGGGCGATATGCATTAAGTCCAGATTAACCCTGATATCTGTGGCAGGCTGACAGCCTGTCCAGTGATCAGCACCTCGCGTCAGTGCATTCCATCGACGCCGGCACGGGTTAAGGTTTCGAATCGTCCTGATTCCGTCATTCTGCCAGAAGGTCAAGCGCCTCTCGCATGATTCGCATCAAAAAAGCGAATCAATTACCCGACTTAGAGGCGTCGATTCGACGCGCAGCACGTACATCATCCATTCTTGCGCAGGTTTCGACCTACACGCGCCCACCCCTGCCCGAGGACACACCGAAGCCTTCGATCAGCGCTTCCGTTGCTTGTACATCACGGAATTGCGCCTGAATCTCGATGAGGTGCCGGTAGTTTTCGTCAGTGGGATCGCTGGCGAGCGCTGCTTCCGCCTGTTTCAGCTCCTTATGTAAGGTGCGCGCGCTGCGCTGCAAGTGCAGCGCCTGGTTGAAGGCGTCGCGGGCATCGTCAAGCGCTGCGGTTTCCAGCGCGGGCCATTGCCTGGCCCGTTGGATGAGCGCCACGGCGCGCCCCCAGATATCGCTGCAGCCGGCACGTTCGATGGTGGCGATCACCGCGCTACGGTCATTGGCCATGTCGTGCGCCATCGCATCGAGGATGGCGGCGTGCAGCCGCTGCAGATCGGTGTTGGCGAGATCGAGGAACTCGACATGGGCGAAGTTCTCGTCGATCAGCGGCGGATGGTTGACGAGGGCTACGATGATCGTCGCCTCGCGCACCGACATCATCTCGCCACCGCGTTTGACCATGGCGGAGCGGCCGAGGCTTTCGGTGATCGCGGCGCGCGCGCCTGCCCCGCTGCCTTTGGCGAACTGTCCGCCGGGTGCGGGCGTTTTGCCCTGCCCCGGTTTCCAGTCCTGGCGACCTTGCCGCACTTCGCGCTGGGCGCTGAAGAAGGTCAGCTCCCGCTCGCGCATCCACTGCTGGTAGTGGTAGCGCTGGCTCTCATCGCGGATGCGGCTGGTCAGTTCGCGTAGCGTCTTTGTCAGCCCCGCCCGCCGCTCCGGCGTGTCGAAGACGCCACCGGATGTCTCACGCATCCACAACAAATCAGCGAGAGGCCGCGCTTCCGCCAGCACGGCACGAAACGCGTCCGGCCCTTCTGCCTTGACCAGATCGTCGGGATCCTTGCCCTCCGGCAACAGCGCAAAGCGCACCGACCGCCCGGCCTGCACCGACGGCAGCGCGAGATCCGCGGCGCGCCACGCCGCCTTCAGCCCGGCCTGGTCGCCGTCGAAGCACAGCATCGGCTCAGGCGCCATGCGCCACAGAAGTTCGAGTTGGTTTTCGGTGAGCGCGGTGCCGAGCGGCGCCACGGCATTCTCGAAGCCGGCCTGCGCCAGCGCAATCACGTCCATATAGCCTTCGACGGCAATCACCGTGCCGCCTTTCGCCAGCGCTTTGCGGGCGCGGGCGAAATTGTAGAGCACGTTGCCCTTGTGGAAGAGCTCCGTGTCGGGCGAATTCATGTATTTGGCCAGCGCATCGGGCGCCAGTGCGCGGCCGCCAAAGGCGATGATCTTGCCGCGCGAATCCGGGATCGGGAACATGATGCGATCGCGGAACCAGTCATAGGAGACCGGGATGTCGTCGCCATGACGCACCAGCCCGCAGGCCTCGATGTCGGCCTTGGGCACACCCTTGGCGGCAAGATGTTCCTTCAGCGCATTGCGGCTGTCGGGCGCAAAGCCCAGCCGGAACGATTGCTGCGTCGCCGGCGTCAGCCCGCGATCCCTGAGATAGGCGCGGGCTTTTGCACCCTCCGGTCCTTGCAGCCGCTCCTGGAAGAAGGCAGTCGCCATCTCCATGACATCGGTCAGACTGGCGCGTTCCTTCTCACGCTGTTCTTCCCGCTCGTCGCGCACCGGCATCGGCACGCCGGCCATGTCGGCGATCTTCTCGACCGCTTCGGGAAAGCTTAATCCGTCGAGCTCGGTCAGGAACTTGAAATGATCGCCCGACACCGAACAGCCGAAACAGTGATAGCGGCCCTTCTTGTCCTCGCAGTGGAAGGAGGGGCTCTTTTCGCCATGGAACGGACAACAGGCCCAATAGTCGCCGCGCGAGGCGTTGGTCTTCTTCCTGTCCCATGCGACGCGCTGGCCGATGACCGATGAAATCGGCACACGGTCGCGTATCTCATCGAGAAAGGCGGGCGGAAAGCGCATTGGGGAACTCGTTTGTCCCTCATATAATCATGCTCGCGGAATCCGACGACCCTTATTGCGGACCATACCCGGTTTCCACAGCCAAAAAGCCCGGTTTCTACAGCCAAAAGAAAGGCGGCCGTTTCGGGCCGCCTCCTTTCAAGTCTCTGCATTGCGCCGGCGAGGCCGGGCTTAATGCGCGGCAATGGCGCCGAAGATGATGCCGGACAGGACGCAGACCAGCACATAGTCGTTGCCGACGCGGATCCATTCCTGGCCGCGGCCGGGGCGATGCAGGCCATAGCGGCCATAATCGCGGATCGGCTGGTGCCGCTTCCAGCTGGAATATTTCTGGCCATTGCGCCAATGGCTGCGCTTGACGACCACCGTCTTCTTCACGACGCGCTTCCTGACATCGACATGCTTGCCGGGCCTCTGCCAGTCGACCCGCGTGTAATTCGACTGCGGTGCGACCGGTGCGTTCACCGGTGCGGCCTGGCCGGTAAGCGAAGTGGCGGCCAGCATCGAGAAAGCGAGGGCGGAAAGAACAACACGTTTCATAGCGGGGCTCCTTGGTTGTCGATGCCTAGGGAATAGCGCCCGAAGGATGAACCGAAACTGAACACTAGCATTACATTTACGTAATGAAATCCGGTGCTTATCCTGGATATTTGAACATCATCGCAAAGGCGATTGCCGGGAGTCCGGCAAACCGGGACGATCCGCTGCCATCACCAGGGATCCGCCATGCAACCATTTGCGCATCCGTCCATTTTCCGACACGCCCTGTCGCGCCGCGACGGCTCTTGAAATCGACAAGATTTTATTACCCGGCTAAAATATTCCGGATATTGTTCAAGACTGTCATGACCATGATTCGCAGCCCCGTTTTCCTCCCTGCACTGCGCGCCCTCCGCGTCGCGGTAGCTGTCTGCGTGCGGGTTTCGAAATGAGCGGCTCCGTCGTCCTGCTGCATCTGGCGGGCGCGGTGGCGCTGATGCTGTTTGCCACCCGCATGGTCAAGACAGGCGTCGAGCGCGCCTATGGCGACGTGCTGCGTCACCGGCTGCGCTCCACCATGCGCAATCCGATCATGGCGGTGCTGGCCGGCTGCGGCCTGTCCATCGCGCTGCAGAGCTCGACCGCCGTCACGCTTCTCGTCGGCTCCTTCGCCGGCGCCGGCATCGTCTCGGGCATGTCGGGCCAATTGGCTGTGCGCGGCGCCGAGATCGGCTCGGCGCTGGTGGTCAAGCTCTTGACCTTCGATCTGACGCTGCTGGTGCCGATCTGCCTCGTCGCCGGCACGGTCATGTTCATGGCCACCGAGCGGCGCGATTGGCGCCAGTTCGGCCGTATCCTGGTCGGCATCGGCCTTCTGGTACTGTCGCTGGAAATGATCGGCCAGGCGTCGGAGCCGCTGCGGCAGAGCACGCTGATGCCGCTCATCATCGAATATTTCTCCAGCGACTACGTCACCGCCTATCTGCTCGCCGCGCTCGTTACCTGGCTCTTCCACTCCTCGATCGCCGCCGTGCTTTTGATGGTGACGCTGGCCGGCCGCGGCTTCATCCCGCCCGAACTCGGCATCGTGCTGGTGCTCGGCGTCAATCTCGGCTCGTCGATCATCGCGCCGCTGCTCACCCGAAGTGCCGAACCTGGCGTGCGCGTCGTGCCGATCGGCAATCTGTTGATGCGCGGCATGGGCTCGCTGATGATGCTGATCCTGTTCATGACGCTGAAGCCGCCGGTCGCCTTCCTCGGCGCCACCGTGCCCGACCAGATCGTCAACGCCCACATCCTGTTCAATGTGCTGATCCTGCTCGCCGGCCTGCCGCTTGCCAGCCTGATCTATCGTGCCTCTGAGAAGATCGTCGCAATGGGCACCAAGCCAGCGCCGGCTACAGAGCTCGATGTGGTCGAACTCTCCGCCCTCAACGACGGCGCGCTCGACGTTCCGAGCCAGGCGCTGGCCAACGCCACCCGCGAGGTGGTGCGCGTCTGCGAGACGGTCGAGATCATGCTCAAGCGCATCATCGAGCTGTATGAAAGCGCCGACGGCGACAAGATCAAGGCGCTGGCCGCCCTTGACGACCGCGTCGACAGGAAGCACGCGGCGATCAAGCTCTATCTGGCCAAATTGACCAGGAACTCGCTCACAGAGGACGAGGCGCTGCGCTGCCAGGAGCTGATAGGCGCCTGCGTCAAGCTCGAGCAGGTCGGCGACATCATCGTGCGCAACATGCTGGTGCATGTGAAGAAGAAGTTCGAGCGCGGGCTGGAGTTCACGCCCGAGGGCTGGAGCGAGCTGCTCGCCTTTCACACCTCGGTGCTGGCCAATGCCAGGCTTGCTTTCAACGTGCTGGTGTCGCGCGACCCTGAGACCGCCCGCCAGCTGGTGCTGGAAAAGGACCGGCTGCGCGACCGCGAAAAGGAAACCAGCGCCAGCCATTTCGTGCGCCTGCGCGACGGCACCGCCAAGAGCGTCGAAACAAGTTCCATCCACCTCGACACCATCCGCGACCTGAAGCAGATCAACTCGCTGCTGGCGTCGATGGCCTACCCGGTGCTGGAAGAGCGCGGGTTGCTGGGTGGGTCGCGGTTGAAGGCAAGCTGATCAAGAAAACCTAAAGCGGCGTCGATAATTTCTGCATTGCCCACGAACCCCATCCATGGTTTGAGGCGACCTTATCCGAGGATCGCTTCCGTCATGCTCCCGCTCATTGCCCTGTTCATTGCCGCCTTTGCTTTCGGCACCACCGAATTCGTCATCGCCGGTGTATTGCCGCAAGTGGCCGACGGCCTTGGCGTTTCGATCCCGACTTCCGGCTATCTCGTCTCCGGCTACGCCGGCGGCATCGCCGTTGGTGGGCCATTGCTGGCGCTCGCCACCAAGGGCATTTCCCGCAAGACGCTGCTGCTTTGCCTGACCGTCGCCTTCACCATCGGCCAGGCCGCTTGCGCGCTGGCGCCCGATTTTACCTCGATGCTGCTCTTGCGCATTGCGGTCGCCGTCGCACACGGCGCCTATTTCGGCGTCGCCATGGTAGTGGCTGTCGGCCTCGTGCCCGAGGACAAGCGCGGCATGGCCGTGGCTGTGATCCTCTCCGGCCTCACCGTATCCAATGTCATCGGCGTGCCGGCCGGCACCGCAATCGGCAATCTCTGGGGCTGGCGCGCCACCTTCTGGGTGATGTGCGCGCTGGGCGTGGTAGCCTTTGCCGCCATGGCTGCGCTTTTGCCGCGCACGACAGGCGCATCAAGGCCATCCGCCAGTCTTGGCAGCGAGGTTCGCGTGCTGGCGCGCCAGCAAGTCTGGACCTCGCTGATCCTGATGCTGACGTTGATGATCGGCCAGTTCGGCCTGTTCACCTACATCACCCCGACACTGCTTGAGGTGACCCATCTCGACGAGAGCCTGATCCCCTGGGTGCTGCTGCTCAACGGCGTCGGCGCCACCGTCGGTGTGTTTCTCGGCGGCAAGCTTTCCGATTGGAAGCTGATGCCGTCGCTGATCACCATGCTTGCGCTGCAGGCGGTGATGTTGGGCGTGATCTATGCCGTCAGCCCCTACCCCGTGCCGATGGTCATCGCCATCGTTATCTGGGGTGGCCTCAACTTCGCCATAGGCACGCCGATCCAGACCCGCATCCTGGCCTGGACGGCGGACGCCTCCAACCTCGCCTCCTCGCTCATCCCCTCCGGCTTCAATGTCGGCATCGCGCTCGCCGCCTCGCTGGGCGCTGCCATGCTCAATGCCGGCTACGGCTATCGCAGCCTGCCGGTTGTGGGCGCTGCCGCCATGCTGGTGGCGGTGGTGGTGGCACTTGCCTCCTACATCTGGGAGGGGCGCAGCCGGGCAGCGCCGCCGCTGCCGGCACCGGCCGAATAGCGTCGGACTACAAATCGATCCGGAACAACAAACTCTCGGCGCCGCCATACGCGGCGTCCTTGATGAACGGACCGACCACACGGCCGCCATTGGCCAGCACCACCTTCTGCGAGGCCGGATTGTCGAGGTCGGTGGTGAGCTCGACATATGGCAAACCAACAGCCCTCGCCTCGTCCAGCATCAGCCGCAGCGCCTCGGTCGCATAGCCTCGTCCGCGCTTCCACGGCACCACGGCATAGCCGATATGGCCGAGCACATGCGACGGCAGTGCGGCCGTACCCGGCTGCCAGCGAAAGCCGATCGAGCCAGCGGCCTCGCCGTCCCAGATCCAGCGCCGGAAGCCCGGCAGCCGCGGCACGGTCGTGCCGTCCGGCAAGGTAATCGGGCCTCCTTTGGCCTCGGGATCGTCGAGGCTGGCAAGGAACGCCGCGGGATCCTCGTCGATCGCCGCAAGTTGCTCGCGCGTCGCTTCCATCAGCCGGACATTGTCCGGCGACCAGCCACGCTCGAGCGCCGCCTTGTAGGAGGGCAGATGTTCGAGCGTGGGTTTGACGATTTCGATTATGGTGGGGCTCTCCGGCAGGTCAAGGCTTGGCTCGCTTAAGCCGGTGCGGACCGTTTCTTGCGCAGAGGTGATGTCCCGCCCCCTGCTCTCCTTCGCCATTGAAGTGGTGTCGGCTCCTACTGCAGCAGGCCTTTGACGATGCCGCTGGCCTTGCCGAAATCCATCTGGCCGGCATATTTCTGCTTCAGCACAGCGATCACCTTGCCCATGTCCTTCTGGCTGGTCGCACCGGTAGCAGTGATCGCTTCGCGCGCTGCTGCAGTCACCGCCGCCTCGTCCAACTGCGTCGGCAGGAAGCCGCGGATGATCTCCATCTCGCCACGCTCCTGCGCCGCCAGTTCCGGGCGCTTGCCGTCCTCGAACGCCTTGGCCGATTCCTCGCGCTGCTTCACCATTTTGGCCAGGATCTGCAGGATCTCCTCGTCGCTGGCGGGGTCCTTGGCCGAGCCGCGATTGGCGATGTCGCGGTCGTGAATGGCGGCCTGGATGAGCCGCAGCGTCGGCAGCCGGTGCTTGTCCTGCGCCTTCATCGCGCTTTTCAGGGATTCGGCGATTTTTGCGCGCATGATGCTTTCTCCTTCGAACGGCGCGGACAATAACCGCGGCCCATCCGCAAAGCAAACGCGCCAAAGCCCTGATATCGTTCGACGAAACAAATGCTCGCCGTTTTTGGCACGGGCATCATTGACCGCTCTGGCGCCTTCCCCTATGTACTCGGCCTTGCACAAGACAAAGAATTGATTCGCGCAGGCTCGAGAGATCGGCCGCGCCGTTTGCTGCGCAGATGGCCCGCCATCGAAGCGCGCAGCGTAACAGGAGCGTCGCCATGGCCGAGATGACCCCCGAACTGACCCCGCCTTGGGCAACCGAAAAGCCGACCGCCGTCCTGGTGCTGGCCGACGGCACCGTCATCGAGGGTCGCGGCCTCGGCGCCACCGGTTCCGCCGTTGCCGAAGTCTGCTTCAACACCGCGCTCACCGGCTACCAGGAAATTCTCACCGACCCGTCTTATGCCGGCCAGATCGTCACCTTCACTTTCCCGCATATCGGCAACATCGGCACCAATGACGAGGACATCGAGGACCTCAACCCGGTCGCCCGCGCCGGCGCCGTCGGTGCGGTGTTCAAGGCCGATGTCACCAACCCGTCCAACTACCGCGCCGGAGCCGGCCTCGACCAGTGGCTGAAGAAGCGCGGCATCGTCGCGCTGTCGGGCATCGACACCCGCGCGCTCACCGCGCTGATCCGCGAAAAGGGCATGCCCAACGCCGTCATTGCGCACGCGCCCGACGGCATCTTCGACATCGACGATTTGAAGCGGCGCGCCGCCGCCTGGTCGGGCCTGATCGGGCTTGACCTCGCCAAGGAAGTCACCTCGGGCCAGTCCTCGGTCTGGCGTGAAACGCCCTGGGTGTGGAACGAAGGCTTTGGCGAACAGGCCGAGCCGTCGATGCACGTCGTCGCCATCGACTACGGCGTCAAGCGTAACATCCTTCGCCTGCTTTCCGGCCTCGGCGCCAAGGTCACCGTGGTTCCGGCCGGTACCGGTTCGGAAGAAATCCTGGCCATGCAGCCCGACGGCATCTTCCTCTCCAACGGCCCCGGCGACCCGGAAGCCACCGGCGACTACGCCGTGCCGGTCATCCAGGACCTGCTCAAGACCGATATTCCGGTGTTCGGCATCTGCCTCGGCCACCAGATGCTGGCCCTGGCGCTGGGCGGCAAGACCGCCAAGATGCACCAGGGCCATCACGGCGCCAACCACCCGGTCAAGGATCATACCACCGGCAAGGTCGAGATCGTCTCGATGAACCACGGCTTTGCCGTCGATGCCGACTCGTTGCCCGAGGGCGTCGAGGAAACCCATGTCTCGCTGTTCGATGGCTCCAACTGCGGTATTGCGCTCACGGGCCGTCCGGTGTTCTCGGTCCAGCATCACCCCGAGGCCTCGCCCGGTCCGCAGGACTCGCACTATCTGTTCCGCCGTTTCGTCAATCTGATCCGCGAAAAGCGCGGCGAGGAACTGCTGGCCGAACGGGTTTGATTTTACAGGTCTTCGCCTAGCCGTTGCCCAGATCGTGATGCTCCGAATAGCCGGAGTTACAAACGCGGCGCGATTGCCCTTGTCTTGGGTCAATGGAATAAACCGGTCAACCGGTCTGTTTGTGACGGCGCGAAGCGACGAAGGCTTCGAGAGCGCCGACGGCATCCCCTGAGCCCAAGCCCTCCTCATCGCTTCGCTTGCGCCGCATTAACGGACGAAGCACACACCTATGGCGGGTTCGAAGTTCGCGCCTGGGTAACCTTACGCCACCGGCCGGCCTTCGCTGGCCTCCAGTATGGCAAACCATTGCTGGCGGTCGAGGTCGATCTCCAGCGCCTTGACCATGGCGGCCAGCCGCTCGGGCTTCATCGTGCCCAGCACCGGCGCCAGCCGCGCCGGATGACGCAGCAGCCAGGCGATGGCGACGGCGGCGAGATCGCCGGCGCCGATCTCGGCAGCCACCGCCGCGATTGCCGCCCTGACCCGCGCCTCGCGCCCTTCCTTGCCGGTGAACAGCAAGCCGCCGCCGAGCGGCGACCAGATCATCGGCGCATAGCCGAGGCGTTGCGCGTGATCGAGGCTGCCATCCACCAGCGCATTGGTCTTCAGCACCGACATCTCGATCTGGTTGGTGGCCAAGGCAAACGGCAGCCGCGAAGCCAGAAGGTCGAACTGCGACGGCGTGAAATTGGAGACCCCGACCGCTCTCACCTTGCCCGACTTGACCAGCCCGGCAAGGGCCGCCGCCGTCTCGTCGGCATCCATCAGCGGATCCGGCCGGTGCAGCAGCAACAGGTCGAGATAGTCGGTGCCGAGATTGGCGAGCGAACGGTCGACCGAGGCGGCAATGTGGGCCGCACTGGTGTCGTAATGCTTCAGCCGGTTCTGAGGCCGGTTGGCCGATGCCAGCATGATGTCGCATTTCGAGATCAGCTCGATGCTGTCGCGCTTGCCCTTCCAGCGCGACAAGCCGGCGCCAAAGGCAGCTTCCACCTGGTAATGCCCGTAAATATCGGCATGGTCGAAGCTGGTCAGGCCGAGATCGACCGCAGTGCCGATCAGCCGCGCGATCTGGTCGGCGTCCGGGCGCGCGGCGTTGTCGAGCAGGCGCCAGGCGCCGAACACCAGCCGCGACAGCGACACTCCGTCCTTGGTTAGCTCTATGCGGCTGTCATGGCTCATATCTGGGCTCCATCTTCCGCAGCGCCGGTGGCAACGCTTCTCACCGCCGTCGGCCTCGCAACTTTCGTCACAAAGACAATGACCGCAAGCGTCAGGAAGCACGCGCCAACCAGATAGGGCGCGCCGCCGAACACCACGGGCGCATTCGGTCCGGTGAACCAGGAAAAGATCGCGGTGTAGAGCAGCGGCGTGATGATCGAGGTGATCGAGAAGATCGACGTCATCGCGCCCTGCAATTCGCCTTGCGCCGACGGCGGCACCTTGGCGGCGGCAAGGCTTCTCAGCGGCGGATCGGCCAGTGCTTCCAGGCAGCCGACGACGATCACCGCATAAATCATCCAGCCTTGCGAGGCGAAGGCGTAGCCGAAGGCGCTGGCCGCCGTGAATGTCAGGCCGATGACCGCCGTCCTCCATTCGCCAAGTTTGGGGATCACGCGCGGCAGCACCGTCGCCATGACGATCGCCCCACACAGGCCGAAGGCGCCGAGCGAGAAGCCGATCTGCTGCTCGCTCCAGCCATAACGATAATTGGACACGAACGACCACACCGCCGGATACATCATGTGGCCGAGCGTCATTAGGAAGAAGGCGAGCCCGATCCAGCCGATGCCCTGATATTGGCGCATCTGCAGCAGCGTGCCGACCGGGTTGGCGCGTTTCCACTCGAAGCGGCGGCGGTGCTTTTCATCGAGCGTTTCAGGCAGGAAGAACATGGCGATGAGGAAGTTCACGAAGGCAAGCCCGGCGGCAAAGTAAAACGGCACTCGCGGCCCGAACGTGCCGAGCAGCCCGCCCAGCACCGGCCCAATGACGAAGCCGACGCCGAAGGCGATGCCGAGCAGACCGAAATTCTTCGCCCGGTTGTCATCGTTCGAGATGTCGGCAATGAAGGCCGACGTCGTCGAATAGCTGGCGCCCGAAATGCCGGCCAGCACGCGGCCGATGAACAGCATCGGATAGGACCAGGCGATGGCGCAGATCAGATTGTCGATCGAGAATGTAAGCACCGAGGCAAGCAGGATCGGCCACCGCCCGAAGCGGTCGCTCAATCCACCCATGATTGGCGCGAAGAAGAACTGCATCGCCGCATAGACGAAGAACAGCCAGCCGCCTTCGATCGCCGCTTCGCTGATGCCGACGCCGGAAAGCTCCCTGAGAAAGGCCGGCAACACCGGCATGATCATGCCGAAGCCGATAATGTCGAGCAGCAGCGTGGTGAAGACGAGCGCAAGGCCCCGCCTGGCGGTTTTGGGGTCGATCATGATGGCGTCTGCTCCCTGAGACCGCCCTTGGGCGGGCGCCCGTTATAGGCGAGGCGCCACTTTGGAACAATAGGAGAACGCCTCAGGCGTTCTCCTCCTGACATCTGTTGCCGGTGGTGAATCGGCCCGCCGACGGATGCGCTTTGGACCGCGGTCGGCTGGAACTTGCGAGCGCCTCAAACCGGACCGGTCAGCGTGTTGCAGTCCGACAGCTTGCCGCTCTTGTAGCCGCGCGCCAGCCAGGTCTGCCGCTGCTGCGACGTCCCGTGGTTGAAGCTTTCCGGCACGACATAGCCCTGCATCTTCTTCTGCAGCGTATCGTCGCCGATCTGCTTGGCGGCGTTGAGCGCCTCTTCGATGTCGCCCTGTTCCAGAATGCCCTTCTGCGCGGTGAAATGCGCCCAAACGCCGGCGAAGCAGTCGGCCTGCAGCTCGATGCGCACCGACATCTGGTTGGCTTCCGCCTCACCCATCGACTGCCGCATCTGGTTGAACTTGGGCAGGATGCCGGTGAGGTTCTGCACATGGTGACCGACTTCATGAGCGATCACATAGGCTTGGGCGAAATCCCCCGAGGCGCCGAACTGCTGGTCGAGCTGCTGGAAGAAGGTGGTGTCGAGGTAGACCTTGTGGTCGCCGGGACAATAGAACGGTCCGGCTGCCGTCGAGGCGGAGCCGCAGGCCGAGCGGATCTGGCCGCTGAACAGCACAAGCTTCGGGTCCTCGTATTTCAGGCCCTGCGACTGGAAGATGCCGGTCCAGGTCTCTTCGGTCTCGGCCAGCACGGTCGCCACGAACTGCTTCATCTCGTCGGAAGCAGGCGTGCCGGCGCCGTCGTCCTGGCCGCCGCTGTTGTCGGTAATCTGGCCACCGCCACCCGGCAGCACGCCGCCGCCGTCGCCGCTGCCCAGGATCTGCGACGGGTCGAAGCCGAAATACCATCCGGCCAGCACCACGAGGACGACCAGCAATATGCTGCCGCCGCCGCCGGTGCGGCCGCCGATCGGGATGCGGAACTGGCCAGGGCTGCCGCCGCCGAAACCACCACCGCCGCCGCTGTCGCTGCGCTCGTCCTCGACATTGTCACTCTGACGGCGGCCCTTCCAGAGCATGGCAACTCCCCGTATGCAAATTTCGGCTGGCTTGGCCGATGTCGTGGCCCAGTCCGACCCAACAGACAATTATCGCAATGGTTGCGCCAAGTCACAGTATTTTTCGTGGCAGCGGCATCGCGTTCGCACTCTGGTCGAGGCGGCATGCGCGCTGTAGCATCCGGTTCGAACGGGGGTGTCGGGGACTTGCGGACAATCGGTCGATTTCTGCTGCTGGCGGTGGTGCTATGCCTCGGCCCGTCGCCGGCGCGCGCCGTGACGCTCGATTCCAGCGTCGCCGTAACCGATCCCGAGACATTGCAGGCGCTTGAGCGTGGCGGCCTCTCGATCAGCCGCCTGCTCGGCCCGGCGCTGGGTCTCACGCGCGAGGTCGACAATCGGGGCCTGTTTTCGGTGCGCGCGCTGACCCCTGTCCGCAACGCCGTAAAGCAGGAGATCGCCGACGAGCCTGCCAATAGCCCCGATCCTTACGTCGCGGCCATGGCCAAGTCGAAGGACACCAGCCAGAAATTCAACCCGAAATACATCGACGATGACGGCTCGACGCTCGACCTGACCGGCGTCGTCAACCGCATGGACCGCGGCTATCTCGGCCACACCGAATGCGGCGAGATCAGGCTGATCTACCGCTTCCATTATTCGGTGGCGGAGAAGCCCACGAAGGGAAAGACAGCGCAACGAATCTCGTCGCGGCTGCCGCTGACCATGAGCCTGGTCTTCAACGCCAGGCCCGGTGAGGCTCACGCCCGCGCTTCGAGAGACCGTCCAAGCGCCACCGCCGTTTCCTGTGCCGAAATCGCCAAGCGCTGGCTCGCCGCCGGCCAGAAGAACCTTGCGCCCGAGCAACTGGCAGCCTGGCTGCGCTCCGACGAAGGGCCGCTCTCCAACGCCATGCTGAATTCGTCGCAGATCATGCGACTTGAGCTGAACATGCAGGTTCTCCGGCTGTCGGCCTCGAGCCGCCGCGACTTCGGTGGCCACGCCGAATATCTCCTCAAGATTTTCAAATGGGACCCAACGACGTCCACCTTCCAGGAATCGAAGATGGAGAACCAGATCGACCGGAAAGTGGTTCTGGCCGACCGGCCGGCCTTCGCCAAATGGCTGCTGACCGACCGCAACCTCTACGACCTCGATCGCGGCCGGCTGGTCATCGACGACAAATTCCTGGCGACCAGCGCCGTCTCGGTCGCACCCGGCGGCATGGCCAGGTCGCAAAACAATATCGCCTATGGGCTGCTCGACGATGCCGACATCGACAAGGCACTGCAGGACTATGTCGCCAAGGGCAACGAGCTGCGCAGCGTGAAATCGGTGGCCGGCTTCAATCTGCGTCTCAACGAAATGACCTGCACCGGCTGCCACCAGACGCACGGCATTGCCGGCTTCCATTACACCGGCGCCGATCCGGCCAGCGAGCCGCGCCGCAACGCCGTCTTCGTCCCCGGCTCGGCGGTGTTCTTCGCCGACCTGCCGCGCCGCCGCGCCATCGTCGAGGACTTCGCCGCCGGCGGCCATCCGGATTTCTCACGCGGCTTCGCCGCCCGTCCGGACGCCAAACTCGCCGAAGCGCTGAAAGGCACCGATCTCTACAATGGCTGGGGGTCGATCTGCTACAGTGGCGAGGATACGAGCTTCAAGGACTGGAACTGCGGCGAAAGCCTGCGCTGCGCCGGCGTCCATGAAAGCGACATCCATCCGGGCTTCGGCACCTGCGTCAGCGAGGCGGCCACCGCAGTCGGCGACCCCGTCGAGTTCGGCGAGATCAAGATGTCGAGCTGGGGCAGCGACAAATATTGCCGCCTGTCGCCGGCCACCGCAAAAGCCTGCGCCATCGATCCGGCGCGCGACAAGAAACCGGTAATCAAGCTCGCCGGCTATGGCGCGGCGCGCCAACGCTATGACAACCCCGAGCAGAAGACCGGTGGCTTTCCCGGGGGCATGCTGCGCAAGGCAAGCTGCGACAAGCTTCCCGACGAGGCGACTTGCGGCCGCCTGGCCAAGACCGGTTTCAACGACTGCATCGCGTCGGGCAAGGACCACAAATTCTGCACCAAGGAATTCACCAAGACCGCCGGCCTGCGCGCCTGCGACAAGGCGCATCCCTGCCGCGAGGACTATATCTGCACCGCCGGCTACGACGATCTGGCCGCAGCCAAGCCTGGCAAGGGCTCCTGCATTCCGCCCTATTTCATATTCCAGTTCCGCGTCGACGGCCATCCGCGCAGTTGGGTGCAGGACACCGAGGAATGAGCGGCAGGTTGCCGCTTGCGAACAGAACTCAGATCTTCTGCTTGGTGCCGGCGCTTTTGCCGTCCGAGCTTTTGGAGCGTTCCTCGAAACGCGCGGCGCCCTTTTTCAGCGCATGGCCGGTTTCGACCTCGGTCTTGCGTTCGTCCTTTGCCGCTGCCTGCCTCAAACCCTCGGCCGCCTGCTTGCCCTTCGCGGTCGGTGCCTGTTCGACGCCCATGTTTTCCTCCTTGGCGCGCAACAATCACGCGCAACGTCAGGAGCAACGAGCCTGACGTGCGGAGGTTCCAGTGGTGCGGCCCCGGCACCCCTCAGCGCGGCGCGATCATCGCCTTGCGAAAGGCTTCCAGCGTCTCGGCGCTGACATGATGCTCGATGCCCTCGGCATCGATGCGCGCCGTCTCGGCGCTGACACCGAGCGAACGCAAAAACGCTTCTACCGTCTGGTGGCGGATGCGGCTCTCTTCCGCCACCTTGCGCCCGGCGTCGGTCAGGAACACACCGCGATAGGGTTTTCTGGAAACGAGCCCGTCGGCGCACAGCCTGGTCAGCATCTTGGCCACCGTCGGCTGGGCGACACCCAGCCGCGCAGCAATATCGACCTGACGCGCCTCATTGCCGTCCTCGATCAGGTCGGCGATCAGCTCGACATAATCCTCGACCAGCGCGCCGCGGCGCGCTTCGCGCTGCTGCCGGAACCCTTTCGAATGAATCTCGGCGTCCGGCAGCGGCTCCTCGCGTCCAACCCGTCTGTGCTTCAGCGCCAACACGCGCTCCTTCCTATCTTTTGACAAGAATCGGCTTTGGGCAAAGCAATCGCCCTTTGCCATTCATAGCACGGGCTTAACTATTCCAGCCGTTTATTTCCATTCCATGGCAGGCGCAACCGGCGTTTGCGATCCCCTGCCGGCCTGCCGGTCGGCGCAACAGGAAGCACATACAATGAAATATAGCCTATTGCATAATGTTGAGCCCTGGCATAGATAGGATGACGTCAACCGATCCACCCAGTGGAAAGCCCTCCATGTCCGAAGCTGACGCTACCTTGGGATCATCCTGGCGATTTGACAGGCCGGAGGACAATCCTCCCAGCCTGCGCGAGGTGAACTCCACGATCGCGGTGCCACAGTCCGGCGTCTGGTTCCGTCGCCTGTTCGCCTTCATGGGACCGGGCTACATGGTCTCGGTCGGCTATATGGATCCGGGCAACTGGGCCACCGACCTCGCCGGCGGCGCCCAGTTCGGCTACACGCTATTGTTCATCATCATGCTGTCCAACCTGATGGCGATCCTGCTGCAGGCGCTTGCCGCCCGGCTTGGCATCGCCACCGGCCGCGACCTCGCCCAGGCCTGCCGCGCCTATTATCCGCGTCCCGTCAGTTTCGTGCTGTGGATCGCCTGCGAACTCGCCATCATCGCCTGCGACCTCGCCGAGGTGATCGGCACGGCGATCGCGCTGCAGCTTCTGTTCGGCATTCCGCTGATCGGCGGCGCGTTGCTGACGGCGCTCGACGCCTTCATCGTGCTGCTCTTGATGAACAAGGGTTTCCGCTATCTCGAAGCCTTCGTCATCGCGCTTCTGATCATCATCTTCGGCTGTTTCGCCATCCAGATCTTTGCCGCTGCCCCTCCGGTCGGCTCGATCCTGCATTCGATGTTCGTGCCGTCGACGGAGATCGTCACCAATCCGGCGATGCTATACATCGCCATCGGCATCATCGGCGCCACGGTGATGCCGCACAATCTCTACCTGCATTCCTCGATCGTACAAACACGCGCCTATGAACGGACCGAAAAAGGCAAGCGCGACGCCATTAAATGGGCGACGACGGACTCGACCATCGCGCTCGTCCTGGCGCTGTTCGTCAACGCCTCGATCCTGATCGTCTCGGCGGTGGCCTTCCATGGCACCGGCCATCAGGATGTCGCCGAGATCGGCCAAGCCTTCGAGCTCTTGTCGCCACTGCTCGGCCTCGGCATCGCCTCCATCCTGTTTGCGGTGGCGCTGCTGGCCTCCGGCCTCAACTCGACGGTTACGGCAACGCTTGCCGGCCAGATCGTCATGGAAGGCTTTTTGCGCCTGCGCATTCCGCAATGGGCGCGCCGGCTGCTGACGCGCGGCATCGCCATCGTCCCGGTGGTGGTCGTCACCGCGCTCTATGGCGAAAAGGGCACCGGCCAGTTGCTGGTCTTCAGCCAGGTGGTACTGTCGATGCAACTGCCCTTCGCAGTCATCCCGCTGGTGCAGTTCGTCTCCGACAAGAAGAAGATGGGCAACCTTGCCATTCCCCGCGGCGTGGCGGTCCTCGCCTGGGTCGTCGCGGCGGTCATCCTGGTGCTCAACTTCAAGCTGCTCTACGACACCGTCTTCGGCGTCGGCTGAGTTTCATTCCCGACCGCGACAAACCGGCCGCTTGCGCTATCTTGATCGCCATCATGACAAGTGTCGAAGACGCCAGGAAATTTTACGCGCAACTGATGGCGGCCAATGCCGGCTCGGCCGATCCGCGCCTCGAAGAGGCGTTCGCCACCGTGCCGCGCGAGGCCTTTCTCGGTCCTGGACCCTGGGCGGTCGTCGCCGGCAGGGCGCTCACCACCGGCAACGGCAAGATCATGACGCCGAGCGCCGATCCTGTTCACATCTATCAGGACGTACTGGTGGCGCTCGATGCCGACAAGGGCATCAACAATGGCGAACCCTCCCTGCACGCCATGTGGATCGGCAGGATCGCCCCCAGACCGGACGAGGCCGTCACCCATGTCGGCGCCGGCACAGGCTACTACACCGCCTTGCTGGCGCGGCTGGTTGCGCCCGGCCCGGTGACCGCCTTCGAAATGGAGGGCGATCTTGCTGCCAGAGCGACAAAGAATCTCGAGACCTACGGCAATGTAAGCGTCGTCCACGGCGATGCCGTCACCGGCGATCTGCCGCCGTCCGACATCATCTATGTCAATGCCGGTGTCGTCGCACCGCCGGCTGCCTGGCTGCGGGCGCTGAAACCCGGTGGCCGCATGATCTTTCCCTGGCGCCCGTCCCAGAGCGTCGGCCTGGCCGTGATGGTGACCCGCACCAAACAAGGTTTTGCCTGCGACCCCTTCATGCGCTCGTGGTTCATCCCCTGCGTCGGCGCCTCGGTCGCCGGTTCGGCGGCCAAAATCCCCGACCTCCAGAAGGCCGCGCGCAGCCGTTCGATCTGGCTGACGTCAGACAGGGCGCCGGACCGAACCGCCACCGCCATCATCGGCGACGTCTGGTTTTCGTCGCAGGCGCTTGGCGGCGGGCGACGGCGGTAGGTACTCTTGTCGGCCGCAGCGTTTTTTTGCCAACGCCTGTCGGGCGGCCGCCGGCCTGTCCGTCCTTAGATCGAAATCCGGCCCTGACGGCGCGGATCCTGGAAAAGGAAAATCCAATGCGAAAGATCATCGCCGCTACCTTCGTCAGCCTCGACGGCGTCATGCAGGCGCCGGGCGGCCCGGAAGAAGACCCGGTTGGCGGCTTCGAGTTCGGCGGCTGGACGTTCCACTACTTCGACGAGGTGGCGGGCGTGGCCATGGAGGAATTGTTCTCTAAGCCCTTCGCCCTGCTGCTCGGCCGCAGAACCTACGACATCTTCGCCGCTTACTGGCCGTACCAGAAAGATGCCATCGGAGATGCCTTCAACCCTGCGACTAAATATGTGGCGACGCATCGGCCGGATTCGCTCACCTGGGAAAATACGCAATGGCTTGGAGAAGATATCGTCGCGGCGTTGCGCCGCCTCAAGAAGGAAGATGGGCCTGACCTGCTCATCCAGGGTTCGAGCGAGCTGATCCAGACTTTGCTCGCCAACGGGCTGATCGACGAGATCCGGTTGATGATCTTCCCGCTGCTGCTGGGCAAGGGCAAGCGGCTGTTCGATGGTGGTGCGATGCCCGCCGCTTTCAAGCTGGTCAAGTCGCAGGCCACTACCACAGGCGTCATCATGGCGACCTACGAACGCGGGGGTGAGGTCAAGGTCGGGTCGTTCGCTACGCAGAAGCCGTCAGAGGCCGAGCTCGAGCGGCGTAAGAACTGGAAGTAACAGGGACAGGCTTGGCACCTTTCCTCTCCCCCGATCGACGGGGGAGAGGAAATGCAAGTTCTGTCAAGCCGCCACAGCCCGCCGTGCCAACCCACCCCGGATATACCGCGCGAACTCCTGCGCTGCCGGCGCCGTGCCGTACTTCGGCAAATGCAGATTGATGGAAAAATTCGGCAGCGGCGGCAGCCCGGCATCAAAAGCCAGGATGTCAAGATCGGCAGGCACGGTGGAGGCCAGCCAGGCGGTGACGGCAAGGTCGGAGCGCACTGTCGCGGTCGTCGCGTCGATGTTGCCGTTCTCGAACACGGTGCGCCATTCCAGCCCGTGCTCGTTCAGCGCCGACAGCACCACCGGGCGGAAGGCGCAGGTGTCGGCGACGATCGACACCGGCAGCGGCCGCTTGGCGCGGGCGACGCCGCCCTTGGCCCCCACCCAGACCAGCCGGTCAATGGCCAGGCACTCACCGGCCGACGGGCCGACCCGTTCCTCGATGACGGCAAGGTCGATGGTGCCGGCCGCGAGGGCCGCGGCAAGGTCCGGCGAAGCCGCACAGAGCAGTGAAATCTCGACCTGCGGATAGGTCTCGGCATAGGCCTTCAGCACCGGCGCCAGCAAAGTGCCGACAAGGTCATAGGGAACACCGAGCCGCACCTGGCCGGCGACCTCGGTGCCCGCCATCTCGGCCCAGATCTCGTCATTGAGGCCAAGCAACCGTTTGCCCTTGCCGAACAGCCGCTCGCCGGGCCGCGTCAGCCGCAAGCCACGCCGGTCGCGCTCGAACAGGCTGCAGCCGAGCGCTTCTTCCAGCCGCTTGATCTGCTGGCTTACGGCGCCTTGCGTCAGATGCAGCGCGTTCGCCGCCGCCGTCATGCTGGCCTTGTCGGCGACAGTGACGAAGGTGCGGATCAGCGCTGTGTCGAGGTTGCGGATCATGGATGGCATTATATCTGCTAATGCCAACCATCGCAAACATTGCATTTACTGAAGTATGCGGAAGTCTACCATTGGGCTTTTGATGAAGGACGCCTCATGTTGCAGCCCATCTTTCCGCTCATCCTGTTTGCCTTCGTGGCCACCGTCACGCCCGGCATCGCCACCACCCTGTCGACTGCCTCAGGTGCACAGTTCGGTTTTCGCCGTTCCGTTCCCCTATTGGTCGGCAGCGCCGCCGGTCTCGCCACCGTGACCGCTGCTGCCGCCGCCGGGCTCGCCGGTCTGCTGCTGGCCATGCCTTCGCTGCAACTGGCGATGAAAATCATCGGCTCGCTCTATCTCATCTGGCTGGCAATCAAGATCGGCCGCGCCGGGCCGCCCAATCTCGATGTGGCGATGGCAAAACCCAACAGCTTCTTCGGCGGCGCCGGCATTCAATGGATGAACCCGAAGGGCTGGGCGATGGGACTGGGGGCGGCGGCCTCGTTCGCGGCCCTTGCCGACGGGCCGGGACAACTCGCGCTGCTGCTCGGCTCGACCTTCGGCCTCACTGCAGCCGTCTCGCTGTCGATCTGGTGCGTGGCGGGCATGGTGCTGGCACGGCTGCTCGAGACCGAATGGCAATGGCGCGCGCTCAACATCGTGCTGGCGCTGGTGCTGGCTGCATCGATCATACCTATGTGGCGGGGAGCGTAAACGCAGAGGTCGGCGCCAGTACCCCCACCCGGACCTGCGGTCCGACCTCCCCACAAAGGGGAGGTAGGGGAGCGCGCACTTTACCCTCCCCCTTGTGGGGAGGGCCGCGAACGAAGTGAGCGGGGTGGGGGTCCTGGTTCGCGAAGCGAACCAGCTCTCTCCTCAGACCGCGTAGCGGGCAGCAGGCTTGTCGGCGTGCAGGCTGCCGTAGAAGACTTGCCTTGCGCCGAGGAAGGCGTCGAGCTTGGTCGCATCGGCAAGTGCCGGCACGGTGACGGCTTCGCCCCTGGATAGGCCCACAAGCGCGGTATCGACCATATCGTCGGCGGACATGATGATCTCCTTCGGCAGATTGTCGATATCGCCACCGGCGAGCTCCCAGAAATCGGTGCGGGTCGCGCCCGGCAGCACCGCCTGGACCTTCACATTGGTGCCGGCGACTTCGCGGTGCAGGGCCTCGGTGAAGTTGACGACATAGGCCTTGGTGCCGCTGTAGATGCCGCCGAACGAGGTATCATAGGCGAGCACAGAGGCGATGTTGACGATGGCGCCGCGGTTGCGCGCAAGAAGCCCCGGCAGAACGGCGCGGGTCAGGCGGGTCAAGGCGATGACGTTGACCTTGATCATGCGCTCGGCCTCGTCGGCGTCGGCCGTTGCCACCACGGCCTGGCCACCAATGCCGGCATTGTTGACCAGCAGCGTGACGCTGTCGTCGGCTGCGATCGCCTGCTCGACGCGGCGCACATCATTGTCGTCGGCAAGATCGGCTGATATCACGCTGACCTTGCGCTTGTAAGCATATCGCAGCTTTTCAGCCAGTTCCTCCAGCCGGTCGGCGCGCCGCGCTACCAGCACCAGATCGTAGCCTTGCCCGGCCAGCCGGTCGGCATAGACCGCGCCGATGCCGGCCGATGCGCCGGTGACGACTGCGGTACCCTTGTTGTCCTGTCCACTCATTGTCCTGTTCCTTTTTTCTGCCCGGCGAGACAGGTCGATGAACCCTTGTCCCGCCCTGATCTCCAATTAGTGGCATATACCACTTTCCGGGAAGTAGGCATATACCACCATCTTGTCAACGGAGGCGGCAGAAACTATTTCTGCGACAGGCCGGCAGCGGTTTTGCCGGCAAGGAGTCGTGATGAGCAAGACCGCGCTGCCGGGATTCAGCCTTTGCAACAACGCCACGCTGCGGCGCGCCGCGCGCAAGCTCGGCCGCTTTTATGACGATGTAATCTCGCCTTCGGGTCTGAAGGGCACACAGTACGGCCTGCTCTACCAGATCCATGTCAGCAACGAGCCGGCGATGGGCACGATAGCCGAAGCGATGGTCATGGACCTGTCGGCGCTCGGCCATACGCTGAAGCCGCTGATCCGCGACGGCTATGTCGACACCTTCGCCGACAAGGACGACCGCCGCGTCAAGCGGGTGCGGCTGACGCCGCAAGGCCAGGCCAAGCTCGAGGAGACGACGAAATTGTGGACCATTGCCCAGCAGCGCTTCGAGGCGCTGGTCGGCCAGCAGCGAGCGGCAGATCTGCGCGCTATGCTGGATGAAGTCGCGGCGCTGGAGTACGACGTGCCGGCGGCCGCCCCTTCAAGCTGAAAGAGCGGCCGCCGGTCCTTTGCAAAGATCTATTCGGCCGGCATGGCGACCGGCCGGGCCGCCCAGCGGCCGGCCAGCACCACGCCAAGCCCGATCAGCGGGAAGATGGCGGCGACCAGGCCGAGATCGGCCGGCACGCCGTAGCGCAGCACGGCGCCGCCGACCACAGCACCCAGCGCCACGCCGAGATAGAGGGCCGAAGCGTTGAGCGACAGCACGATCGGGGCGGCGTCGGGCGCCAGCTTGATGATGCGGCTGGCCTGCGCCGGCGGAAATGCCCAGCCGACCATGCCCCACGGCACCATCATGGCCATCAATGCCGGCCCGGCGAGATGCTGCGGCAGGAAGGTCGGGATGACCGAGAGCATCACCAGCATGACGGCGCTCAGCGCCAGAGACCAGCCGACGGTGCGCGTCGCACCAAAACGGTCGGCCGCCTGGCCGCCGGCTATGTTGCCGATGACGGCGCCGACACCGAAGGCGAGCAGCATGCCGGGCAGCGCAATCGGGCTGAGGCCGCCGCTCTGGATGGCCAGCGGCGCGATATAGGAAAACACCGAGAAGGCGCCGATCAGGGCAAGAGCGGTGGTCAGCAGGATCGGCATGACGCCGGGGCGCAGCGCCGCAGCCAGCCGCCGCCTGAGCGGCAGCTTGGTACCGACAATGCCGCGCGGCAGCCGGTACCACAGGATGGCGCCGACCAGCGCGCCGAGCCCGGCAATGGCAAAGAAGGTCCCGCGCCAGCCGGCTATCGTGGCAACCAGCGCGCCGAGCGGTGCACCGAGCGCAACCGCCACCGTGGTTCCGCCGACGACGACGGCAATGGCCCGCGCCCGGTGGTGGTCATCGACCAGCGCCACCGCCGTGCCTTGAGCGGTCGCGGCAAACAAGCCTGACGACAGCGCCATGATGATGCGGGCAATGAGCAGCAGTTCGAAGGACGAGCTCAGCGCCGCCACCACATTGCCGATGACGAAGAACGCCAGCGTCCACAAGATGACGCGGCGCCGGTCCCATTCGCCGGTCAGCGTTGCCAGGATCGGCGTGCCGATGGCGTAAGCCAGCGCGAAGGCGGTGATCAGCGTGCCGGCGAGCGGAATGGAAATGCGGGCGTCGGTGGCGATATCAGGCAGCAGGCTGGAGATGACGAAGCCTTCGGTCGAGATCGTGAACGATCCGAGCGCAAGCCAGAAGAGGCGCTTGTCCATAGGGCGTGTCCTTAGTTCAAAACTTATTGAACAATTGGACATAACAGGACATGATGTCAATGAAGCCAGGTGAAAATAGCTGAAGCCTGCTGACAGCCCTGTGTCAGGACAGCCATTGGGCCAATCGCGAAAACGGACTGTGCATGCCCGCGAAAGATCGACGCGTTGAAATCGCCACCGACTGTGCTTAGTTTCGGGCCATGACTTTGCCGCACCCCAATACAGACCAGATCAGCCTGCCGGTTGTGCTCGGCGTGCTTGGCGACCCGACCCGGCTCGCCATCGTGCGCTATCTCGCCAGCAAGGAAGGCGTGCCGCTGAACTGCAGCCGGTTCCTCGACCTCGGCTCCAAGACCAATCTCAGCTATCACCTGGCCAAACTGCGCGAGGCCGGCGTCACCCGCGCCGAGGTGGCCGGCACCAACCGGATGATCACGCTGCGCCGCGCCGACCTCGACGCCCGCTTCCCCGGCCTGCTCGATAGCGTGATTGCGGCGGCCGGAGATGATCCGGCACTGCCCATCGTCGGTGCCCACGACATCGAAATGCCGGGCTAACCGGTTCAGAGGTCAAGGTCCTAGCGCTGCCAAAAACCGATATGCGGGGCGAGGAGCTCCTCGTCCATCTCGGGGAAAGGGCCGTGGACCTCGACCGGCTTCTGCCCGGAGCCGAGGACTGTGCGCGACGAGAGGTTCATCGTCGGGTTCTCTGCGTGATTGCCGGTCAGCGCGAGAAGCTTGGTTTCCTCGAAGCCGTAGACCAGCCGGCCGATATTCGCCCAGTACAGCGTTCCCGTGCACATCGCACAGGGCTCGCCGGTTGTGACCAGCGTGCAAGACCAGAGGAAATCCGGCGGATAGGTGTCGGCGGCACGCCGGGAGAGCTCGGTTTCGGCGTGGCGCACGGTGTTGATGTTGCCTTGCCGCATCAGGATGCGATCGTCGGGGCCGACGAGCACGCAGCCGAAAGGATGGTGCCCGTGCGCGGCAGTCTCGCGCGCGACGTCATTGGCGGCGCGAAGGTGGGCAACCATCTGGTCGCGGGTCATCGCCTGTCCTCCCCCGGATGAACTCTGGAGCGGCGTGGACGCTAGCAGATGGAGTGCTTCCGCGATAGGCGGGGCTCCCGGCTGTCTCGAACGATCTCAAGGGCTTGATAATGAAGGCAGGGGCTTGATAACGAAGACGGGCCGCAAGCCTCAACGGGCTGCACCAAGGAGCCCGCCGCATGCGCATTGCCGTTCTCGCCGACATCCATGGCAATGTGCTGGCGCTGGATGCCGTGCTCGCCGATCTAGCGCGGCGCGGCGGCGCCGATCTCACCGTCAACCTTGGCGACTGTGTCTCCGGCCCGCTCTGGCCGCGCGAGACATTCGAGCGGCTCGAAGCGCTCGACCTGCCGACGGTGCGCGGCAACCATGACCGCCGCGTCGCGGTCGATCCGGCCGACGATATGATGTGGGCTTCAGACCGCTATGCGCAGGAACGGCTGACATCAGCGCAGCGCGAAGCCCTGCTCGCCCTGCCCTTCACGCTGGAGATTGTTCCCGGCGTGGTCGCTTTCCATGCGCGGCCCGACCATGACGAGAAATACCTGCTCGACGCGATCGTCGATGGCCAACTGGTGCGCGCGCCGCTTGCCGCTATTCAGCGGCGGTTGCAGGCGCTGGACGCGGCCTGCCGCATCGTGCTGTGCGGCCACAGCCACCGCGCGGAACTGGTCCGTATCCCCGGCGGCCCCTTGCTCTTCATTCCCGGCAGCGTCGGCGCCCCCGCCTATGAAGATGACACGCCCCCGGCGCATGTTTCGGAGCAAGGCAGCCCGCATGCGCGCTACGGCATCCTCACCTTGGATGGCGATGGTCCAGACCGTTTCGAGACCATCGCCGTCGACTACGACCACGAAGCGGCGGCGAGACAGGCCGCACAGGCGGGCCGACCGGAATGGGCGCATGCGCTGAGGACCGGCTTCATGCCCAAACCCTCTTGGCAAGGCTCCGCTTGACCGCATGGCTGCGCCCTGCTTCCGCCTCGCGGCACCAAACATCGGACGCATTTTCAGACTTACATGGCCGCGTATCGTCCCTTATAAAACCGCCTTGGCATACGGCAGGACTGCTGCCGCAAGGGTAATCGGCGCACGGCCAAATGATGAGGCGCACAATCCGAACCATTTTGCATCGACTGACTGGCGCTCCGCTCCTGCGGGCAGCCCGGTTGTTGGCGGGTCCGTTGGTGGTGGGCCCGTTGTTGGTGAGCTTGCCGGCCAATGCCGAGGACGCGCCTGCAGACATCGTTTCCATCGTGACCGAACTCGGCCCAGGCGATCTCCTCAACATCCGCGCCACGCCGTCGCCGGTCGGCAGAACCCAGGCGCGCCTGCCGATCGGGTCGAGCGTCAGGAATTTCGGCTGCAACGAAGTGGATGGCCACCGCTGGTGCAAGGTCGAGGAGATCGACAATCCACTGGTCAAAGGCTGGGCGCCCGCGCGCTATCTTATCCCCGACAATCCGACCGTGGTCGAAGTTGACGCCGCGCCGCCCCAGGTGACCGCCAGCGCTGAAGCCGGCGGCCCGACGCTCGCGCCCGACATGTCGACGCAGCCGGCCGACGTGGCCGCAGCGCCCCGGACGACTGCACCTGCCGCCTCTGCCGCTCCGGCTGCACCCACTCAGGCTCCACCCACCCCGGCTGCACCCGCGCCGGCTCCACTCGACCTGACGGAGCGCCTTGGCGGCACGAATCCAGGCGCGCCGAAGTCCGCCGCCGAGATCGGCAGGACCGCCATGCAGGATGCTTACGGCCTTGCCTTCGCAGCGAATGAAAGTCCGCCGACGGATGAAATCCCTGCCACAGAGGCTCCGGCAACGGAGGCCACAGGGACGCCGGAACTCGCCGCCGCCGCGTCTGCGGGAGCAGCGCCGGATACGGCGTCCGCGCCGGGGGTACTATCCCCGACGCCACGGCCAGACCAGGCCAAAGCTGCGACCGCTACGCAAACCGTTGCACGGCTGGAACCCCCGCCCGCCCTCGGCGCCACCGCCGAGATCCCCTGCGCCCGCTATGTCGGACAACCGATGACCCGCTGCGCCGTCAACATCGTCCACAATGGCGCTGACGAGGCAGACATCACCGTGACCTGGCCCGACGGCGGCACCCGCGTCATCTCCTTCTCTGCCGGCATGCCGGCCAACTCGGATTTGGGCAAGGACTTCCGCTTCACAAGGGAAGGCAGCCTCAACATGATCCGCGTCGGGGTATCCGAGCGGTTTGAGATTACGGATCAGCTCGCGCTGGGGGATTAGGTGTCAGGCAGTAGGGAATGGGCAATAGGCGCCTTAACCTCGCTCCTGCCTAATCCCCACTGCCTGATCCCTACTGCCTAATCCCTACTGCCTAGCCTCATTTTCGGGGTTACATCTCCCAAAACTCTTCCCTATAAGGCCCTCCTAGCCTGATACCAGAATCGCAAGCACAACCGGCCGGGTCTTCCCGTCCCGGTTTTTCGTGCAAGCCGCTCGCCGAACGGAACTCACAACGATGCCAAGACGCACCGACATCAAGTCGATCCTGATCATCGGGGCCGGCCCCATCGTCATCGGCCAGGCCTGCGAGTTCGATTATTCCGGCACACAGGCCTGCAAGGCGCTGAAGGAGGAGGGCTTTCGCGTCATCCTGGTCAATTCCAACCCGGCCACCATCATGACCGACCCGGAGCTGGCCGACGCCACCTATATCGAGCCAATCACGCCTGAAGTCGTCGCCAAGATCATCGCCAAGGAGCGGCCCGACGCGCTGCTGCCAACCATGGGCGGCCAGACCGCGCTAAACACCGCTCTGTCGCTGCGCCGCATGGGCGTGCTCGAGCGCTACAATGTCGAGATGATCGGCGCCGACGCCACGGCCATCGACAAGGCCGAGGACCGGGCGCTGTTTCGCGAGGCGATGAAGAAGATCGGCCTCGAAACGCCGAAGTCGATGCTGGCCAATGCCACCGACGTCAAGAACGCCGACCGCAAGACCCATGAGGCCGAGCGCGCCGCCGTCAAGGCCGAGGCGCCTGCCGACCTCGATGCCGCGCTCGACGCGCTGGAAACCCGCTGGAACCTCGGCGAAGGCGACCGCAAGCAGCGCTACATCAGCCATGGCATGGCGATTGCCGCCCAGGCGCTCGACCATGTCGGCCTGCCCGCCATCATCCGCCCGTCCTTCACCATGGGCGGCACCGGCGGCGGCATCGCCTACAACCGCGCCGAATTCTACGACATCGTCCAGTCCGGCCTCGACGCCTCGCCGACCACCGAAGTGCTGATCGAGGAAAGCGTGCTCGGCTGGAAGGAGTATGAGATGGAGGTCGTCCGCGACAAGGCGGACAATTGCATCATCGTCTGCTCGATCGAGAACATCGACCCGATGGGCGTACACACCGGTGACTCGATCACCGTCGCCCCCGCGCTGACCTTGACCGACAAGGAATACCAGATGATGCGCAACGCCTCGATCGCGGTGCTGCGCGAGATCGGCGTCGAGACCGGCGGCTCCAATGTGCAGTTCGCCGTCAATCCGGCCGATGGCCGGCTGGTCGTCATCGAGATGAACCCGCGCGTCTCGCGCAGTTCCGCCTTGGCTTCGAAGGCGACCGGTTTTCCGATCGCCAAGATCGCGGCCAAGCTCGCTGTCGGCTACACGCTGGACGAGCTGGAGAACGACATCACCGGCGGCGCCACGCCCGCCTCCTTCGAGCCGAGCATCGATTACGTCGTCACAAAAATCCCGCGTTTTGCCTTCGAGAAATTTCCCGGCGCCGAGCCGGTGCTGACCACCGCCATGAAGTCGGTCGGTGAAGTCATGGCCATCGGCCGCACCTTTCAGGAATCGCTGCAGAAGGCTTTGCGCGGTCTGGAAACCGGCCTGACCGGCCTCGACGAGATCGAGATCCCCGGCCTCGGCCACGGTGCCGTGGCTGCCAACCACGCCGACGACCGCAACGCCATCCGCGCCGCGCTCGGCACGCCGACGCCCGACCGGCTGCGCATGGTGGCGCAGGCGATCCGCATGGGCACCTCGCTGGAAGACGTGCACGCAATGTGCAAGATCGACCCGTGGTTCCTCGAACAGATCGCCGGCATCGTATCCATGGAAGCCCGCATCCGCGAGCACGGCATCCCGCAGGACGCCGTCAATCTGCGCATGCTGAAGGCGATGGGCTTCTCCGATGCCCGCCTCGCCTCGCTGACGAAGACCGACGCCGAAGTGATTCAAAGGATTCGTGAAAAGCTCGACGTTCATCCGGTTTATAAGCGCATCGACACGTGCGCGGCCGAGTTCGCCTCGCCCACCGCCTACATGTACTCGACCTATGAAGTGCCCTTCGCCGGCGCGCTGGCCAATGAAGCGCAAGTGTCAGCGCGGAAAAAAGTCGTCATCCTCGGCGGCGGTCCCAACCGCATCGGCCAGGGCATCGAGTTCGACTATTGCTGCTGCCATGCCGCCTTCGCGCTGCGCGACGCCGGCTATGAAGCGATCATGATCAACTGCAACCCCGAGACGGTCTCGACCGACTACGACACCTCGGACCGGCTGTACTTCGAGCCGCTGACGGCGGAAGACGTGCTGGAGATCCTGCGCGCCGAACAGGCGTCGGGCGAACTGGTCGGCGTCATCGTCCAGTTCGGCGGCCAGACGCCGCTGAAGCTTGCCGACGCGCTGGAGAAGGCCGGCATCCCGATCCTGGGCACGTCACCCGACATGATCGATCTGGCCGAAGACCGCGACCGTTTCCAGAAGCTGTTGCACAAGCTCAACCTCAGCCAGCCGAAGAACGGCATCGCCTATTCGGTCGAGCAGGCGCGCCTGGTCGCCGGCGAGCTCGGCTTCCCGCTGGTGGTGCGCCCCTCCTATGTGCTCGGCGGACGTGCCATGCAGATCATCCATGACGAGGGCATGCTGCAATCCTATCTGCTCGACACCGTGCCCGGCCTGGTGCCGGAGGACATCAAGCAGAAATACCCCAACGACAAGACCGGCCAGATCAACACGCTGCTGGGCAAGAACCCGCTTTTGTTCGACACCTATCTCTCGGGCGCCATCGAGGTCGATGTCGACTGCCTCTGCGACGGCAAGTCGACCTTCGTATCGGGCATCCTCGAACACATCGAGGAAGCCGGCATCCACTCCGGCGACAGCGCCTGCTCGCTGCCCGTTCACTCGCTGCCTTCCGAACTGGTCGACGAGCTGGAGCGCCAGACGGCAGCACTTGCCCGAGCGCTCAATGTCGGCGGCCTGATGAACGTGCAGTATGCGATCAAGGACGGCATCGTCTATGTGCTGGAGGTCAACCCGCGGGCATCGCGCACCGTGCCCTTCGTCGCCAAGACCATCGGGCGTCCGATTGCGAAAATTGCTGCCCGCATCATGGCCGGCGAGAAGCTGGAAGACGCCTTCGCCCATTACGGCGCCATGCCCGACCCGCGCAACCCCGGCCACATCGCCGTCAAGGAAGCGGTCTTCCCCTTCGCCCGCTTCCCCGGCGTCGACATATTGCTCGGCCCGGAAATGCGCTCGACCGGCGAGGTCATGGGTCTCGACCGCGACTTTGCGCTGGCCTTCGCCAAGAGCCAGCTCGGCGCGGGTGTTGATCTTCCCCGCTCCGGCACGCTGTTCGTCTCGGTACGCGACGAGGACAAGGCCGGCATCCTGCCGGCGGTCAAGCGCCTCGCCGGTCAGGGCTTCAAGGTGCTCGCGACATCCGGCACCGCCCGCTTCCTCGCCGAGAACGGCGTCGACGCGCAGAAGATCAACAAGGTGCTCGAGGGCCGCCCCCACATCGAAGACGCCATCCGCAACCGCCAGGTCCAGATCGTCTTCAACACCACGGACGGCCAGAAGGCGGTGTCGGACTCCAAGTCGCTGCGCCGCGCAACGCTGATGCAGAAGGTGCCGTATTACACGACGCTATCGGGTGCGGCCGCGGTGGCGGAGGCTATTGCGGCGTTGAAGGCGGGGAGCCTGGAAGTCAGGCCGCTGCAGGAGTATTTTGCATAGAGATTGGCGAAAACGCTGGCGACAGCGTCCTCCTCCGAGTCACGTGTAGAAGGTGCCGCCAAGCAGATGAGGGTGGCGTCGCCCGTGCTCTACTGTGAAGCTCAGCGCTGGACGCCTCAGTGGGAACCTTAACGAGCACTGCAAGGGTAGGCTCAACCTCTTTCCGACATTGAGCCCGTAGAGCAAATTAAGTTTCACGCTTAAGTATAGCTACCGGAAACAATAGCAGATTCTATCTTCGTCCTCGTTCCGGCGTCTTTGAAGAATCTATTCAACGAAAAAAGTGGATCCACACTTTTCTCAGGCTTAACTAACCGCTTTGTAAATTCCACCGCCTCATCAATTTTGCTCAAAGCCAACGGCAGATCGAAGGGATTAATAGAATCCTTTACGCATAGGCGCTTAACTGCAAAAAGTATATGGTATGCCCCGTCAATAATAAACAGATCATCTGGGTCAATTGAAAGCTTCTCACGAACACTTTTTTGAACAGCCTTCTTTTTTCTTTCAATGGTCTCCAACACCCTAACAGGGGTTATCAAATTTATCGGATCCAAGTCCTCCGAGAAAACCGTATCGAACAAGTCACCAAACGTTCTACCCCTATCCTTCTTCGCAATTTCCGGCATATCCAAACCGTACGCCAAATAAGCTTGACCAGCTAATAATGAATCAATTCGCTTTGATTTTTCGATAGTTCGATATTGGTCCTTCTTTCTCTCATAAAAAAGACCAATCGCTTTCATAGATTGTTCAATTTTACGCTGAACAGAAGTATTCGCTCTGAGGTCTCGGCTCTTTATCGGAGTCTGGCTGTTTGTTGTCTCGGATACTTTCTGCCCGATATCGTCTGCCTTGGCCTCTATAATTCGAACCAACACCAAAACATCATCAAGCTTTTCAGAATCCTGACGATTTGCCTCAAACAAAGCATTTGATGTCTGGCCCCCATTCACGATTTGTACATTTTGGAGGCTGACGAGTGGGCCACGAGAGCCTTTGGCATAAGAGAAAGAGCTACAGGTTATTGTAAGACCATTATTGAGATACCAAAAAAAGAAGCGATCTTCTGATAGAGCCGTCGCTATAATTTCTCTATTGATCGGATTCAAATGGTTTTGATAGACGCGGACATTTTCATCAAAGATCGGGGTGTAAACTTTACTCGGATCATTGGGGTCAGATATCATCTGAACAATTTGTTTAGCGTCCACACTGCAAATTAAAGCTCGAGCTTTCCCATCCGTCCTTTCAAAATAATCCTTGTCTACAATATATATGTCCTTGTTTATTAAAGGTTTTTCCAATTCAACAAAGTTCTGAACGATCTCCTCAAGCGAATGCCCTATCGCGCGAACATACCTATACTTTGCGAAAGCGTCATCAACTCGCTTTTTATCGTGAGCGGTCAGCGACTGCATGTTCCCACAGAAATGAACCTCAATACGAGGACTTTTCTTAGCCAAAGAGTCCCATATTTCTTGGACCTTGTCCCACAACAACGGGTTACAAGTCTGTTTCAGCCTGAGATCTTTATCCAGGACGTCCGATAGAAATGAAAGAACCTTATCAATCTCCCCTCCTGGGAAATTGTTCCTCGTTTTCTCGAAACTACCTGTATACTTGAATTGAAACAGGTGGACCGTGTTGTCTCCGTCACGCTGATCGACGTAGACTCCATCAATCCCTCGATCATTGCCGCCATCAACAATCGCGTCATATGCCTCCTCGTCGCTTACGCCGAGAACTGTCGCCACCATCAGAGCTGCGAAGGCTCGCGGTTGAGTTTCGAACCCTGCGGAGGGATCTAGCCATTCGGCCACTTTGTGATTGAGCGTATTGAAATCTAGAAGTGTTGCCATACCCTGCCTACCCACATTGCATGCTCACGGAATGAACCATAGCCGCCGAACTTGCAAGACCGTGAACCGCCTGATTGCCAGCCTCACGCCACCGCCACACACTCGATCTCGATATCGAACTCCATCGGCCATGATGCCACCGGCACAAAACTGCGCGCCGGCGGGTTCACGCTGAAATACCTGGCATAGACTCGGTTGATGGCGTTGTAGAAGCCGGAATTGACGGCGTAGATGCGCACCATCACCACGTTGTCGAGCGAGGTTCCCGCCGCTTCCAGGCAGTGCTTCAGCGCCTTCAGCGACGCCTCGGTCTGGGTTTCGATATCGCCGCGCACCATCTCGCCGGTCACCATGTCGACCGGCGGCGTCGCCGAGATGAACACGAAGCCGTTGGCCCTCACCGCCGTCGAGCAGGGCAGCCCGAGCGCCCGCACCTTGGCCGACATCACGGGCACTTCGATGACTTCTTTTTTCATGGTGATCTTCCCCTTGTTTGCCAAGCTGGCGCCAAGGCCCCCTCACCCAGCCTCCGCTTCGCTCGGCTGACCTCTCCCCGAGGGGAGAGGAGCCGGTCAGCGCCAGCGCTTCCCTCTTCTCCCCAGTGGGGAGAAGGTGGCCGCGAAGCGGTCGGATGAGGGGGCCTGCGCCACCTTTGATTGTTAGGAGCTTATCCCCCCGCCCAGCGAACACCAGCGCCGAAGCATGGTCCAGCGCTCACCCCTGCCCCGGATACGGCGTGCCGTCCTTGTGCAGGAACCTTCCATCTGAGCTTGGGCTCATCATGTCGATGTCGGAGCAAGTGATGAGATCATCCGGATTGCGCGAGCCGACTTCGAGATAGCGCGCCGTTGTGGACGAGCGGTTGATCATGTGGTGGCCGTTGCCGCTGTTCTTGGCAAAGGTCGCGCAGTCGCCGGCCTTGAGCAGGGTCTCGCCGCCATCCTCGACCAGCACCAGTTCCCCTTCCAGCACATAAACAAGCTCGTCCTCATGGCTGTGCCAGTGGCGCTGGCTCGACCAGCCGCCTGATGGCAATGTCATCAGGTTGACGCCGAAGTCGGTGAGGCCGCCGGCATCGCCGAGGCGATGGCGTGTGCGCTCGGCGCAAGGGGCGTCGAAGGGTGCGGGGTAGCCGGAGCCCTTGCGGACAGGCACGGTGGACAGGTCGATCTTGGGCATGGGAGCTCCATGAATTGGTGGCGGCAGTGTATGTCACTGCCGGCGCAGCCACAGAGCCACTTTGCCGCAATGCCTTGCCAACGGCAGGCATCGGCCGTCGCACTCTACGGCGCCCCCCTCTGTCCTGCCGGACATCTCCCCCACGAGGAGGGAGATTGGCTGTCGCCTCAGCCTTCGCCAATTTTCACCGTCGCAAGAAAAGCACGGCGCCGACGCTGCTGATCTCCCCACTCGTGGGGGAGATGTCCGGCAGGACAGAGGGGGGCGCCGTAGAATGCTATTGCTGGCCAGTCACCAGTCCTCAACCCTGATGCGCCGCCGCGAGTTCCTTCACGTGCTTCTCGTGCATCTGCAGCGTCGGCAGCGTCTTCTTGGCGAATTCCTTCATCGCCGGGTCGTCGCCCGAGTTGGCATAGCTGCTGAAAAGGGCTACGGCCTCCTTGTGCGCGTCCGTCTGCATTTGGATGTACTTGGCGTCAAAATCCTTGCCGCTTGCGCTCTTCAACTCGTCGAGCATTGCCTGCTCCTTCGGCTGCAGGGCCGGCCCCGCGGCTTTGGTCGAACCGGTGGTCTGGCCCTGGCTCAGCGCCGCCTTGAACTCCTTGCCGGCTTTGGTGTGGTCCTTGACCATCTGCTTGGCGAATTTCCTGACGTCAGCCGCCTTGGATTTCTCCTCGGCGAGCTTGCTCGACTGGATTTCGAATTCGTTGGAGCTGGGCACGGTCTTGACGAAGGTTGGGGTATCGACCTTGCTGGCGGCCATGGCAGGCGCGACCGCGGTCGAGTTGGCCGCAAGGGCGGCAGGGGCACCGGCGAACAAGGCCACGGCGGCAATGGTGAGAAGCGTTTTCATCTGAGGTCTCCGATTTTGAAAATTTCCCTCGGCTAATCAAACGCGGCATTGGCGGCAGGGTTGCGTCCGGAGAACTATTCGTCAGCGATCATCTGCCGAAGGGCCGTCCCGCGCCCCTGGCGGACAGCACGCCTCGCCATATGCAGCTGTTCGTTCCAGTTCGGCCGACCCTCAGGCGTGAAATCCATAAGGTTCCACAGGATCTCGCACGCGCCGATGGCGCGCGGATCCTGGTCCTGATGGACGGCGCGGCATTGGGAACCGGTTGCTTTTCCCGCATTGGGTCCGCAGGCTAGGCTTCCGGAGCTGGGGAGACACATGCAAGAGGATGAAGAGATCGATCTGCGCTGCCCGCAAGTGGTGGCCGACAATGCCGCCAAGGGGTTGAGGCTGCGCAAGCAGTTCGGCCGTGGCGGCACCGAGATCGGCGTCGCGCGGGCGACGGAACTCAAGAACCGCGAAAAGCTGGCGCCATCCACCATCCGCCGCATGGTCAGCTACTTCGCCCGCCACGAGGTCGACAAGCGCGGCAAGAACTACGGCAATGAAGACAATCCATCGGCCGGCCATATCGCCTGGCTGCTGTGGGGCGGCGACGAGGGCCGCGCGTGGGCGCTTGAGCTCAAAAAGAAGATCGGCAATGCGCCCGATATCTGAGGGCTGCCGTAAAACGACTGGCGGGCCCCAAACCCCCGCCTGGGACCCGCCAAGGAGTGGCTGAACACATGCCGGTGCAGCCGCCCCACATCTGCCAGTCGTCGATCCGCCATCGGTCGAAAGGCATGGATGGTGAGGTAGCATCCGGTTGCGGCGGCCAATGTGAAGCAGTTCACAATCCGGAGGTTTTCAACAGCGCTCGAGCAATTCCAGGAAAGGTGGGAACCGGTTTTCCCGGGAAAAGCGCGTAGCGTTTTCCCCAGGGAATTGCGGCAAGAAAAAAGCCCTTATCCTTCCCAGGCGACAGGCATCATTCCCAGCCGCTCGTAGAGCCGGAGCGCGGCGGCGTTCTCGACCGTGTTGGTCTTGAGGTCGACATGGGCCGCGCCTCGATCCCGAAAGGCGTTGAAAGCCTGCCACATCAGCGCTTCGCCAATGCCTTTGCCGCGCGCTTCGGGATGGACCGCGAGGTCCTTGACGAAGGCCCTCGTCCAGCACAGCGCTGCCGCCGCCAGCCGTCCCTTGGCGTCGATGACGAGGAAACACAGCGCCGGGTCGAATTCGGCATCGCTGGATATGCGCGGCCACCATTCGTCGAACGGGCCGTCAGCGCCGTCCTCGAACACCTCGGTCAAAAGCGCATGCAAGGGCTGCGCGTCACCATGTTCGAAGCAGCGCATGGTAAAGCCGGCGGGCCAGTGCGGTGCAACGAGCGTCTCGTCGAGGATCTTGCGCAGCCGGATGTCGTTTGGAGCCGGCGGGCGCGGTTCAGGCATCGCGCTCAGGCGTCGGGCTGCAGCCGGCGGCGCTTGCGGTCGACACCGAGGCCGGTGGCCTCGAGCAGGCCTTTGCGCTTGGCGTCGAAATAATAGCCGGTCTGGTAGAGCCAATCGGCCTTCTTGGCGTTGCCACCCGCCACCAGCCAGGCGCCACGCAGATATTTGACCGCGTATTTCAGATTGGTTTCGGCGTCGAACAAGCCCTTGGCCGGCCCGTCATAGCCCATTCCGCGCGCCGTCGCGTGCTTGATCTGCATCAGCCCCCAATGGCCGTTATTGTAAGCCTTGGGATTGTAGGTGCTTTCGCGGTTGACGACGTGGCGCACCAGATCGACCGGCACCTCGTAGAGAGCAGCGTATTTCTGGATCAGCCGGTCGACGTCGCCGCGCATGCCGGTCGCATGCTCTTCTTCCGGGAGACCGAGCGGCGCGGCGGGAAACTGGCCCAGGGAAGCCGGATTCTGCGGCACGACATAGGCTACCTGCTGCACGCCGGGCATGGCGTTCTGGCCGCCCTTGGCGGTCGCCGGCATGACAAGGCCGGCGGTCTTATATTGCGCCGCGACCGGCTGTCCGGCCTTGGCGGGCGCAGGCGCCTGCCAGGCATTGGCGGCCATCACCGCAGGCACGGCCGGGGCCGTGGGCGTCGCGCCGGCAAAGGCCGCCGTCGCGGCAACCGGCTGCGCAGCGGCATCGAGCGCTGGCGTGGCCGGCGTCGCTTCGGCCGCCTGGACGGGTGTTATGCCCGAGGATTGCGGCAGCACCGAAACCGTATCGGGCAGCGGCAAGGTGAAGCCGGCATCGCTGCCGGCGGCGGTCGCGGTTTCGGTCAGCGCAGGCGTAGCCTTCATCTGCGAGGTCGATTGGCAGCCGCTGAGGGCAGCTGCGCCGACGATCACAGAGATCGCGAAAAGGTTGAATTTTGCTGGCAAGCCGCGCGGGTCCGATTTGTCGGTTGTTAAGAAGTCCTTACACCAGCGATTCCTGGTGGGCAATCGGGACCATCTGGTGGTTTTCGGGTGGCGAGAGCCGGGCTCAGATGCCATATTGTTCTGCATATGTACCGGTCGATATCCCGGTTTTCGCCGCTTTGCGGAAAGGAGCGCATCATGGAAACGGCATCTTCGATCACAGCCGGCCACGCAGTGTTAGAAACAGTGATCGGCTTCATGGGCATCGCCTGGAGCGAAAAGGGCCTGATCCGGCTCTGCCTGCCCGAAAGGAGCCGCGAAGCAGTGGAGCGCCGGCTGATGCGGCATGCCGGTGTTGCCGCCAATACGACTGCGAACATTGGGCAGCCGCAATGGGTGGTCGAGCTGATCGCCTCGATCAAGGCGTATGCGTCAGGCGAGGACGTCGATTTCTCCGGTGTGCCGGTCGATCTCGACGGCGTCGACGACTTCCGTCTCGCCATCTACGACGCGGCGCGGAAACTGCATTACGGCGAAACCACCACCTATGGCGAACTGGCCAAGCGCGCCGGCCAAGCCGGCCTGCCGCGCGAAACCGGGGCAGCGCTGGGCGCCAACCCGGTGCCGCTGGTCATCCCCTGCCATCGGATACTAGCCGCGGGTGGCAAGATCGGCGGCTTCTCGGCGCCCGGCGGCTCGGCCACCAAGGAAAAGATGCTGGCCATGGAAGGCGTGCGCGTCGGCCCGCCGCCGGCGGCGCAGGTCTCGTTCGGGTTCTAAGAGCTTGAATGGTATGCCGGCTGGGTATGTTGAGATTCAGGTCAGGCCGCACCGAGAACTATGGTCTTCGAGAACCGGAGCGGAGCGTACTTAATGTACGTGGGCGCCGGAAGCGCAGAAGACCGGCCTCACTTGAATATCAATATGCCTAATGACGGCGCAGGAAGCGGCGGTGAAAATGGTCGTTCTCGATCCGCTTGCAGAGATAGACCGGGCAGGATTCGGTATCGGCGCTCGGCACATAGGCGCGCTTTCTGACCTCGCCGACATTGCAGAATTGCTGGCTCTGCACATAGCGGTCGAAGAGCGGCAGCCCCGGCACGCGCCTGGACTGATAGCGCAGGATGACCGCGCCCCGGCGGGCGATCGTGCCTTGCACCCTGTCGCAGCTCATACGAGTGGGGTCGTAGCGCGAGATCGCCTGCGCCTCGGCGGCCGCCAGCGTCAGGCAGGCGGCAAGCAGAATGGTTTTCACAACCGTTTTCATGACAGTCTCCCAAAACCGGACTAACGCCGTCGGGCGTCCCGATCTTCCCGATTGCTCGACGCTTTCATGCGATTGGGGCGGCCTTTGGGCGGCGCCACCGCAACGCCATTTTTCGAGCCATCTTGTTTTTGGTGCGAAACCCGCCTATATCAGCTCCATTGATATTTCGGCCGATCGATCCGGGCCTCGCGATCTTCGCGTTTGCTGACGTCTATCTCCAAAATCTCGATACAAACCGGCTGAACCTCGGTTCGGTCAAACCAAAGCAAATGCGAGGACTATTCATATGGCAACTGGTACGGTCAAGTGGTTCAATGCCACCAAGGGCTTCGGCTTCATTCAGCCTGATTCGGGCGGTGCGGACGTTTTCGTTCACATCTCCGCTGTCGAGCGCGCTGGACTGTCGACCCTGGTCGAAGGCCAGAAAATCAACTTCGAGATCGAGCAGGACCGCCGCACAGGCAAGTCGTCCGCTGGTTCTCTGAGCAAGGCAGCCTGATTTTGCGATAGCGCGCGCCGGACGAGAGTTCGGGGCGCGCGGCGAGTCACGGATGTACTGACGGTCGCGCGAGAAGCGCGCTGGAGCAGAAAGACCCGACAAGCTGGATCAGCAGATAGCTGCCGGCCCGGACTTAAAGCTCCGATCAGGCTACCGAAAATGGGAAGGCGGGATTTATCCCGCCTTTTTGTTTGTCTGGAATTGGACGATGGCCATGCTAGTTTCGCCCCATGACCAAGCTCGAACAGATTGAAAGATCCATCGCAGCCCTGAAGACCAAAGAACTAAAGGCCTTTACCAAATGGTTCGCAGCGTATCAGGCAGAGGTGTGGGATATGCAGATCGAGGCGGACGCCAAGGCTGGCCGGCTGGATAAGTTTGCCGAGCAGGCTTTGGCTGAACTTCACGCGGGCCGAGTTCGCCCTCTTTGAATGCGCGCTACGGCCGAAGGCCGCAAGCCCAACCGGGCATCGCGCCCGTTGGCGTCCGGTCCGGAACGAGCCGCGAAGCGGCGGCAAGCGCGAGCACAAATCAGCGCCGCAGATGCAGCGGCACCACCTTGTTGTCGGCGCCAAGCAGCGCCTCGATCGACAGCGGCTCCCGGTTGAAGATCGTGCCGGCCAGCGCCGGGCGGCCGAGATGGAACCCCTGTAGCAGGTCGACGCCGCCATCCAGCGCGACGCGCAGATGCACGGATTGCTCGATGCCTTCGACCAGCACCTTGGCGCCGCGATCGTGTAGCGACGAGACGAGCGGCCGGAAGAAGCGCTCGGCGGCAGCGTGGCGGCAGAATTCGGCGAACCAGCCGCCGTCGATCTTCACGATATCCGGCTGGAGCAGGTTCATCCGCTCCGCGGTCGAGTGGCCGGTGCCGAAATCGTCGATGGCGATGCGGATGCCGTGGCGCCGCATCTCGCGCGCCAGCGGGGCCAGCACATTATCGTCGGCCGCCTGTTCGGTGATCTCGCAGACCAGCATGGCGGCATGCAGGTCGAGATCGCCGAGATGCCGCGTCATCAGCCGGATCTCGGCCAGCGCCCGCCCGAGATGATCGTTGATCATCGGATTGTAATTGAAGAACAGGTCGAGCCCGTCGACGCCGATGTTGCGGAAGTTTTTCAGATGCAGCATCCGGCACATCGTCTCGACAAGCAGGCGGTCGCCCGGCGCGACGCTGTCGAAGAACATGGCCGGTGCAACCGGCATGGAAGCGCGCTGCGGTTCGATCAGCGCCTCGACGGCAACCGCGGCCAACGCGCCACCGCGTGGCGCAAAGATCGGCTGGTAGGCGCTCTTCAGCCGGAACGCGCCATAGACGCCATATTCGATGCCGACCTCGTCGGCAAAGATCGCTTCGCCGATATCGCGACGCCTCTCGCGCTGCCCGGTCATGGCCCGGTCCTGCGCCCGAACACCCTGCCCGGCCGCGCCGGAGGCGCTGCAGTCGGGCCGGCAGGCGTCTTGCCAGGCTCGGCCGCCGCGACAGACGGCTGCGTATCCTTGCCGAAAGCGCGAAAGCTGGTCGGCGCCAGTTCCGGCTTTGCCAGCACAAAGCCCTGCACCATCGATGCGCCGGATTTCTCGGCTAGTTCAAGCTGCCAGCCTTCCTCGATGCCTTCGAACACCGTGCGGATGCCCTGTAGTTCGAAGTTCGTCACCATGGCAGTCAGCAGGGCAAAGCCGGCGCCGGATTCCATGAGCTGCGTGATCCAGTGCGCATCGAATTTGACGATGTCGGGCTTGAGCTCCTTGATGCGGTTGATGTCGGATTCATCGGCGCCGTAATCGTCGACGGCAATGCGAAAGCCATTGGCCCGCAGCGCCTCGACAAAGCTGTAGAGCGTTTCCTGCGACGCCGACTTCTGCTCGGTCACCTCGCACACGATGCGGCGCGGATCGATCCCGGCTTCGTGCAGCACCAGCCGCATGTCGCGCAACGCGTTGTCGGCGATGGAGCGCTCGGTAAACACCGACGGATCGAAATTGACGAAGATCGAAGCCTCTTGCGGCAGGCAGGCGCCGGCATTGAGCAAATGCAGCGTGCGCGTCAGCGCCTCGATATGCAGGCGGTCGCCGGCCGGACAGGTGCGGAAGAAGTTCATCGGCGATTGCGGCTCGCCGTCACGAAACGGCCGGATCAGCCCCTCGAACGCTGCGATCGAGAGCTTGCCGTCCTTGAAGGCGAAGATCGGCTGAAAGGCGCTCTGCAGCGTGTAGGGACCCCAGACACCTGAAGCGGTGCCGTCATCGTGACGGATGATGTGGGCAAGCCCGGTGCTGCGCGACAAGGGTCCCTCGCTCCGCGAGACAGGCGAAATGGCTGGCGATCCTGCCGTCAAAGGTTTTAGCGGCCGTTGATGAATTTAGTCTTGCCGGGGATAGGCGTCGATTGCAGAGCCCGCAACGCAGAGTGAAACCGTCATGCACGCGCTCCAAAAAGCCGATCTCCACGGGTCCTTGACCCCTGGCTCATCCGACAATGCTTGCACTTGCCGGGTCGATGCGACATGAGAAGCGCCGCAGCTGTTTGCGGTTGCGCCGACCCCTCTGGAGATATCTGGTCATGGCCTTTCTTGCCGACGCCCTTGCCCGCGTAAAGCCTTCCGCCACCATCGCGGTGACGCAGAAAGCCCGCGAGCTGAAAAATGCCGGCCGCGACATTATCGGCCTCGGCGCCGGCGAACCGGATTTCGACACGCCCGACAACATCAAGAATGCGGCGATCGAGGCGATCCGCCGCGGCGAGACCAAATACCCGCCGGTTTCGGGCATCGCGCCGCTGCGCGAGGCGATCGCAAAAAAATTCAAGCGCGAGAACAATCTCGACTACAAGCCCGAGCAGACCATTGTCGGCACCGGCGGCAAGCAGATCCTGTTCAACGCCTTCATGGCGACGCTGAACCCAGGCGACGAGGTCATCATCCCCCGCCCCTATTGGGTCAGCTATCCCGAAATGGTGGCGATCTGCGGCGGCACCTCGGTGTTCGCCGACACCTCGATCGACAATGGTTTCAAGCTCACTCCCGCCGTGCTGGAAAAGGCGATGACGCCGAAGACCAAATGGCTGTTGATGAACTCGCCATCGAACCCGTCCGGCGCCGCATACACGGAAGCCGAGCTGCGCGCGCTGGCCGACGTGCTCTTGAAGCATCCGCATGTCTGGACACTGACCGACGACATGTACGAACACCTGACCTATGGCGACTTCGTCTTCAGGACGATCGCCGAGGTCGAGCCGAAACTCTACGAGCGCACGCTGACCATGAACGGCGTCTCGAAAGCCTACGCCATGACCGGCTGGCGCATCGGCTATGCCGCGGGTCCCGTCCAGCTGATCAAGGCGATGGACATGATCCAGGGCCAGCAGACCTCGGGCGCCTGCACCATCGCGCAATGGGCCTCGGTCGAGGCGCTCAACGGCCCGCAGGATTTCGTCGCCAGGAACAAGGCGATCTTTCAGGGCCGTCGCGACCTCGTCGTGTCGATGCTCAACCAGGCGCGCGGCATAACCTGCCCGTCGCCGGAAGGCGCCTTCTATGTCTACCCGTCCTGCGCCCAGCTGATTGGCAAGAAGACCAAGGCCGGCAAGATAATCGACACTGACGAGACTTTCTGCTCCGAATTGCTCGAAGGCGAGGGTGTCGCGGTGGTGTTCGGCTCGGCCTTCGGCCTCGGCCCCAACTTCCGCATCTCCTACGCCACGTCGGAGACGCTGCTGGAGGAAGCCTGCACGCGCATCCAGCGGTTCACGGCATCGCTGACCTGAACTGGCGGCACCGAGACATGAAACCCGGCTTCGAGCCGGGTTTTTGTCAGGAGCAGACCTCAGCCGCCATACTGCTCGCTGGTGACCGCTTCCATCCAATCTGCGTGGACGCCGTCCAGCGCTTCCTGCATGGCGACGTGGGTCATTGTCGTCTTTGGACCCGCGCCGTGCCAGTGCTTCTCGCCCGGCTCGAACGAGATCACGTCGCCCGCCTTGATCTCCTGGATCGGCCCGCCCCATGTCTGCGCAAGGCCGGCGCCCGACGTGACATAGAGCGTTTGGCCGAGCGGATGCGTGTGCCAGTGGGTACGCGCGCCAGGCTCGAAGCTGACCAGCGTGGCCCGCAGCCGCGCCGGCGCTTCCTTCTCGATGATGGGCGTCTGCAGCACGCGGCCGGTGAAATACTTCTCCGGTGCGATGATGGTCGGCACGCTGCCGCAGGCAATGATCTTCATCTCTGGTGACCCCTGAGTTCAGTAGAACCTACCCTGCCCCGGTGCTCGCTACCACCCCAGCCGGGGCCAGAACAGGCCGGCACGTACGCGATAGTCCGCGTAGGCTCCGGCCAGCGGCGTGCGCGAAAATTTCTTCTCTTCGTCCAGCGCCGCAAACACATAGAGGATAGCGATCCCGGCGACCGGCACCAACGCCCAGACCGACCAGGTCGCGATCCCCCAGCCGATCCAGAAGACGATGTAGGACGTATAGAAGGGGTGGCGGACATGGCCGTAGGGGCCGTGGGTCAGCAGGCTGTGCGGATCGTCGGGTGCGAAGACGAAGCGCAGCCGCACCTTGCGCGACGTGACGATCGCCCACCAGAACAGGGCAGAGCTCGCCAGTTCGACGGCAAGTCCGGTGAGCTTTGCCGAACCCGGCTGCGATTGGATCCAAAGGGTGGCGAGAAAGAACAGCGCCGTGGCGATGACCGCCGCCGAAATCACCATGGCGCCTGGAGACATCGCCTGCGATTGGAAATGCGCCCGCATCGACCAGACATATTGGCCAAGCATCGCGATGCTGCAGATCGAGACAAGAAGATCGAGGACTGGTTCCATTGTCGGGATTCCGCGCGTGATTGCCATGGAGCCAGCAATCGTGCCGGCTATCTCTTTAGAAATCCTTTCTTAACCACATGTTTAAAGAACATATAGAGCCAGCGATGCGATGTTGGCGGTCAGGCAAATCTCAAGGTCTAATCCAGCATGAGCATCACTCACCGCACCATCCGCACGCCGCAGGCCGACTTGCGCCTCAGCCAGTCGTCTGGGTCCGGCATGCCCATCGTCATGATCCATGGGTCGGGCAGTTCGCGCGCCGTGTTTGCCCGTCAGTTCGATAGCCCGCTTGCCGACGGCCATCGGCTGATCGCCTTCGACCTTCCCGGCCACGGCGAGTCCTCCGATGCCCGCGACCCGGCGACCGCCTATACGATTACCGGCCTTGCCCAGACCACAGCCCGGCTTCTCGACGCTTTGGGCATCGGCCACGCCATCATCTTCGGCTGGTCGCTCGGCGGCCATGTGGCGGTCGAACTGGCCAGCTTTCACCATGCGGTCAGCGGCCTGGTGCTGACCGGAGCGCCGCCGGTGTCGCGGGGGCCGCTTGGCATGCTGCGCGGCTTTCACGCCAACTGGGACATGCTGCTGGCCTCCAAGAAGGTCTACTCCGAACGCGACATCGAGCGCTTCGAGGCGCTTTGCTTCGGCGATACCGCCAGTCCGTCTTTCCGCGAAGCCATAAGGCGCACCGACGGCAGGCTTCGCGCCGGCGTGGCGCGCAGCATGTTTGCCGGCAAGGGCGCCGACCAGAAACAGGTGGTCGAGCACGCCCCGTTCCCGGTTGCGGTGATCAATGGAGAGCATGATCCGCTGGTGCGGCTGAGTTACTTCGAGACGGTGGCCTATGGCTTGCTGTGGGAACAATGCCATGTCATATCAGGCGCCGGCCATGCACCGTTCTGGGAACGCCCAGACCTGTTCAACCCGTTGCTGTCGCGCTACGCCGAGATGGTGGTGAAGCAGAGTGCAGCCGCCACGCCCACGCGCCGCACCCAGGCAAGCTGAAATCGCCGGACGGTTCTGATCCCGGGGTCTTGCCTCGGCCGCCTGACGGCGCACCGGATTCCTATTTTCCTTGCCCTGCCGGCTAACCCGTGGGACGATGGGCTTGGGCAGGTGGCTAAGAGAAACAACCCCGCCCCGCGACGGTCGAACAGGCCGGCCGCCGCTCACGACAGGGTGCGATCGGCGCAAAACCGTTTCCACTTTTGCTGATCGCACTCCAAGGGCCAAGCCTGAGTGGAGGTCAGCCATGGGTACTCGCGCCGGAGGACGACGCACGGGACCGAAATGCATTGCCATAGTCGGTCCCTTTGCAAGCGGTAAGACGACACTTCTCGAAGCCATCCTCGCCCGTACGGGCGCCATCCCCCGCCAAAATCCCGTTTCATCGGGAAGCACCGTTTCCGATCATTCGCCCGAGGCGCGGGCGCACGCCATGAGCGTCGAGGCGACCTTTGCCACCACCGAATTCATGGGCGAGCAGATCACCTTCGTCGACTGTCCCGGATCGATCGAATTCTCCTTCGAGGCCGAGCCGGTGCTGGCAGCCTGCGATCTCGCGGTGGTCGTCGCCGAGGCCGACGAGAAGAAGATCCCAGCCTTGCAGCTCATCATGCGCAAGCTCGACGATCTCGGCGTGCCGCGCATCCTGTTCCTCAACAAGGTCGACAAGGCAATCGCCGGCGTACGCGATACGCTGAAGATGCTGCAGCCGACGAGCGCGGCGCCGCTGTTGCTGCGCCAGATTCCGCTGCGCAAGGACAATGTGGTGATCGGTTCCATCGACCTGGCGCTAGAGCGCGCCTACATCTACCGCGAATATGCCGAAAGCCAGGTTGCCGAAATTCCAACTGACGACAAGGCGCGCGAACTGGAGGCTCGCTTCTCCATGCTGGAGACGCTTGCCGACCATGACGACCAGTTGATGGAGCAGTTGCTGGAGGAGATCGAGCCGCCGAAAGACGCGGTCTTCGACGATCTGTCCGCCGACCTGCGCGCCGGCGCCATAACGCCGGTGCTTATCGGCACCGCCGAAAAAGGCAACGGCGTGCTGCGCCTTTTGAAGGCGATCCGCCATGACGCACCGGATGTCGAGGCGACGCGCAAACGGCTCGGCGTCCCCGACGGCAATCACACCGTGGTCCAGGTGATGAAGACCATCCACACCGCGCATGGCGGCAAGCTGTCCGTGTCGCGCGTACTCTCCGGCCAGATCGCCGATGCAGCCGAACTCTATTTGTCGAATGGCGAGACGGCGAAGGTCTCCGGCATCTACAAGATGCTCGGCAAGGACCAGTCCAAGCTCACCGCTGCCAAGGCCGGCGACACGGTGGCGTTGGGCAAGCTGGACGAGGTCAAGACCGGCCAGACGTTGAGTTCCACGAAGGGCGGTATCAAGCCGCTGGTCACGCTTACGCCGCCGCAGCCGGTCTTTGCCTTTGCGCTACGGCCGAAGGAGCGCAAGGACGAGGTCAAAATGTCGGCGGCCATCCAGCGCCTGGCCGAGGAAGATCCCTCGCTCACCTTGCGCCACAACCAGGACTCGGCCGAGACCGTGCTGTCCGGCCATGGCGAGATGCATCTGCGGGTCGTGCGCGAGCGGCTGGAAGGCAAGAATCAGATTCCGGTCGAAGGCCATGCGCCTGCCGTCCCCTATCGCGAGACGATCCGAAAGACGGTGCAGCAGCGCGGCCGCCACAAGAAGCAGTCCGGCGGCCATGGCCAGTTCGGCGATGTGGTGATCGAGATCAAGCCGCTGCCGCGCGGCTCCGGCTTTCAGTTCTCGGACACCATCACCGGCGGCGTCGTGCCCAAGACCTACATCCAGTCGGTCGAAACCGGCGTGCGCGATTATCTGAAATCCGGCCCGCTCGGCTTCCCTGTCGTCGATGTCGCCGTCAACCTCTCCGACGGCTCCTACCACGCCGTCGATTCCTCCGACATGGCTTTCCAGATGGCGGCCAAGCTGGCCATGAAGGAAGGCATGGCGGCCTGCTCGCCGGTGCTGCTCGAGCCGGTCATGAAGGTCGAGATCGTCACGCCGTCCGAAGCCACTTCGAAGATCATCGCGCTGATCCCGCAACGGCGCGGCCAGATCCTTGGCTACGACGCGCGGCCTGACTGGCCGGGATGGGATGTCGTGGAGGCGACCATGCCGCAGGCCGAGATCGGCGACCTGATCATCGAACTGCGCTCGGCGACCTCCGGCGTCGCCAGCTATCGTTGCGCCTTCGATCACATGGCCGAGCTGACCGGTCGGTTGGCCGACGAGGCGATGAACGCCAACGGCAAGGCTGCCTGACAGGCCGAAGGATGATCCGCACAAAAAACGGCGCCCGGATGACCCGGACGCCGCTCTTATTGCGGACCGTCTTCTTGGGAGGAAAACGGCAGGTCCGCCGCACGTATCCGCCGCGCCATGCGGCACTGACAGACGAATAGGTTCGGACGCGGTAGCCGCCTGAGCCCGGATCTTCCGAGTGATGCCCCCATCTCCCGGTCGAACCACACCGCGTCCTATGATCTGCTTAAACGATGAATCGCGCCTGCGGCATGTTACCTGAGGTTACATGTCACTGTTACGCGGCGATTTTGCTCGATTTTTCGCTGGCTACGGCAGGCCCGGAAACAAAAAAGCCGGATCAATGAAGATCCGGCTGAGTTTGATTGGAAGTGCCTGTTAAGGCTAACCTCCAGAGGGGAACACTCGAGGGCGCTAATGGGAGGAGAACGCGCCCAGGAGATGATCTATATATGTGCTGTTCATGCCCAAGAAACAAGCATCTATTTTGCAACACACGCATGCAAAAAGGTACAGGCTGTGGTCTAACCCATGTCTAGGGGCCATAGGACCACGAAAAGTTGCCAAATGAATGGCGCGACCGTGCTGTTGCCTTCGCAGAACCGCAAGTCGGGCTGATTCTCGCGCTCGCGGGCAAAAAGCCGAATGACGTTGAATCGGGCAACAGGCGTTTATTTTTGCGGCAGCGGGATGGGAAGGGTCGGCCGGAAGAAGGGAGACCTGACATGCGGACACCTCAGGCGATCGCCGGCAGCGCGGTCTTCTTCATCGCCGCACCTTGTGTCGTTGCCGGGCTGGTGCCCTGGCTGCTCACGGACCGCTACCGTCTGCCGCTGTCGACGGTGCCCGGCTTCGTGCCGGCCGGCTCCATCCTGATTGTCGCGGCCATCGCCCTGCTCGTCCATTCCTTTGCCCGCTTCGCGCTCGAAGGCCTCGGCACGCCGGCGCCTGTCGCGCCCACCGAGAGACTGGTGATCGGCGGCGTGTACCGCCATGTCCGCAACCCGATGTATGTCGCAGTACTGTCGATCATCCTGGGCCAGGCGTTGCTGTTTTCAAGCTGGAGCGTCGCTGCCTATGCCGCCATCGGCGCGATCGTCATGGGCTCTTTCGTCAGGTTCTATGAGGAGCCGACTCTCGCCCGCCGCTACGGTGGCGAATACGAGACCTACCGCCGCAATGTTCCCGGCTGGCTGCCACGGCTGACGCCGTGGCGGGGGTGACCAGCACCTCCCAAGGCCATGTTTAAAATGACCAGCTGCGCGCTTTGGCGATGATGAAGTCGCGGAAGACGTGCAGCTTGGCCTGGTTCTTCATTGCATCGGGATAGGCGAAATAGGTGTCGAAGGACGGCACCTCGGTCTCCGGCAAAAGCTGCACCAAATCCGATTCCTTGGAGATCACGTAGTCGGGCAGCATGGCGATGCCGGCGCCGCCCTGCACGGCGCGCTTGATCGACAAGATGTCGTTGATCTGCAGCGTCGGCACCCTTTGCCCACCGTCGAAATCGCCGATCGTTTCCAGCCAGTTCAGCTCCGACAGATGCGACGGCACCGGCACGCCGAAAGTGACGATGCGATGGTTCTTCAGATCGGCGACCGAGGTCGGCTTTCCGTGCTTGCCGACATAGGACGGCGAGGCATAGAGGTGGAAATGCACGGTGAACAGGCGGCGCTGGATAAGGTCGGGCTGCTGCGGCTGGCGCAGCCGTATCGCGCAGTCGGCCTGGCGCATGGTGAGGTCGAGTTCCTCATTGGCCAGGATCAGCTGCAGGCTGATTTCGGGATAGAGCTCGATGAACTCCTGCACCCGTTCGGTCAGCCAACCGGCGCCAAGCCCGACTGTCGTCGTCACCCTGAGCACGCCTGAGGGACGGTCCTTTGCCTCGGTCAGCTTCGACTTGATGGTCTCGAGCTTCATCAGCACGTCATGCGCCGTGCGGAACAGCATTTCGCCCTGCTCGGTCAGCACCAGGCCGCGGGCATGGCGATTGAACAGCGGCACCCCGACATCATGTTCGAGCGCGCTGACCTGGCGTGAAATCGCCGATTGCGACAGGTGCAAAGTCTCGGCGGCATGGGTAAACGACCCAGCCTCCGCCGCTGCGTGAAACACGCGAAGCTTGTCCCAGTCCAACGCCATTGAGTTCCCCTCGTTCTGTTTTTGGCGTCTGAATGAAAAATCAGGCTTTTGAACGGCTTGCGACGCCGTCTTGATAGATTTTATTCCGCCGCTTCGCGGTGCACCTCGATGCCGGCCAGGTATTTTTCCGCCTCGAGCGCGGCCATGCAGCCGAGCCCGGCGGCGGTCACCGCCTGACGGTAGATATCGTCGGTCACGTCACCGGCGGCGAACACGCCGGGAACGTCCGTGCGGGTCGAATTCGGCGCCGTCCACAGATAGCCGTTCGGCTTCTGCTTCAGCTTGCCGACAAACAATTCCACCGCCGGCGCATGGCCGATCGCCACGAACACGCCGTCCACCTGGAGATGGCTGACCTCGCCGGTCACCGCATTTCTGAGCTTCAGCCCTTCGACCGAAGGCGGCAGCGGCGTCTTGCCGGGCCGGCCGGTGATCTCGTCGACGATCGTGTCCCAGATGACTCCGACATTGTCCTTTTTCAACAGCCGCTCACGCAGGATGCGCTCGGCGCGGAAATCGTTGCGCCGGTGGATGACGGTCACGCTCTTCGCCAGATTGGAGAGATAGAGCGCCTCCTCCACCGCCGAATTGCCGCCGCCGATGACAGCGACATCCTTGCCGCGATAGAAAAAACCATCGCAGGTGGCGCAGGCCGACACGCCGAAGCCCATGAAGGTCTGTTCGGTGGGGATGCCCAGCCATTTCGCCTGCGCGCCGGTGGCAATGATCAGCGCGTCGGCCGTGTAGGTGGTGCCGGAATCGCCCGTGGCGCGGAACGGCCGCACATTGAGGTCAACCTCGGTGATGATGTCGTTGATGATATCGGTGCCGACATGCTCGGCCTGCTTCAGCATCTGCTCCATCAGCCACGGGCCCTGGATCGGATCGGCGAAGCCCGGATAGTTTTCGACATCGGTGGTGATCATCAGCTGCCCGCCCTGCTGCAAGCCTGCTACGAGCATCGGCTTGAGCATGGCGCGCGCGGCGTAGACTGCGGCGGTATAGCCGGCCGGGCCGGAACCGATGATAAGGACAGGCGCGTGCTTGGTGGTCATCTAAAGCCTCTGCGGGGCAGACAATCGAGTGTGCCTTGGAAAACGACGTGAAATGTTGCTGGTAATGTAAGGGTTGCCAACCACGCCAGCAAGACGATCAGGCAGTCGTCCCCGGAAAGCTTCGGCCTACAGGCTTATTCGCGCAATGGCCGCTTTCGTTACGGTTGCGAAATCGCCCGACCAAAGGGCTGGCATCGACACGAAAGTCGTTTAAGGACGAGAGCGCGAAAGATTCTTGCGCTAAGCCGAGACCGCCATGCCCCTGAAAGCCGACCTCGACGCCATCGACTGGAAGATTCTGCGCGAGCTTCAGGCCGACGGGCGCATGACCAATGTCGAACTGTCGAGCCGCGTCGGCATTTCCGCCCCGCCCTGCCTGCGCCGTGTCCGGCGGCTGGAGGAAACCGGCATCATCAGAGGCTATCGCGCCTTGCTCAACGCGCCGGCGCTCGGCATGGATGTCGTCGCCTTCTGCCTGATCGGCCTGCATCACCAAGCCGACGCGGAGCTCAAAGCTTTCGCCGAGCGCACTCGCGGCTGGCCGATCGTGCGCGACGCCTGGATGGTCTCGGGCGAATCCGACTTCCTGCTGCATTGCGTGGCGAGCGATCTCGGCACGTTCCAGACCTTCGTCATCGAAGAACTGGCCTCGGCCCCCAATGTCGACACGGTGCGCACCGCGCTGACCATCCGCCGCGTCAAGGACGAAGGGCTGGTGGCGTTCAGCGCCTGATAAGCGAGATTAACTTCGAAAAAGCATGTGCGACGCCGACCAAGACATACCCCAACAGACACACTGCTACCTCTCCGACAACTGGCAAAAGAATGAAGCCGTCGCCAGGGCCGGGGCTCTCGCCAGGAGACATCTCCGGCAAAGCTAAAAAGCCTAGCAAAATAGGTGAGCAAGCAAGCCAGACGAATGTGATGACATGCGGCAACCATTTGAGACGGAAAATGTTTTTTGACGCGAGAAACGCCGCGCCGATCACAATTATGTTGACGACGAATATGAGCCAGAAAGCGAATTCTGGCGCCAAAATCGTAGGGTATTCCGGGTCAGATTGCGTGAACATGAGCGGCCAAGGTTGAATATGCCATCCGGTTTCAGCTACGGAATCGGGAGTACTTTGACCACCCTGCCAAGGGCAGGATCTGCTACCTGCGCTCCACCGTGAGAACAACAGGCAATCCCCAGGGCACATCTAGCGGTGCTTGAAGCAGTGAGACGTCGCCATCCGCGACCTGGGCTTCCCACTTGGCATAGTGTTTCAACCGGTAGTTCCCGGAGCGGACGCTGAGGCAGGCAACAGGCCCGCCATCGAGGTTTAGCGCCGTCTTGAGATCGAGGTCGGTCTGCAACAGGAAGTTTGCTAGCCGGTCCAGCGAGAAGAAAGCGTCCTTGGTCGAACCGACGATGATCCAGCCCTGACGATCTTCCGCGATAAAGGTGCGTTGGCCAACCAGTTGCTCTTGGCGCGTACATTGTTGCGGCCGTCCTCACCGACAAGCAATGGATAGGAAACCATAGCGTTTTCGGCATTCTCCGTGACTGCGCGCCAGTCGCGCGAGGTCAGATCGACCACATGCGTGCCCGAAGCATTCACGATCCACGCGCCGGCCCTGGCGTCATATTCATCCGGCCCGAGCCTGGCGCCCATGCTGATCAGCGGCGTGTCGGCCTCGCCCTTCAGCCCGAAATAACTGCCATTGACGATCAGAACGGTGCCGCCTGTGCCTTGTGGATTGAGTGCCGCTTCCCACTGGTCGATGTCCTTGGCACCACTGGGCTCGTTACGGGCAACGAAACGGAATTTGGCTGGATCGAAACGGTTGAGATAGAGCCGGTCAATTTCACGGTCGCCCGCCATGACGGGGATTTCTCTGACCTGGAATCCAGGCTCGGTTTCATTCCATGAGCTGGCTCCAGCGGTCACATCAGGAATTTCCGATTTCAACGCAAGCTGCATGGCAGGCGAGAGACGCGCATCGTCGGGTGCAACGGCGATCCAGTAGCTTCCGCCGCGGCGAAGAAGTGCATTGAGCCCGTACACGCCGTGTTTTTGCCAGACATACCCCACGGCTGAAAGCACAGCCAATATCAACAAGACAACGGCAACAGAGATTGCTTTCTTCAATGAATTCCCCTCGTTCTCGATGGAATGACATCTGCAAATTTCTTGCTTGAATGATGTCTGATCTCTGCAGTTTTTCCGCAAAAGAGCGTGGTGCTTTCCTGGGGAATAGCGTCAAAGCAAAGAAATGGATCGGCTCGCCGTTTCTGCGAAACGGTGAAACGCTCAAGCTAACCCATTGAGATTGCGTCGCAACAGATCCGGAAAGCTAAATCAGTCTCGATCCGAGCGACTCGACAGCCCTCAAAAGCCGTTCCAGATCATCGGGGTTGCGCAGCGGCAGAACCTCGAAGCCCGGCTCATTACTTCCCTCGCCATCCACCAGCCAGCCGCGCGGCAGGCCGGCACGTTGTCCGGCCTGCATATCCGCGGCCTTGTCGCCGACTATCAGCGAGCGCTTGAGATCGAGGCCGAGACGCTGCCGGGCCTGTAGCAGCATGCCCGGATTGGGCTTGCGCATTGGATGGTCGGCGACCGCCAGTGGCCCGCTGCCCGCCTCGTGGTAGGCGCAGGCCAGAACCATGTCGACGAAGGCATCGCCGGCGGCAAGCAGCTTGAGAACCCGGCCGTTGACCGCGGCAAATTCCTTCCAGCCGAAATAGCCGCGCGCGATGCCGGACTGGTTGGTGACGATGACCACCGGGATGTTGCCCCGGTTGGCCGCCGCGATGACCGGCACGATGCCGTCGCGCAGCACCATTTTGGCGGGATCGTCGGGATAACCCGTATCGACATTGATGGTGCCGTCGCGGTCGAAGAACAGCGCCGGCGTCCCAGCGAGAAAGGACTGCAAACCCACCCGCTCAACCCACAGGCCGGGCTCAGCCAGCGGGTATGGACCGTAGGCCCCGGTGTCAGCCATTCGACAGACGGTCTTCCACCACCTCGCAGAGATAGTGGTAGAGGCAGAGATGTCCCTGCTGGATGATCGGCGTCGAGGTCGAGGGCACGTTGAGCAGTATGTCGGTGAGCGGCTTGAGTTTGCCACCGCTGTCGCCGGTGAGGCTGACCACCGTCATGCCCATCATCCGAGCCTGTTCGGCGGCAGCCAGAATGCTCGGCGAATTGCCGCTGGTCGAGATGGCAAGCAGCACGCCGCCGGGCGCGCCATGCGCCTCGACCTGGCGCGAAAACACGGTGTCGAAGCCATAGTCATTGCCCCAGGCGGTCAGCATGCCCGCGTTGGCCGGCAGCGCAATCACATTGTAGGCCTTGCGCTCCTTAAGGAAGCGGCCGACCAGTTCGGTGGCAATGTGGATGGCGTCGCTGGCCGAGCCGCCATTGCCGCAGACCAGCAGCGCCTTGCCCGAGGAAAGCGCGGCGACGACCGCACTCACAGCACGTTCCATCTCGGCGGTCAGGTCACGCTCGACTGTCGCGGTGATCGCGGCCGCCGAGCGGACCAGATAGTCATTCAGTCCGGACATGAAATCCCTCAGTTGGTACCGCCGCCGGCGCGCAATTTGCCGATCGTGCCGGTGGTGCTCTTGCCGGCGACAAGGTCGACCAGGACGACGCGCCCGCCCGCCTTCTGCACCACATCGGCGCCGACAACGGTTTCGACCGTGTAGTCGGCGCCCTTGACCAGAATGTCGGGCAGAAGCGCCTCGATCAGCGCCAGCGGCGTATCCTCTTCGAACACCACGACCGCATCGACCGAGGCCAGGGCGGCGAGCACGCAGGCACGATCATGCTGATCGTTGACCGGGCGCCCGGCGCCTTTCAGCCGACGCACCGAGGCATCGCTGTTGAGGCCGAGCACCAGCCGGTCGCACTGGCTGCGCGCCGCGTGGAGAAGACTGACATGGCCGGCATGCAATATATCGAAGCAGCCATTGGTGAAGCCGACGCTCAGGCCCTCGTCCTTCCACGCCGCCACCATGCGCGCGGCCGATGCGGCGTCGAGGATGGCGTCCTTGTGAGCGGTGGGGCCGTGCGAGCGGAACAGCGCACCGGTGAGTTCCTCCACGGTCAGCCGCGCGGTGCCGCGTTTGCCCACCACCACACCGCCGGCGGCATTGGCGATGGAGGCGGCCATGACGCGATCGGCGCCCGCGGCCAGAGCCAGCGCGAAGCTCGCGATGACCGTATCGCCGGCGCCCGAAACGTCGAACACTTCGCGCGCCTGGGTGGCGATGTGGCGCGCCTCATCCGCGCCGACGACGCTCATGCCCTTTTCGCTGCGGGTGGCGACCACGAAGTCGAAGCCATGTGCCGAAATCAGCTGGCGTGCCGCCGCGACGATCTCGTCGTCGGCGAAAACCGGGCGACCGACAGCTTCGCCAAGCTCCTTGCGGTTAGGCGTGATGGCGGTCGCGCCGGCATAGCGCGCATAGTCGCGGCCCTTGGGATCGACCAGCACCGGTTTTCCCGCCTCGCGGCAGATGGCGATCAGGTCGGCGGCGACGCCGTCGAGCAAGATGCCCTTGCCATAGTCGGACAGAATGACGATGTCGGCGCGCGCCAGTGCGTCGCGGAAATGCCGGACCAGGTCCGCCCGTTCCTTGTCGTCGAGCGGCTTGATCTCTTCCTCATCGAAGCGCAGCACCTGCTGATTGAGCGCGCTGAAGCGGCTCTTCGACGACGTCATGCGACCGCGCTCCTGCGCCAGGCCCACCGTGTCGGCGCCGAACTCGCCAAGCATCCGCACCAGATTGTCGCCGGCCACATCGGTGCCGATCACCGATATGGGAATAGCGCTGGCACCCAGCGAGACGATGTTGGCGACAACGTTGCCTGCGCCGCCCATCGTCGAGGTCTCGCCGCGCCCGTGCAGCACCGGGATCGGCGCTTCCGGCGAGATGCGCTCGATGACGCCGTTGACGAAACGGTCGAGGATGAAGTCGCCGACCACCAGCACGGCAACGTCGCCAAAGCGGGCAATGGCGCGGTGCAAAGGTTCGGGCGAAGGCGGATTGTGCTTGATCATGTCACTGGCAATGCGAGGGAAAGGCCGACCTCAATCACCCTGAAAATTGTCAATTTACGGGCCGGATCGTTCATGGCGAAGCCGATATACCGCAAATCCGCGCAGCGCAACGTCAGGGCGGCCGTCAGCTCTTCTGCAACGCGACGTGGACGCCCAGTCCGACCAGCACCGCCCCGCCCGCCCTCTGCATGATGCGCTGCGCACGGCTGGAGCGCTTCAGCCGGGCGATCACCATGCCTGCCAGCAACACGCAGACAATATCTGCCGAAGAGAACATTAAATTGACGATGGTGCCCAGCACGACGAATTGCAGCCACACCGGGAAACCCGCCGAGGCATCGATGAACTGTGGCAGGAACGCCATGAAGAAGATCGCCGTCTTCGGATTGAGCACTTCGACGGTGATGCTCTCGAAAAATGCCCGGCGCGCCGATTTGCGCTCGATCGCCGGCAGCGCCGTGTCACCGTCCCCGCGCTTGCGGAACAAGGACACGCCAAGCCAGATCAGATAGAGCGCGCCGATGAGCTTGACCGCCATGTAGAGCGGCGGCACCGCATGGAAGAGCACCGACAGCCCGGCGGCAGCCGCAAAGACATGGAAATAACCGCCAAGATGGATGCCAAGTGCCGCCGTCAGCCCCGACCAGCGCCCGCGCGCCATGGTCTGCGCGGCGGCATAGAGCATCGCCGGTCCTGGAATATAGGCAAAGATCGCCGTGGTGGCGAAAAACGCAATGAGCAGTTCGGTCGACGGCATTTTTTGTCCCCTAGCTTGCGGGCCTCGAATAAAGCGGGCCGCTTCGCGGTCTCGCTGTGGCGTCGTGGTGCTTCATCGACAGTACGCTTGGCCTCCCTTATAAGGACCGGAATCGCAAGCAACCAGAGGCCTTCATGATCATCGTCACGGGCGGGGCCGGCATGATCGGCTCCAACATCGTCGCCGCACTCAATGCCGAAGGCCATGATGACATCCTCGTCGTCGACGACCTCACCGACGGCCACAAGATCGCCAACCTGGCCGATTTGCAGATAGCCGACTATCGCGACAAGGACGAATTCTTGGCCACCTTGGAAGCCGGCGACCTAGGCCGCGTCGAGGCCGTCTTCCACCAGGGCGCCTGCTCGACCACCACGGAATGGAACGGCAAGTTCATGATGGACGTGAACTACGCCTTCTCAAAGCGCTTGCTGCATGGCTGTCTTTCGCTGCGCATACCGTTCCTCTATGCCTCCTCGGCTTCCGTCTACGGCGGCGGTTCGGAGTTTCGCGAGGATCCCGCACTTGAGCGGCCGCTCAACGTCTACGCCTATTCGAAGAAACTATTCGACGACTATGTCAGGCGCACCGTGTTCGACACCGATCATTCGCAGGTCGCGGGCCTGCGCTACTTCAACGTCTATGGCCCGCGCGAGGCGCACAAGGGCGCCATGGCCTCGGTCGCCTTCCATCTGTTCAATCAGGTCGGGCGCGGCGAAAACCCAAAGCTGTTCGGCGCCCATGACGGCTTCGGCCCCGGCGAACAAAGCCGCGACTTCATTCACGTCGGCGATGTCGCCGACGTCAATCTGTGGCTGTGGAAGCGCGGCTCGAGCGGCATCTTCAACTGCGGCACCGGCCGCGCCCAGCCGTTCCGCGCCATTGCCGAGACCGTGATCGATACGCTGGGCCAGGGCGAGATCGAGTTCATCGAATTCCCCGATCACCTCAAGGGCAGCTACCAGAGTTTTACCCAGGCTGATATGTCCCGCTTGCGCGCAGCCGGCTATAATGGGCAATTCCGCAGCGTGGAAACCGGCGTCAGAGACTATGTCGAATGGCTGAAAGCCCAACGATCCTCGTGATCGGCCCACGCTGGGTGGGCGATATGGTCATGGCGCAGTGCCTGTTTTCAGCGCTGAAGGACGTCCATCCCAACGCCGCCATCGACGTGCTGGCCCCGGCCTGGGCGGCCCCGCTGGTCAAGCGCATGCCCGAGATTCGCCAGCAGATCGATTTCCCGCTGCAACCGGGCGCGCTCGAATTCACCATTCGCCGCCGCTTCGGCCGCCTGCTGCGCGGCCGCTACGACATGGCCTACGTCCTGCCGGGCAGCTGGAAATCGGCGCTGATCCCGTTCTTTGCCCGCATCCCCCGCCGCTTCGGCAATCTCCGGGAAATGCGCTACGGCCTGCTGACCGACATCGTGCCGCTGCCCGATGCCGTCAAACGGCGCACCGCGCAGGCCTATTTTGGCCTCGCCCAAGGCGGACATTTCCGGCCGCCGCGGCTCACCGTCGACGCCGGCAATCAGAAAGATCTGCTCGCTCGCTTCGCAGTGCAGCCGGGAAAATTCGTCGCCATGATGCCCGGCGCCGAATTCGGTCCGGCCAAACGCTGGCCTAGCGAAAGCTATGCCGGCCTCGCCGGAGAGATGATGGCGAAAGGATTCAAGGTCGCGTTGTTCGGCTCGAAGAACGATCGCGACGTCACCGCCGAGATCGCAGCACTCGCGCCCGGTGTCGTCGATCTGGCAGGAAAGACACGGCTGGAGGACGCCATCGACCTGATCGCCGCGGCCAGGCTGGCGGTGTCCAACGACAGCGGGCTGATGCATGTCGCGGCCGCCGTCGGCACGCCGGTCGTTGCCGTCTACGGTTCGACCTCGCCGGAAAACACGCCGCCGTTGGCTGAACAGCGCGAACTGATCTGGTTGCATCTGTCCTGTTCGCCCTGCCACCGGAAGGTCTGTCCGCTCGGCCACCTCAACTGCCTGAAGACGCTGGACGTTGCCCGAGTGGCAGCGGCGGCGGACAGGTTGCTGGAACTCCCGGCCGCCGCATGAAGGTGTTGATCGTCAAGACCTCCTCGATGGGCGACGTCATCCACACCTTCCCCGCCGTCGAAGATGCACGCCGCAAGCGCCCCGATATCGCCTTCGACTGGTGCGTCGAAGAGGCCTTTGCCGGCATCGTCGCGCTGCATCCGGCGATAGCAAAGATCCATACCGTCGCCATCCGGCGCTGGCGCAAGCATCTGTTCAACGCCGGCACATGGCGGGAGGCGACAAGCTTGCGCCGCGCTCTGCAAGCAGGCGAGTACGACCTCGTCATCGATGCGCAGGGGCTGCTGAAATCGGCCCTGGTTGCGAAACAGGCAGCGGCACCAATCGCAGGTTTCGACCGCGCAAGCGCGCGGGAGCCCTCGGCAACGTTGTTTTACCAGCGCAAATACGCCGTGCCGCGCAACCTGCACGCCATCGAACGCACGCGCCGGCTGTTCGGGCTGGCGCTCGGCTACGAGCCCGATCTTTCGGCGCTCGCATCCGGGATTGTGCCGCCTCCCGGCGGCCTGGCCGGCATTGACGGCAAGACGGCCTTCCTGCTGCACGGCACCAGCCGCGAGGACAAGAAATGGCCCGCCGAAGACTGGATCGAAACGGCTCGCCTGCTGGTTGGTAGCGGAATGACGCCGGTCACCACCTGGTCGAACGAGCGTGAGAAGGCGGTGGCCAAGGCGATCTCGAAAGCCGTGCCGTCAACGATCGTGGTGCCGAGATCGCCGCTGGCAGACATTGCCGCGATCCTTGGCCGCTCGACGCTGGTTATCGGCGCCGACACCGGTCTGACCCACCTCGCCAGCGCCTTCGGCCTGCCGACGGTCGCGGTGTTCCTGGCGACCGAGCCGGGTTTGACCGGCCCGCGCGGGCAATATGCCTCAACGTTGCTGGCCGCAGCGGGGGAGCGCCTCATGCCGGCACAGGTGGTGCCGGAAGCAGAAAAGCTATTAGCCCTTAAGCTCCAAGCTTCGGCATAGGACCTTCCAGCAATTCTGAGGTGCTAGATAAATTGCACCTGGACGATCTCATAACCCCTGGCGCCGCCGGGGGCGTTGACCTCGATGGCGTCGCCGACTTCCTTGCCGATCAGCGCGCGCGCGATCGGCGAGGAGATCGAAATACGGCCCGATTTCACATCCGCTTCCTGGTCGCCGACAATCTGGTAGGTCTTCTTTTCCTCGGTGTCCTCGTCGACCAGCACCACCGTGGCGCCGAACTTGACCTTGTCGCCGCTAAGCTTGGTGACGTCGATCACCTCGGCCCGAGCAATATAGTCTTCCAGTTCGTTGACACGGCCCTCATTGAGGCTCTGCGCCTCTTTGGCGGCATGATATTCGGCATTTTCGGACAGGTCGCCATGCGAGCGCGCTTCGGAGATCGCCTCGATGATACGCGGCCGCTCTTGCTGCTGGCGCCAGCGCAGTTCTTCCTTCAATGACGCGAACCCCTCGCCTGTCATCGGGACCTTGTTCATGATGCCTGACCTTTCCTGCCGCCACCCCCGCATTTCGGGGAAAGCCTTGTCGATGGGTATAAAAAGAAAACGGGTCCGGCAGCCTCGGGCTAACGGAACCGTTTCACCGCAATTTTCCCCAATATAGCGATCCTCGCGCGTTTTTCACGCTGAAAAAGCAGGCTTTTTGAAAAATCATGAGCCGACTTGCGCAATTGCCGTCACGGCATGTGCAGCGTGTTGCAGTTGCGACAACAAAAACCGGCTGCGATTGCTCGCAGCCGGCCCAGAAAAGCCGTTGGGGTGGGGTCAGCTTCTCATGAAATGGTAGATCTGTTCGGCCAGCATGCCGTATTCGCGCGAATCTTTGCCCGTCCGCTTCTCGATCTCGGCCAGCTGCGCCTGGGCGCCGACCAGATCGCCGATCTGCAGATGGGCCTCGCCGAGATATTCGCGCACCAGCGTGTAATCCGGGTTGATGCGGAGCGCTTCCTCGTAATAGCCGAGGCCGACGGTGACACGGCCGGAATGGCGATGCGAATAGCCGAGATAGTTGAGGATGCGTGGATCCTGCTTGTTGGCGGCAAGGCTGAGCACGGCGATCGCCTCGTCATAACGCCCGGCCATGGCCAGGTCGTGACCAGCATCATAGATGTTATCGTCGTCCAGCATGCCGTACTTCGGCGCGACGCATTTCTGCTTTTTCTTGTCCCAGACCTGCCCCTTCTTGCACTGGGTGGTGGTCTCGGTACCACCGCCACCGCCGCCGGCCGCAAACACCGGAACCGCAAAGAACTGCAGCGCCACAAGCGCCGCAGCCGCCTGGATCAACACTCTTTTATGCATCGAAGCCTCCTTGAGGGATAATGACGATCTTGAGGGAAAATGACGATAATGAAAAGCTAACGCCGGGATGCAGACTTTTCATCCCGGAAACCCGCAGCCGCCGAAACTATTTGTGCGGCCGTGCCTAACCTGAATTCGGTCAAAGGCGGGAGCCAGGGATCAGAACATGACGTGACGCGCGCTGCAAATCCGCTATCATTCGGGAAATGATCAGCGGGGGTGCCCGAGAGTGCAACAGCGCCGTGAGCGGGAATGGGAGCTATCGATCGGCCCGGACACCGTGCGCCTGTTCATTCTCAAGGCAAAGGGACTGAGTGCTGCCGTCAACGAAGACTATGCCGACGGTGCCGAGCATGAGGTCGAGCTCGATGGTGAATCACATGCCAATCACCACCATGACGGTCTGGCGGAGGAAAGCGCGGAAGACCTCACCGAGGAAGAGCTGCGCGAGCTGATCAACGACCTCAACGTCGACGAAGCGGCCGAGTTGATCGCGCTGGCCTGGGTCGGCCGCGGCGACTATGACGCAGCGGAATGGTCCGATGCGGTTGCCGCCGCGCGCGACCGCGCCAACAAGCGCACGGCGAAATACCTGCTCGGCATGCCGCTTTTGGCCGACTGGCTGGAAGAAGGGCTGGAAGCGATTGGCGCGTAACGACGTCGTTACCGTTCGTGATGGGCCGCAGGCAACCTCCGGGCGTTCGCGCCGTTGAGGACGATGGGGTCGCTTGTACTTTCCCGAACATCCAGGGTTGCACTGGTCATGGTCGTCACGGCTCTGCTGCTGACGCCCCTGCTGACGCAAGCCGACGCCAAACAGCGCAAAAAGCATTACACGCCGCTGTCACAGCGGTTGGAGCAGCTGTTTTCACCGCAGGTCGACTCGCATCCTAAGCCGCGCAGCAAGCACCGCCAGAAGCCCAGTCCAAAGCGGCACATCACGCCAAAGCAGGTGGAACAAAAGACCCCGGATAAAAAGCCCTCGCCCGCCGATGTTCCGGTGCAGCCCTCGCGCGTTGTCCCGCTGCCCGAGGCGCGTCCTTCAGAGGCGCCGAAGACCGGCGCGGCACCGATCGAAAAGCAAAAGGCCGAAGGTCCGAACGCCCTTGGCGCGCCCAACCGGTCCAATGACGATCGATTCAACGAAGAAAAATCCGGTTTTAAAAAGCAGGCGCGGCCCGGACCGTCAGCCCCGAAGCCATCGACCGATAGGCAAAGCGAGCCCGAGCCGCCGGCCGCGGCGCCGATTCCGACACAAAAGCCAGACACTTCGGAACCTGAAGCTCAGCCGCCGGCCGTTGCTCCGCAACCACCTGAAAAACCCGATGCCGGCGACAAGAAGATGCTGCCCGATGCGCGCTCGGCCGATTTGCCCGATGCAAAAATGCCGGCGGCGGAAGTCGCCTGTCGCGAGCGGCTGACGGCCCTTGGTGTCGAATTCGAGGAGCATAAGGCGGAAAGCAATCCCGACATCGGCTGCTCGATCCCCTATCCCCTGGTGCTGAAGTCGCTCGGAAAATCCATCGCCATCGGCCCCGCGACCGAACTCAACTGCCCAATGGCCGAGGCTGCAGCCCGCTTTGCCGCCGAAATCATACAGCCGGCGGCGAAAGCCGAGTTCGGAGCCGACCTGAAATCGATCAACCAGGCATCGGCCTTTGTCTGCCGGCCGCGCAACGGCACGCGCCATCTGTCGGAACATGCCTTCGGCAACGCGCTCGATATTGCCAGCTTCACGTTGTCAGATGGCAGAAAGGTCGAAGTCGGTCCAACGCCGCCCGAGAAGGACGGCAAATTCCTCAATGCGGTGCGCAAGGCCGCCTGCGGACCGTTCAAGACCGTGCTTGGACCGGGCGCGGACCCGGACCATTCCCTGCATTTCCATCTCGATCTCGAACCGCGCCGGAATGGTGGCACTTTCTGCCAGTGATGGCCCTTCAGTGATCGTCATGCCGGTGATGGTCTGGCTGCCGCATTTCGGCCGCAGGCATGAACGGGAACGCTGAGTTTTCCTTTACCCTTGATCGTTAAAATCCCACCGATCAAGGACAGGATTCCGCCCATGGCCGCAATATTTCGCGCCGCGAAGGCAAAAAGCGCAGCGATACTGGCCGCCGGTCTTGCGCTGGCCGCCGTTTCGGCTTGCAACACTGGCAGCGTGCTGTCGCTGCAGCCGGCCGTCGATGTCGGCTCGCAGACCGCGGCCGTGCCGCAATATGAAGGCATGCAGAAGCTCGTCCCGTCCAATCCCTATATGACTGCCGCCTATCCGCACATGGACGAGCCGATGTCGGAGTCGGAGCCGCAGCAGATGCCGGCCAGCGAAACCGATTGCCGTGGCGAGCTGAAGCGGCTTCGCGTCGTCTACACCGATGTCCAGCCGATCCACGAGGGACAGTGCGGCATAGACTGGCCGGTCAAGGTCTCCGCCATCGGCGGCATCCAGATGAAGCCCGCCGCAACATTGACCTGCGACATGGCCGCAAGTTTCGCCGCCTGGACCAGCAACGAACTGGTTCCCTCCGCCCGCTGGCGCTATTTCTCGGGCGTCAAGACCATCCACCAGGGCTCAAGCTATTCCTGCCGCAACATCGCCGGCGAAGGTGTCCTGTCCGAGCACGGCAAGGGCAACGCCCTCGACGTCATGAGCATCGAGCTCAACAACGGCGACGACATCGACGTGCGCAAGCCCGGCCTGTTTGCCTTCCGCACCCGCGGCTTCCTCAACAATGTGCGTGCCGACGGCTGCCAGTATTTCACCACCGTGCTCGGTCCCGGCTACAATTACGATCACCGCAACCATTTCCATTTCGACATCAAGAACCGCAAAAGCGGCTACCGCGCCTGCCGCTAAGGCGTTTCACCGTTCAGAAATCAGTCGGGATTGGCGTTCCTGGTGGAAGCGATGATTTGCTGGGCCACCAGATCCTGGATGCGCCAAAGGTTCCTGTCGCGGATACCGCTCTCTTCCAACTTGCTGACGGTTCGGAACAGGTATTGAGCCGACGAGCCCCAATGCCCGGCAGCCCGCGCCAGCGTGTCGGCAACCTGCTCCAATGGCAGCCGGCCCGCATAGGCCCTGCCGTCTGGCGCGGCGACGAAAGCCAAGGCCCGCAACGGCCCATCCTTGGTCTTGACCTTGATCCAGCATGGCACGTTAGTCGGCGGATTGGCATCGATCTCGCGGCGCATCAACTGGCCAAGTTGCCCGACATGGTCTTCCGCGGGCAGCCGATAGACGATGCCGTTGCAGCTGCCGCCTCGATCGAGCGCCAGCATCAGCGCCGGCAAATCACGGGTTCCGCGCCAACGGGTCAGCGTCAGGCAGAACGAGCGGTGCCATCCTGGCGCCGTGGCCGGGCGCTGCTCGACATGGGCAAATTCGGGGTTCCAGATCAGCGACCCGTAGGCAAAGACCCATAGCGCTTCAGGCCGATGCTCCGACAGAAGTTGCTCGACAAGACTATCGAACTCCGCGTCTGTATGCTCGGTTGTTCCGGGCTCGGGACCCGGATCCGGTTCGACACGCTCGACCCTTGCGACAAGGTCCGCGGTCAATGCCATCGAGCTGCGACCCACCGGCTTCTTATCCATTCCTGCTCACCCCCCGCAAAAACGATGGCCGACGATAGAACGGCTGCTCGCCGCTGGCCATTGATTTCCAGGGTCCGTCAGGCACAGATACCGCACGGATCGAGCCGCTTTCATGAGCCGACGAAGCCTGCAACGACGCGCATTGACCTGGCTCGCCGCTCTTCTGGCGGTCTGGCTGGCCCTCGCCTATGTCGCTGCGCCGGAATTCTGGACGGTTCGCGACCGCGGCTTTCGCACGCAGACTTTCGAGATGGTGACACACACGCCGCAAGGCATTCCCGGCGACCCGATCAATATCGGCCTTGTCGGTACCGAAAAAGAGATGGTCCATGCCTTCGCCATGACCGGATGGGATACGGCCGATGGCGTGACGCTAAAGACCGCGATCGAAATCGGTGAGAGCGTGCTGTTCGACCATCCCTATCCTGACGCCCCGGTCAGCCGGCTGCTGTTCGAAGGCCGCGCCCAGGATCTCGCCTTCGAAAAGCCGGTCGGCGGGAGCGCCGACCGGCGCCATCATGTCCGCTTCTGGCGCAGCGATGCGACCGGCGACGACGGCCGAACGCTCTGGATGGGCTCGGCCAGCTTCGACCGCGGCGTTGGTCTCAGCCACGATACCGGCGCCATCACCCACCATATCGCCCCTGACATCGACGCCGAGCGCGATCTCGTGATCCACGACCTGTCGGCGGCCGGCATGGTGATCTCGGTGAGCGACATCCCGGGCATCGGCGCCACCAGGACCGGACGCAACGGCGGCGGCGATCCCTATTTCACCGACGGCAAGGCTGTTGTCGGGGTGCTCAGGCAATTCCCCTGAACCACTGTCATTTTCCAAAAATCATCGCGGACTATTTTCCTGCGGCCCGCCGCAATGCTATTGAGCCCTGATGCTATACGTCGAAATCGCCACCGTGGTCGTCCTCATCTGTGTGAACGGCCTTCTGTCGATGTCCGAGCTCGCCATCGTGTCGTCGCGCCCGGCGCGGCTCAAGGCGATGATCGACCGCGGCGTCAATGGCGCCGGGCGTGCGCTGACGCTCGGCTCCAATCCCGGCAAATTCCTGTCGTCAGTGCAGATCGGCATCACTCTGGTCGGCGTGCTGTCGGGCGCCTTCTCCGGCGCCACGCTGGGCAACAGGCTGTCGGTGTACCTGGCCTCGACCGGCATGCGCGAAAACATCGCCGATCCGCTCGGCGTCGGCATTGTCGTTGCGATCATCACCTATTTCTCGCTGATCGTGGGCGAGCTGGTGCCCAAGCAGATCGCGCTGCGCGATCCCGAGCGTGTTGCGGCCCGCGCAGCGCCTGCGATGACCATCCTCGCCACCGTCTCGGCGCCGCTGGTGTTCCTGCTCGACATTTCCGGCCGCGCCATATTGTGGCTGCTTGGCCAGCGCGGCGAGAGCGAGGAGAAGGTCACCGACGAAGAGATCAAGATGCTGGTCGCCGAGGCCGAGCACCACGGCACCATCGAATCCGACGAGCGGCGCATGATCGCCGGCGTCATGCGGCTCGGCGATCGCGCCGTGCGCGCCGTGATGACGCCGCGCACCGAGGTCGACTGGATCAATTTGCAGTCCGATGAGGGTGCCATCCGCAAGCTCTTGATGGAGACCCAGCATTCGCGCCTGCCGGCCGGCGATGGCGGCGTCGACGTCATGGTTGGCGTTGTTCAGACGCGCGACGTGCTGGCCGCCCTGCTCGCCGGCCGCGCACTCGATCCGCGCAAGCATGTGCGCGCCGCCCCCATCGTCTACGATCAGGCCGACGCGCTGGATGTGCTGCAGAAGCTGAAGGAATCCGACGTGCCGATGGCGCTGGTGCATGACGAATACGGCCATTTCGAAGGGATCGTCACGCCTGCCGACATTCTCGAGGCCATCACCGGCGTCTTCCGCGCCGACCTTGATGCCGGCGACGAGGAAAACGCCGTCAAGCGCGAGGACGGCTCATGGCTGCTCGCGGGATACATGCAAGCCGACGAGATGGCTGACGTTCTCGGTATCGACCTGCCGGAAAACCGCGACTACGAGACCGTCGCCGGTTATGTGCTGTCGCACATGCACCATCTGCCGGCGACCGGCGAATGCGTCGACGCGCAAGGCTGGCGTTTCGAGGTCGTCGACCTCGATGGCCGCCGTATCGACAAGCTGATCGCCACCCGGCTGCCCAGCGGCCATCGCGAAGTGGTGCGTTGACACTCTGCCGTCAAAGCGAATAGCGCCCTCAGACCGCGGCTTCGATCGGTTCGGCAAGCTTCGGATTGGAGCGCGAGGCGATCAGGCAACTGGCCACGATCAGGGCCGCTCCAGCCAGCGTGGTCCAGGTCGCCGCCTCGTCGAAGAACAGCCAGCCAAACACGATCGCCCAGATGAAGGCAGAATACTCCGTTGGGATTAGATATTGCGCTTCGGCCCGCGCGTAGGACCAGCTCATCAGGAACTGGCCGGAGAGCGACAGCGCCGTCACTCCGGCCAGTGGAAGCCAGAGATTGCCCGGCAGGGCAACCGCGAGCCAGGGAGCGGCGGGGAGAAGGACGGCGACAACGCACAGGTTCTGGAACAGCATGATCTCGACTGGTTTGGCCACCAGCGCCTGCCGCCGCGAGAGGATCAGATTGTAGGCGTAGAACACCGTCGATGCGAGCACCGCCACCGTGCCAAGCAGGGCATCCCCGGTATAGTTCCCTTGCCCGAACTGTCCGGCCATGATGATGACGACGCCGGCGATGCCCGCCAGCGAGGCCCAGATCGCCTGGCGCTGTATGCGTTCGCCCAAAAGCAGCGCCGCCAGCAGGAGAGCGAACAGCGGCGCGACGAAACTAAGCCCGATCCCATCCGCTAGCGGCAATCTGGCAAGGCCCCAGAAGAACGACAGCAGAACGATGCCCACGATCACGGCGCGCAGCGCGTGTAGCCGCAGCACGGAAGGCGTGGGAAGGGAACGCGGCCCCGCCGCCCAGGCCGTGCCCGCGACCACGCTCGCAAGCATGCTTCGCCACAGCACCGTGTTGTAGACACCGACGGCGATCACCAGGATTTTCATCGCCGCATCCATGGCGGACAGAAGGAAGATCGCAAGTGCACAGACCAGCACCGGGGTCATGGGGGAAACGACGCCTGACAGGCTGGGTGACTTCACGGGGCATGCTCATGTGATGGATCGCAGCCGGATATATCAGGGGAGGACGGCCAGGCCAGATGGCAGGGCCGTGCATATGGCGGTCCAACCGATCTTCGCAGCCCCTCGATTTGAATTCGGTGCGTCGGCAGCGCCTTTCGCTATCGGCCCCAGCCTGCCCTCACCCATGATTGATCCGCTGGGCGAATGGCAAAAGCAGCCAAAGCCTCTATATCGATTGTCATGGATGCATCGAACGAACACGCGCTAAACGACGAGCTTCTCCAAGATATCCAGCGCCTGTCCTTCGAGTATTTTCTCAACGAGGCCAACCCTGCCAACGGCCTGGTCGCCGACCGCAACACGCAGGCGTCGCCTGCCAGCATAGCCGCCGTCGGGCTCGCTTTGTCGTCCTATCCCGTCGGTGTCGAGCGCGGTTTCATGACGCGCGATGCCGCAATCGAGCGGACGCTCGCCACGCTTCGCTTCTTCTGGAACGCCCCGCACGGGCCGGAGCCCGATGCCACCGGCTACAAAGGTTTCTACTATCATTTCCTCGACATGAAGACCGGCCGCCGCGTCTGGAATTGCGAACTGTCCACGATCGATACCGCCCTTTTGCTTGCCGGTGTTCTGGCCGCCGGCGCTTATTTCGACGAGGACGATGAGCTCGAACTGGAAATCCGCCAGCTTGCCGATGCGCTCTACCGCCGTGCCGACTGGCGCTGGGCGCAGAACGGCGGCGCCACCGTCACCCATGGCTGGCGGCCTGGAAAAGGCTTTCTCCGCTACCGCTGGGAAGGATTTGACGAGGCGCTGATCCTGTACGTCCTGGGTCTCGGTTCGCCGACCCACTCGCTAACTCCCGAGAGCTACGCGGCCTGGCTGTCCACTTACAAATGGAAGACCATCTACGGCCGCGAGATGGTCTATGCCGGCCCGCTTTTCATCCACCAGTTCTCGCATATCTGGATCGATTTTCGCGACATCCGCGATGCCTTCATGCGCGATCACGACCGGGACTATTTCGAAAACAGCCGCCAGGCGACGTATCTGCAGCGCGATTACGCAATCCGCAATCCGAGGGGGTTCGCGGGCTATGGCGAGAATTGCTGGGGCGTCACCGCCAGCGACGGCCCAGGTCCGATCGCGCGGCGAGCCGATGGACGCCGCTTCTTCGGTTATCTCGCCCGCGGCGCACCGTTTGGCCCCGATGACGGCACGCTGTCGCCATGGGCGGCAATCGCCTCCTTGCCTTTTGCGCCGGAAATCGTGCTGCCGGCGCTGCGCCATTTCCACGAGATGGACCTGCGCGACGGCAACCCTTACGGCTTCACCGCGAGCTTCAACCCGACGATCGCTGCCGACGACGGCCGCGCCTGCGGTTGGGTATCGCCGGACCATGTCGGCATCAACCAGGGGCCGATCGCCCTGATGATCGAGAACTACCGGTCCGACTTCCTGTGGCGATTGATGCGCCGCGTGCCGGCCATCACCACAGGACTGCGCCGGGCCGGGTTTTCCGGCGGTTGGCTGTGACAGGCGGCGATCCTTCGCGCGGGATCGTCAAGGCATCAGCGCGACCTTGCCGGTCCGACTCCACCATCCGGCCAAGGGAGCCGAGAGCGCCTCTTCACGTGAATGAAAAAGGGCGGCGCAAACGCCGCCCTTTGGAAAAATCATCGGTCCTTGGGAGGATAAGGCTCAGGCCGCCTGGGCTTCGCCGGCAATCGCGTCGGCCTGACGCGCTGCCTTGAGCACGCGGGCCCACCAGGCAACGTCGTTGACCAGCGCCGTGGCAGCCTGGTTCAGATGCTCGATCTCCTCGAGCTTCTTCTCGCCCTGGCGCACCGCCAGGAAATCGCTCCAGGCAATGTGAACGGCGGATTTGACCGGCGCCATCTGCAATTCGACCGCGGCAAGACGCAAATGTTCGACAGCGCGCGAGCCGCCGACGCTGCCATAGCCGACGAAACCGGCCGGCTTCTTGTTCCATTCATTGGCGGCGTAATCGATGGCGTTCTTCAGCACGGCCGTCGGGCCATGATTGTATTCGGCGGCGGTGAAGATGAAGCCGTCGAATTCGGCGACCTTCTTTTGCCAGCGCTGGGCAACTTCGTTCTGCGACGGCGCCCAGGCGGACGAGGCGACCTCGTCGAAGAAGGGCAGCGGCCAGTCGCGCAGGTCGACGGTCTCGACGTCGATGTCGGCATGAGATTTCGCGATCTTGGCGATCCACTGGGCGGGCACATCGGCGAAACGCGCGGCGCGTGTCGAACCGACGACGATGGCGATTTTGGGCTTGGACATGGGGCTCTCCATATATGCAAAAGCTGGTATCGTTTGGATACCGGCGCTATATGAGATACTGACAAATGGCAGCGCAAGGAGGCACCGTTATGTTACTGAGGCACCCGCACAACACCGAAGACTGCCGCGCCGTCTCGGAAATCCTGCAGCGCGTCGGCGACAAATGGACCGTTCTGGTCGTCGGCAAGCTGGGCGGCGGACCGCTGCGTTTCAATGAGTTGCGCGCCGCTGTCGGCGGCATTTCGCAGAAGATGCTGACCACCACCTTGCGCGGTCTTGAGCGCGACGGCTTCGTCACCCGAACCGTGTTCCCGACCATCCCGCCACGCGTCGACTATGAGCTGACGGAGCTCGGCCATGAGCTGCTGGTGCCGGTCGGCGCGCTCGGCGAATGGGCGCGGAAGAACACCTCGCGGGTCCAGGCGGCGCGTGAAAGATTCGATGGCGTGCACGCCTGAAAACCGTTGCCCAGCAATAGTTTACGGATTTTGCCGTCGACGACGCGTACCCGGGTTTAACTGGATCCGCCCTGGCATCGTTGGTCGCGCCATCGCGACATAGCTGCAGCGTTTCGTTCGCCGGCGCATGATCATTTTGAGGCTGACGAGGTCTTCCGCTGACGGGCCCTCAGGCCTTTGACGCAGGGTTGCTGCAACACACTGCGCCGCACGTCTCTACCCTTGCAGACCGCTGGGCAGTCCGCTCGTTGCCAACGGTCCGGTCGTGCGTGCAGGCAACGCTTGGAAGCTCTTTCCTGATCTCGGTATAAGCGGTCGTGCCAAGCAGCCAGATCACCGCGACGAGGGCCGCCACGAGCCAGCCGTTCAGCATGTGTTGACGCATTGTCTTCCCTCCGCCGCCCGCAGAATCGGATGTGAAGGCAACCATTGGATGTCGCGCAGCGCATCGCCCGCGCGGGGGATGTTACATAAGCGCAAGCTTGGCAGAATCGACGATGTCAACTTTCGGTTGGAATCGGCTTCGGCTTGCCGTCGCTATCCAGCGCCACCATGACGAAATCGGCGTGGGTGACCTTCTCCATCAGGTCGGAGAGGTAGCGTTGCGCCCAGGCCTCGACCTTGAGCGTCATGGAGGTGCGGCCGACGCGCTCGACATGGGTGTAGATGCACAGCGTGTCGCCGATCTTCATCGCCTTGGCGAAGGACATTTCCTTGACCGCCGCCGTCACCACGCGGCCCTTGGCCCGCTCGGCCGCACGGATGCCGCAGGCAAGATCCATCTGCGCCATCACCCAGCCGCCAAAGATGTCGCCGGCCGCATTTGCATCGGCCGGCATGGCGAGCGTACGCAAGGTCAGATCGCCGATCGGCCGTCCGTCCGCGTAATGCACCATCCGAGATTCCCCTAAAGCGATAGCCCTTGATCCCGTAGCGTCACGGGCCCAAGAGGTCAACGCGACGGGCGAGGCTCCCGGCGCAATGTCGGTTCCATGGTGGCTTTTCCGACCAGGCGTCTCACGGTCGCTTTTTTCACAAGCCATGCCGGAAGCCGCAGGGGCGCGGCCAAGCCGTCGCGGATAGGCTGCGCTCAGTTTTGCGGAGCCGCCAACACCAATCATGCAGACTTATGACTTCATCATCGTCGGCTCCGGCTCGGCCGGCTCGGTTCTGGCCGACAGGCTGTCGATTTCGGGCCGCTTCTCCGTGCTGGTGCTGGAGGCCGGCGGCAGCGACCGCCGCTTTTATGTCCAGATGCCGCTCGGCTACGGCAAGACCTTCTTCGATCCGGCGGTCAACTGGAACTACAAGCCCGAGCCGGACCCCGGCCTTGCCGGCAATGTCGACCATTGGCCGCGCGGCAAGCTGCTTGGCGGCTCCAGCTCGATCAACGCCATGGTCTGGATCCGTGGCGCGCGCGAGGACTTTGACGACTGGCGCGATGCCGGAAATCCCGGTTGGGGCTATGACGATCTGTTGCCGGGCTTCAAGGCGCTTGAGGACAATGAGGCCGGCGCCGACAGATGGCGCGGCACCGGCGGGCCGCTGCATATCACCGACACGACGAACGCCGTCCATCCGCTGACCAGGCGCTACCTCGCAGCCGGCCAGCAGGCTGGGCTGCCGCTCAACCCTGACTTCAACGGCGCCGCCCAGGAAGGCGTCGGCGTCTACCAGATCTCGACCAGGAATGGCCGCCGCATGTCGGCCGCGCGCGCCTTCCTGCGCCCGGCGATGAAGCGCGCGAATGTGCGCGTCGAAGCCAATGCGCTGGCGACCAGAATCCTGTTCGAGGGCAAGCGAGCCGTCGGCATCGAATATCTGCAGAACGGCGAGACCAAGACGGCGCGGGCCGGCCGCGAGGTGATCCTGTCCGCCGGTTCGATCAACTCGCCGCAGCTGCTGCAACTGTCCGGCGTCGGCCCCTCGTCACTGCTCAAGGGGCTTGGCATCCCGGTCGTCCACGGCAACGAAAATGTCGGCGCGCATCTGCAGGACCATGTCGGCATCAACTATACCTTCAAGGGAAACGTGCCGACGCTCAACCAAATCCTGCGGCCCTGGTGGGGCAAGCTGCTGGTCGGCATGCGGTACATCCTCACCCGCTCCGGCCCGCTGTCGCTGTCGATGAACCATGGCGGCGGCTTCTTCCGAACCGACCTGGCGTTTTCGCGCCCCAACATGCAGCTTTATTTCCAGGCTTTCTCGACCGTCATTCCGAAGAGCGGCGAGCGGCCGATCCTGACGCCGGATCCGTGGCCGGGCTTTTCCATCGGCCTCTCCAACTGCCGCCCGTCCAGCCGCGGCGAGATCATGATCCGCTCCAGCAATCCGCTGGACTATCCCAGGATCGTCGCCAACGCCTATTCCACCAACGCCGATGTCGACGAGATGCTGGCGGCGGTGAAATTCGTGCGCAAGATAGCCTCGATGCCCGCCATGGCCGAGATCATCACTGAGGAGGTTTTGCCGGGCCCATCGATCCAATCGGATGCCGATCTGATCCAGGATTTCAGGAAGCGCTCAGGCACCGTCTATCACCCGGTCTCGACGTGCCGCATGGGGCCGGGCGCCGGGGCCGCCGTCGTCGACCCGCGCCTGAAAGTGCACGGGCTCGCAGGTCTGCGTGTCATCGACGCCTCGATCTTTCCCGCCAACATCACCGGCAACACCAACGCCGCCTCGGTCATGACCGGATGGAAGGGCGCCGAACTGGTTCTGGAGGACCAAAAATGAAGATCACCGACGTCAAGACCTGGGTAGTCGGCAACCCGCCGCCCGGCATCGGCGGCAAGTATTTCATCTTCGTCAAGCTGACCACCGATGGCGGCGTCGTCGGTTACGGCGAGGCCTACAACGCCACCTTCTCGGCTCACATAACAGCGAAGCTGGTCGAGGACATGGCCGAGCGTTACCTGATCGGCCACGATCCGCATGACATCGAGACCTTCTTCCGCCGCGCCTATTCCTCAGGATTTACCCAGCGCCCCGACGTTACCGGCATGGGCTGTTTCTCGGCGCTGGAAATGGCCTGCTGGGACATTGTCGGCAAGGAAGCCGACAAGCCGGTCTACAAACTGCTCGGCGGCCAGGTGCACGAGACGCTGCGCTCCTACACCTATCTCTATCCGCACACCGGCAGCGTCCATTCGGAGGACGCGCCGGACGGCCGGAACGTCTACAATGACCCCGAATTGGCGGCCGCCTGCGCGCTCGAATATGTCGAGCAGGGGTTCAACGCCGTCAAGCTCGACCCGGCAGGCCCCTACACCGCCTTCGACGGCCACCAGCCGCGCCTGATCGACATCGATGTCTCCACCCGCATGGTCAAGGCGATCCGCGAAGCCGTCGGCACCCGCGCCGATATTCTGTTCGGCACGCATGGCCAGTTCACCGCATCGGGTGCGCTGCGCATGGCACGCGCCATCGAGCCCTACGATCCCTTGTGGTTCGAAGAGCCGGTGCCGCCCGACATGCCCGAAGTGATGGCTCAGGTGGCGCGAGGCACGTCGATCCCGATCGCCACCGGCGAGCGGTTGACGACCAAGTTCGAATTCGCCCGAATCATCGAGAACCGCGCCGCCACCATCCTGCAACCGGACCTTGGCCGTTCCGGCGGCATTCTCGAAACCAAGAAGATCGCCGCCATGGCCGAGGCATACCACATCCAGATCGCGCCGCACTGCTATTGTGGGCCGATCGTTGGGGCCGCCAACATCCAGCTGGCGGTGACGCTGCCCAATTTCCTCATCCTGGAATCGCTGAAGCAGTGGGACGGCTTCCACGCGACACTGCTCAAGAAGAAGATCGAATGGCAGGACGGCAATGTCATTCCATCGAAGGAGCCGGGCCTCGGCGTCGAGCTGGACGAAGCGGTCTGCGACGCGCATCCCTACACCGGCAAGGACCTGCATTTGCAGATGATGCAAACGCCGCTGATGCCGTGAGCGAACGCTACGCCTTCATCGGCCTTGGCCATCTCGGCGGCAACCTTGCCGCCAGCCTGTTGCGCAACGGTTTTGTCGTCATCGTCTTCGACCGCGACCCCGCCGCCGTCGAGCGCCTCGTGGCGCTCGGCGCCACGGCCGCGACCAGCCCGGCCGAAGCGGCGGCACAGGCCGGCAATGCCATTACTTGCCTGCCCTCGCCCAAGGTCAGCGAAGCGGTGCTGGCTAATGCCGGCGGCCTGCTCGAGGGTCTGCCCAGGGGCGGCTCCTGGATCGAGATGTCGACCAACGGCCGCGACGAGATCCTGCGCCTCGCCGCCCTCGCCGCGGCCAAAGGCATCGAGACGCTGGAGTGCCCGGTCACCGGCGGCGTGCATCTGGCCGCGGTCGGAAAGATCACCGCGCTTGTCGGCGGCGATGCTGCGCTTTACGAGCGCCATCGTCCGGCCATCGAAGCGATGTGCGCAAAGTCGTTCCTGATGGGTCCGGTCGGCTCCGCGGCGGTGATCAAGGTGATCACCAACATGCTGGCCTTCATCCATCTCGTCGCCGCCGGCGAGGCGCTGATGTTGGCCAAGCAAGGCGGCCTCGACCTCGCGCAATCCTACCACGCCATCGTCGCCTCCTCCGGCAACAGCTTCGTCCATGAGACCGAAAGCCAGCTCATCCTCAACGGCTCCTACGACATTGGCTTCACCATGGACCTGGCACTGAAGGACCTCGGCTTTGCGCTTGCGATGGGCAGAGAGTTCAGACTGCCACTCCAACTGGCGCCGCTTGTGAGTGAGATTTTCCTGATGGGCAAACAGGAATATGGCGGCGGCGCCTGGTCGACCCAGATCGTCAAACTGCTCGAGGATGCCGTCGACATGGATCTGCGCGCGCCCGGTTTCCCAGCCAAGCTGGAAAGCTAAGCCGGGTAAATATGTCCTGCGATTTCAGGCCTTTGGCCGGTTCGCCGGAATCGCCGCTCAAACCACCTGAATCAATCCCTCAACGCCTTGATTCAATATCTCAGCGTCAGCGCTCCGGGCAGGATCTCAAACGTCGCGGGTATACGCCCCGGCGACTCGCCATCTATGTCGACCAGCGCGCCGTTCTTCTCGACATCGCCGATAGGTTCGACCACCACTTTCCGGCCACGCAATATGGTGATGGCCGGATGGTTGCGGTGCCGGCCGCCATAGAGCAGCCGAATATCCCAGATCAGCTTCAGCTTGCCGGCCGCGCGCAGGATGACGATGTCGAACTGGCCGTCGGCGAGTTCGGCGTCCGGGGCGATCATCATGCCGCCGCCGAAGAACTTTCCGTTGGCGACCGCCACCAGCGCCATGCGCGCCTCGACCGGGGTGCCATCGTCGACGGTGATCCTGACGTCCTGGAAGCGGTAGCGGATGAACTCGACCACGGTGCGCCAGAAAAACAGCGCCTTGGCCGACATCCTGCCCTTGCGCTTGTCGGCATTGACCGCACGGTCCGTGGCGCCGGATAGGCCGAGGCTGGCGATATTGATGAAGTGCCGGCTGGCCAGCGCGCCATGGTCGTCGATGTAGCAGATGCGCCCTGCATCGACCTTGCGCGCCTTGGCTTCGGCGATCCGCTTCAGCACCGCATCCACCTCTTTCGGCAGCCCGAGCCCGCGCGCGAAATCGATGCCGGTGCCGCAAGGCAGCAAGGCAAGTTCGGTTGTCCGGCCGCTCTCATCGAAAGCCTGCAGCAATCCGTCGGCCACTTCGCTGGCGGTGCCGTCGCCGCCGGCCGCGATCACCAGCTCGAAGCCGCTTGCCGCGAGGTCGAGCGCCAGCCTTTCGGCGTCGCCCTCGGCCTGCGTCTCGCGCAGCTCGAATTCGCCGAAATGCTTTTTCAGCGAAGCAGCCACCTCCGGCCAATGCCGTTTCAGCCGGCCGCCGCCGGCAATCGGATTGAGCACCACCCCGACTTTCAATGCGCACCCTCCCCGCACCGAGCCGATAGGCTCGATGCTTTGCCTGCATTGAAGCCCGCGCCAGCCGGCGGAGCAAGGGGCACAGCCGATCAGGCGCCAAAAAGCGGGCGGGCTGTCTAATGCAGCTGGAGTCGAAATTCCGAGCTTTGTGGCAAACCGTCCCCGATAATCCCGTTATCCACAGGCTCACGCCCATTCCCCAAAACCCTTACCCGGCGTAAGTTTAACTCATCTCAGGCGGCTACCGATCGCCACGCCGAAAGGCAAAGCGAAAAGGCGGATTTCCTGAGGCCCGTACGGCCCGAAGCGAGAGCAGGCTTGCCTGTTCGAGGGACGGATGCCGAGACCTACGGGGCCGCGGAAAGCGTGCGAACGCCAACGGCGGACCGATGCTGCCATGAAGGACGGCGAAAACCTTCGATGGCGCGCCGAACGAAGCTCGCAAGGGTGGAGAACGGCGTGGTCTGGAACGGGCACTGCCCTCGGGCGGTGACTGGCAGGACCGTCAAAATCAAGGCCGGCATGGCGCGACGACTTTGCGGAAGTTGCTGCCGCGACCGTGTCCTGATCTGACAGGGAGGCGCTGGGAGAAATCCCGGCGCCGACTGTCTTTTGGGCCAAGGGTCCGGTCGGCGAAGCGACGCGTAAGAAGCCGATACTTTGCTGGAACGCGATTTCGGCGCTGACGGCACCAATTCATCACCAGGCGCGGTCAGCAATTCACCGACATGATCCCGCGCCTGATCGACAGAGGCGTGTCCTTCGTCGAGATCGGTGGCAACGACGCGATCATGCTCACCGTGTTTCGGCGGCGGACTTCGCTCCGCCCAAAGGCTCCCGCACGCCGTTCAGCCAACCGGTTCCGATCGATCCGGCCACCCGTCGCACCGGCTGATCGTCGCCGTGCGCAAGCTGCACATCGTGCTGCCGGCGCTGTTCGAAGCAGGCACCAGGCTGGAATACGTCTACGACTGAAGACGCGCCCTGCACGCGGCCTGCCCGGCGGGCCGAGCTACTTCTTCGGGCCGATGCCCGGGATCAAATTGAGGCCAGCGTTTATATATTCCGGCCGTATGGCGCCGCTGATGAGCGTGAAGGTGGCGAGCATGATGCTGGCCAGCGCACCGTCATGCCACGGCCTGAGGGCCAGCGCGTTGACGGCATAGGCCCAGAATGGGAAGGCGAGCATCGACATGACGATGTTGGCTCCCGGAGCCTCCGCATTGTCGGCTGAATCGCTGACCGATTTCAGATACACCGGCGTCATCGCCAGCGCGACGATCAACATGATCCATGAAATGGTCCAGACGCTGATACCGGCCATTTCAATCTTATAGATGGCTGCCTGCACCTTACCCGGAATGTCCCCCGGATTGCCTTTGGTCTCTTCCGCCACCGCATCGGTCAACGCCTTGGCAACCGGCTGCTCGGTGGCATTGACCAGGATGGAGTTGACGAAGATGAAAAATGCCACGACTTCGGCAGGCACGTACTTCGCAACCCGGTCGAGATAGCCGTCGCCGCCTTTCGATCCTTGATCTTCTTGCTTGTCATCGTCGACGCCGAGCGGAGCATCGCCTGGAATGCCCTCGAGCGTTGAATCCCTTTTCGGCACAGGCTCGGCGGACCGGACAATTCTTCCCATGACAAACCCCTCCTATATTGTTGTATCGCCCCGTGAGTATCGTAGTAGAAAACCGGGCCAAGAAACAGTTGTCGCGGCCATAGCCGACAAGATTTATTCAGGCTTCTTCCTGCAAATGCATCACGCTCCCGCCCTATCTGCTACCGGGTGTCTCGAAATCCACCTATAGTGAGCCGTACCCGAAAAACGCATTCCCCGGCTCATCGCGTAATCGCGGCCAAAATCCCGCCTTGTTCGCGCGCGATGGAAGGACTGGCTGCCGGGGGGCAATCCGAAGGACAAGACCGTGATCAAGACCGCCCTTGTCGCCATGACCATTGTCGGCTGTGACTGCGACGCCAAGCTTTGCGAATATATCGGCGAGACCCCGGCGAAGTGGGCGACCATCGCCGACTGCGAAGCGGCGATGAAAGGCCAGATGCTGCACCAGAAGAACTTCGACTATCCGCTGGTCTCTGGCATCTGCCGCAGCAAGGAGTCGGCGTCTTCTTCGCAACTGGCGGCGGCCGCATCCCGCCCGGAACTGAAGCCGGCCAGCCGGAATGTCCAAACCCCGTTGCCGCCGGAACTGAGCCATCGGCCGAGCGTTCCCGTCGGCTCCCCGACGACGGCCATGGAGGCAGCAGCGGTACGGCCCGTCGCCTACGAGCAAGTGGTCGATGGCGGAACAGGCGTGCTCTACCGCACCAGGAACGGCTACGCCGTGGTCAAGACAGATCTCGGCCGCGTCGCGTCGGCAACGGTCGGCATGGCCAAGCGGTCCGCGAACTGGCTGGCAGGCCTGGTGTCGAGCGGGTTGTGAGCGGCCTGCCGGTCGGACCGTACCACGCTGTCGCACTGCCGTTGAAAACTCTAGATAGATGCATGATGGTGTCAGCATCGACACGCAGGAGCGCCATTTCATGAAGCATGCAGTTCGAACCGTGCTGTCCCTGGTGCTGGCCTTGGCGCCGATTCCGGCCGGTGCGCAGGATTCCGGCCAGGGCGGCGACAAGGTTGTAGGCGTCGCCAGGGACGATCCGGACATGGCGGCGGCCATTGCGCAGGCGCGCGCCAGCCTCGATGAATTCCTGTCCTTGTCGGATGCGCCGCCAGCCGGGACAACCAGCTACAAATTGAAGGTCGAGGTCAGGGACGGAGACGCCTCGGAGCATTTCTGGATCATCCCCTTCCACAAGACCGCGACCGGATTTGCAGGAACATTGGCCAATGAGCCGCAAGCGGTGCACAATGTCGTGGCCGGCCAGGAACTCGAATTCAACCGGGACGATATTTCCGACTGGGGCTACACCAGAAACGGTCGCCAGGTCGGCAGCTTCACCGTCTGCGTGATGTTCAAGACGATGGCGCAAGAAGACGTCGAATATTATCGCCAGAACTACGGCTTCGCCTGCTGACGCGCGGCAGCCTGGCTAATGCATGCGCCCAAACAGGACCGCCGTTTTGGGGCAACGATATGCATGAAAACAAGACCTGAAGCGCGTCGCATGAATTCGTTTCGACGCGCGGCGCTTTAGGCCTCGCCATCCGTCGCGCCGATCTTGCGCACCAGCGCCGCGGTCGCCAAGATCGCGCCCATATCGGCGATCATCGGCGCGATGTGCTTGGTGTAATCGAGCGGCACGGAAATGGCGGGCAGTTCGAAGAAATTCTTCGGCTGCGGCAAGAGCAGGAAACCATCGCTGCCATTAAGTGCCACCCGCGCCGGATCATCGCGCCATGTCTCGTGCAGCCATTTCAGCGCCTGCGCCAGCCGGCCGCTCACCAGCGGCTGCGCGGCGGCGACATTGTCGGTGCGAAATTCGTAGTCGCCGTCGAGCAGCGGATCGCCGCTGGACAGTTCCTCCATCTTGCCGGCGAAGATGCCGCGGAAGAAACCGACCACCGCGTTGCTGCGGCGCGTCGCGACCAATATGCCGGGGAACGGCGCGATCGTCTCGAACGCAACGATGACGCCCTTGAAGACCGTCGACGAGCCTTTGCCCGAACCTTGGCGCAACTCCGCCTCGTAGAGCTCGAACGGAAAATCCTCGTAGCGGCCTGACACGATGTCGTCGAAGCTCTGCCGGTTGAAGGCGCCGACCACGGCGCGCGGCAGCCGGTCGAAGGAATTCGGCGTCACGCTGTGCAGATAGCGCACATCCCTGATGAAGCCGAAGATGATCGGCAGCAGCGTGTCACGGAACGATTGCTGCAGCCGCGTCGCCGGCCTGATCGCCAGGAAGTACAGCAGCAGCGCCGCGAAGAAACCGCCGACATAGAGGAACACATGCGGCGTCGAGAACCATTGCTCGTTCAAGTCGGCGACCTTGTTGAACAGCCAGGCCACCAGCACGACAAAAACCAGCAGCAGCCCCAGAAACACCGGCACCCGCCAGCGCACCTGGCGGCAGGCCGAAGCCCGTCCAGCCTCATAGATCTCGATATTCTTCCTGATGCCGGCGACCACCGCTTCATCAGGCATGAACTCAGCTGCTTCCATCGCCCCCTCGCAAAGTCCTATTACACCTATGATAACGGGAAAGTTGTCAGTCGCCAAAGATCGCCTTCAGCCTGGCCTCGACCTTGCCCTTCATCCGGCCAGTCAGCGCCTCGACCGGAACCAGCCGCTCATGCCCGCCTGCGCGCAGCCGCATGAAGGGATGCATCCGGTAGCCGGCGATCGCGCCGCGCTTGCCGAGATCGGCGCTGACATCGACGACGAAAATGCCGGCGATGCGGCCGGGCCAGGGCTGCCGCGCCAGCGCCGTGCCGAGGAAGTCGCCAAGCCCGTAAGCCACGAGCGTCTTGCCGACCCATTGCACCGGCTGCACGACATGGGCGTGGTGCCCGGCAATCAGCCCCACGCCGTGACCGGCCAGCAACTTCGCCAGCGTTTGCGTTTGCGGCTGCGGAAAATGCCGGAACTCCCAGTCCCAGTGCGGCACCGCACAGGTGAGATCGATGTTCTTGTCGGCCGCGCCTCTCGGCCATGCCGCCGGATCGCTTTGCATCGAGACAAGCTCGGTGAATGGCCCGGCGTCGCCATTGCGCCACAGTGTGAAGGCGGCAAAGCCGATCGTCAGCGGCCCGGCCTTGACCTGCTCGACCGGTCCTTTTTTCGCGGTGCCGATGGTGCGGATGCCAAGCCGCTTCAGCGCCGCAGCCGTCTCGTCGAAACCGGCGACGCCCTGGTCGAGCACATGGTTGTTGGCCAGCGACAGCACGAGCTTTTCACGCGCGATGCCTACGGCGGCAAGCGCCGCGGCAAGAAACCGCTCGCTCATCGCATGGTGCGTGCCAAGCCGCGTGCCGAGCGCCACGCTCGGCCGCTCGACGACCGGACTTTCGCAATTGCCGATCACCAGATCGGCTGAGCCCAAGAGTTTTGCGATTTCCGGATCGCACTCCGGCGCACTACGGTTGGCCACCGCCGAAATATCGCCGACAAAGGCCAGCCGCACCTTCCGCCCTGGCGGTGGATCAATGAGTGTCGTTGCCGCGATCGGCGCAAAATCCCTGACATCGCCGCCAAGCGACGGCTTCAGGAAGCGCGGCAGCCATGACAGTTTGTAGGAATGCGGATAGTTCGACACGCGACGCCCAATCGTTTGCCCAATCGGTTAGCTTGTGTAGACGGTCTGCCCGGGGAGTGTCGACCGTCAGTCCTTGAAACACTGCCGCCGGCAGACACGGCGCCAAATGCGTGTAATGTCTGCGCATCACATAGTGGAGGGATGAGATGACACGTTTTGCAGGCCTGCTGGCGTCCGCCTTCCTCCTGTTGCTGCCGCTATCTTCGGCCCGCGCCGCCGCGCCCAAAGCGGCAACCGCTTTGTTCGAGGCCAAAACGGTGACCGAGCGCAACCGTGCGCTCACAACGCTTGAGTCTGCAGCGAAAGGCGATCCGGCGTCAGCCTACGCCGCCGGCGCCGGCGAATTCTTCACCGCCCTGGAAATCCTGGCCGGCGGCCTGCACCGCCACGGGTTCGAAAGCCCGCAATCCTTCATGCTGCCGCTGATGCGGCTGCCGATTCCGGACAATCCCAATCCCGAACCGCTGACCTATGAGCAGTTCCGCGCCATCCTGGTCGCCTTTCGCGACCGGTTGGAACGGTCGGCGGCGACACTGGGTTCGGTGCCCGCGGGAGCCGATATCGGCATGGTCGTCGACCTCACCCATGCCGGGATCGATCTCAACGAGGACGGCAGTATCACGCCGGATGAAAGCATCGCGGCGGTCATGGCCGCGCTGTCGCGCGGCGGTATCTCGTCGGACGGCGCCGCTCCCTCGCTCACATTCCGCTTCGACCGGGCCGACGGTTTCTGGCTGCAGGGCTATGCCGAATTCCTGATGGCGCAGGCCGATTTCTGGCTGGCGCATGATTTCAGGACCATGTTCGACGGCTCGTTCCACATGCTGTTTCCGCGCGCCAAACTGCCGCTGCAGGACATTCTCGTGCCTCCCGCCGGCGACATGGGCAGCAGCATCTTCTCATCGGAATGGCGCATCGCGGATTTCATCTCCATGGTTCACCTCGTCAACTGGCCGGTGGTCGAGCCGGAGCGCCGTCAAGCGGCGCGCCGCCATCTGCTCGAAATGATCCGGCTGTCGCGCGAGGACTGGAAGGCGATCCGCGCCGAGACCGACAATGACCGCGAATGGCTGCCGGGACCGCAGCAGAAGGGCGAGAACCCGCTCACCGGGCTCGAAGTCGGCGAGGAGCAGGTCGAGGCCTGGCTCGCCACTCTGACCATGGCCGAAGACCTTTTGGAAGGCCGCAAGCTGCTGCCGCATTTCCGCATCACGGTCAGCACCGGCCAGGGCATCAACATGAAGCGTTTCTTCGAAGAACCGAAGCCTTTCGACCTGGTGCTGTCGATTACCGGCCCGGCCATCGCGCCCTACCTCGAGAGCGGTGAGATCGTAACCAGCGGCGAGTTCGACCAGATCCAGCGCCAGTTCGGTGGCGGTGGGTTTTTGACCTTCGCGCTGTGGTTCAATTGAGCAGGCGGCCCGGCTTCGCGTAACACAGCTCCTGACACCCTTGTGTCAGGAGCTTCGACCCGCTTAGCGCCCTTCGCCACTGCACTCTTTCCATTTTGGCGGACTCTGCCCATATTTGGGGCATGGCCAAACTCCCTGACAAAAAGACACCGTCTCCGGCGGGTGACAACGGCGCTTCGCCGCCGAAGCGGCGCAGCCCGCTGACCGATTTCCTCGATGCCTCGGAGCCTCTGCACAGAGGCGGCTTCGCCGAGGCGCCGCAGGCCGACTTCACCGGCACGCCGCTGACCGGCTCGATTGCCGACTGGGCCGAGCAGATCGAGCAGGAGGCCGAGAAGGAAGGCCGTCTCACCGGTAAGGGCGATGGCAAATCACCAAGGTCCGCGAAGAAGATCCCGGAGCGGTCCGCTGCGCCCGGCCGCAGTTCGCGCGGGACCTCGATGGGTGGCGCGGCAACGGCGCGCGAGCGCACCGCCGCCGGCCTCAACCCGGTCGCCGGTCTCGACATCTCGCTGGAAGACGCCGAGACGATGGCCTCGGGCAGCGTCACCGCGACGGTCGCGGCGCTGTCGGCGCTGATCGAATCCGGCAACCCGCTGCACAAGGGCGGCGTGCTGTGGACGCCGCACCGCCCTGCCCGCCCGGAAAAATCCGAAGGCGGCATCGCCATCAAGATGGTGTCGGATTTCGAGCCGGCCGGCGACCAGCCGACCGCCATCAAGGATCTTGTCGAGGGCGTCGACAACAATGATCGCACTCAGGTGCTGCTCGGCGTCACCGGCTCCGGCAAAACCTTCACCATGGCCAAGGTGATCGAGCAGACGCAGCGCCCTGCTTTGATCCTGGCGCCCAACAAAACGCTGGCCGCGCAGCTCTATTCCGAGTTCAAGAAATTCTTCCCAGACAATGCGGTGGAGTATTTCGTCTCCTATTACGACTACTACCAACCGGAAGCCTACGTTCCGCGCACCGACACTTTCATCGAGAAGGAATCCTCGATCAACGAGCAGATCGACCGCATGCGCCATTCGGCGACGCGTTCGCTGCTCGAGCGCGACGACGTCATCATCGTCGCTTCGGTGTCCTGCATTTACGGTATCGGCTCGGTCGAGACCTATACGGCGATGACCTTCCAGATGCAGATCGGCGATCGGCTCGACCAGCGGGCGCTGCTCGCCGACCTCGTCGCCCAGCAGTACAAGCGCCAGGACATCAATTTCGTGCGCGGCTCGTTCCGCGTGCGCGGCGACACGATCGAAATCTTCCCGGCCCACCTTGAGGACCGCGCCTGGCGCATCTCGATGTTCGGCGACGAGATCGAGGCGATCACCGAATTCGATCCGCTCACCGGCCAGAAGACCGGCGAGCTGAAGAGCGTCAAGATCTACGCCAACTCGCACTATGTGACGCCGCGTCCAACGCTCAACCAGGCGATCAAGTCGATCAAGGAGGAGCTCAAGCACCGGCTGGTCGAGCTCGAGCGCGCCGGCCGCCTGCTGGAGGCACAGCGGCTCGAACAGCGCTGCCGCTTCGATCTTGAGATGCTGGAAGCCACCGGCTCCTGCGCCGGCATCGAGAACTATTCGCGCTATCTCACGGGACGCCAGCCGGGCGATCCGCCGCCGACTTTGTTCGAATATATCCCGGACAATGCGCTGGTCTTCATCGACGAAAGCCACGTCACCGTGCCGCAGATCGGCGGCATGTATCGTGGCGACTTTCGCCGCAAGGCGACGCTGGCGGAGTATGGTTTTCGCCTGCCCTCCTGCATGGACAACCGTCCGCTGCGCTTCGAGGAATGGGACGCCATGCGACCGCTCTCCGTCGCGGTTTCTGCGACACCCGGCGCCTGGGAGATGGAACAGGCCGGCGGCGTGTTCGCCGAGCAGGTCATCCGCCCGACCGGCCTGATCGATCCGCCGGTCGAAGTCCGCCCGGCGAAAAGCCAGGTCGACGATGTCGTCGGCGAAATCCGCGACACCACGGCCGCCGGCTACCGCACGCTGGTCACCGTTTTGACCAAGCGCATGGCCGAAGACCTGACCGAATATTTGCATGAGCAAGGCGTGCGCGTTCGCTACATGCACTCCGACATCGACACGCTGGAGCGCATCGAGATTCTGCGCGATCTCCGCCTCGGCGCTTTCGACGTGCTGGTCGGCATCAACCTGCTGCGCGAAGGCCTCGACATTCCCGAATGCGGTTTCGTCGCCATCCTCGACGCCGACAAGGAGGGCTTTCTGCGCTCCGAGACGTCGCTGATCCAGACCATCGGCCGCGCCGCCCGCAACGTCGACGGCAAGGTCATCCTCTATGCCGACCAGGTCACCGGCTCGATGGAGCGGGCGATGGCCGAGACCAACCGCCGCCGCGAAAAGCAGATGGAATGGAACGCGGCCAACGGCATCACCCCGGAATCGGTGAAGTCGCGCATCTCCGACATTCTGGACTCGGTCTACGAGAAGGACCATGTCCGCGCCGACATCTCGCAGTTCACCGACGGCGCCGGCGCGATGATGGGCAACAATCTGAAGGCCCATCTCGACGCCATGGAAAAGCAGATGCGCGACGCCGCCGCCAATCTCGACTTCGAGAAGGCCGCCCGCATCCGTGACGAGATCAAGCGGCTGCGCGAGATGGAACTGTCCATCTCGGAAGACCCGCTGGCCAAATACGCTGACATGGAAAGCCCGGTCTCGGGCCGCGAGAAGGGCAAGCACAACAAGGGCGTGGCCAAGCACCGTACGGCTGAGGAACAGGAGCGTTTCCGCAAGTTCGACGACGCACGCGCGGCTGAAGAGGCGGCCAGGGCTGCCCGGTCCAACCTCTTCCGCAAGCCGGCGCTCGACGAAATGGGTGCCGAGGGCGCCGTGCCGGTGAAGAAACCGCTATTTGCCAAGCCGTCGATCGACGATATGGGGCCTGGTACCGACATGCCGACACCGTCAGGCGCGGTGTCGCGCTCGCTGTTCAAGAAACAGTCGGCGCAGGAAGCGCACGGCTCCGACTTCGGCATTCCGGGCGGCGCCACCAAGCCACTGTTCAAGAAGAATTCGCTCGACGAGATGACCGTGCGGCGCACGGAAAAGCCGGTCGAAGGGAAAGTGCCGGCCAAGCCCCAGCCAATCTCCCCCCGAGTGGGGGAGATGCCCGGCAGGGCAGAGGGGGGCGCGAAGGAACGCGACGATTCCCCAAAGCCATTCGTTCGCCAGCGCGCCGGCATCGGCTCCTACGAAGACCCAGGCGACGCCCGCCGCGAAAAGCGCCGGCCGGGCAAGACGGGACGGCCGGGGAAATAGCACCTCTTTCCTTCTCCACTTGTGGGAGAAGGAAAGAGCGCTCCACCACCGCCGCATCCGTCGCCCACTTGCCTCCACCCCCGCCTTTGGTGTAATCGCTCCACACACTCAAAGTTTTGTCTTGAAAGGAGGGCTGCGTGTCTATCGATCACCATCGTCAGCGTGGCCCGATTTCTGCCCTGCGAGTTCGCTTGCAGGGCTGACCAGGGACATTACGGGTTTTTTCCCGTTTCGATTTTTTGGTCTGCCCTTCGTGGTGCGCAAAGCTGAGCCTGATGGCCGGCAAGCACACCGTCAAAGTGCATCCGGAGTTGTCTCCGGCAAGACCAGAGAAATCGCAATGGCCCTGATCAGCCTCAAATCCCTCGGCGTCACCATGAGTGCGCCGCTGTTTTCCAATCTCGACCTCACCATCGGCACCGGCGACCGGCTCGGCATCGTTGCCGCCAATGGCCGCGGCAAGTCGACCTTGCTTAAATGCCTGACCGGCGCGCTGGAGCCGACCTCGGGCGACATTTCTCGCACGCGCGGCCTGCGTGTCGGCCATGTCGAGCAGTCGGTTCCACCTGCCCTTCTTAGCCGCACCTTCCATCAGGTGGTGGCCGATGCCTTGCCGGCCGAGCAGGCCGACAGCGAGATGTGGCGCGTCGATGTGGTGCTGGATTCGCTCGACGTGCCCGAGCCGATGCGCGAACGGCCGATGCAGGCGCTGAGCGGCGGATGGCAGCGGCTGGCGCTGATTGCCCGCGTCTGGGTCACCGACCCCGATGTGCTTTTGCTCGACGAGCCGACCAACCATCTCGACCTCGCCAAGATCAGCCAGCTGGAAAGCTGGCTGAACGCGCTGCCTCGCGAGGTGCCGGTGGTCATCGCCAGTCACGACCGCGCCTTTCTCGACGCCGTCACCAACCGCACGCTGTTCTTGCGCCCGGAGGACTCGCCGGTGTTTGCACTGCCCTATTCCAAGGCGAGGCAAACGCTCGACGACCTGGACGCTTCGACGGCGCGCCGGTTCGAGCGCGACATGAAGGTGGCGCAGCAGCTGCGCAAGCAGGCCGCCAAGCTCAACAACATCGGCATCAATTCCGGCAGCGACCTTTTGACGGTGAAGACCAAGCAACTCAGGGAACGGGCGGAGAAGCTGGAAGACGCCGCGGTATCGGCGCATCGCGAGAAATCGGCCGGCGCGATCCGGCTGGCCAACCGCGGCACCCATGCCAAGGTGCTGATTACGCTGGATGACGCCACGGTGGAAACGCCGGACGGCACGCTGCTGTTCAAGACCGGCAAGCGCCACATCTGCCAGGGCGACCGCATCGTGCTGCTCGGCCGCAACGGCGTCGGCAAGTCGCGTTTCGTCGATCTGATCCGCAACGCCATCGCCGAGCCGGACACGGTGCCGAACGTCAAGGTGACGCCGTCGACGGTGCTCGGCTACAGCGACCAGGCGCTGGCCGGCATCAGTGGCGACGAGACGCCGCTGGCCCTGGTCTCGCACCGCTACGATGTCGGCGAGCAACGCGCCCGCTCGCTGCTTGCCGGCGCCGGCGTTGTCATTGAGATGCAGGAGAAAAAGATCGGTGTGCTGTCCGGCGGCCAGAAGGCGCGGCTGATGATGCTGGCGCTCAGGCTCACCCACCCCAACTTCTACCTGCTGGACGAGCCGACCAACCATCTCGACATAGACGGCCAGGAAGCGCTGGAGGAGGAACTGCTCAAGCACCAGGCGAGCTGTGTGCTCGCCTCGCATGACCGCTCCTTCATCCGCGCCGTCGGCAACCGCTTCTGGCTGGTCGACAAGCGGAAGCTGACCGAAGTCGAAGACCCCGAGGATTTCTTCCGCTCGGTGGCTGAAACGGTGGGCTGAGGAACTACCACCATGGGCCGCACCGTGTTGCGGTCCATGCTTTCGCATCTCCCGCAAATATTTTCAGCGTTCTGTCGGATCGGCTGAACCTGCTGCGTCCTTGGGATGCCGACACGATGATGCCGGCTTCATCTGAGGAGAACGCATCATGTCCATTTTGTCATCCATAGGCCGCGTCGCCGCCCGTTACGCACAGAACCGCGCCCGCTATCGCAGCGAGCGCGAGCTTCTGGCCCTGCCGATCGAACTGCGCAAGGATATCGGCTGGCCGGAAATCCTCATCGACGCGCAAAACGGCCCGCGGATCTGCAGGGCGCCCTGACCATGCAGTCGGGAAAGATCGATGCAGGCCGCCGCGGGGCGATCGTTGCTCAGTCATGCGTATCGCCCGACAGCGGCGTCGCCTGCATCGATCGACGCTTTTCGAACGCCTCGAACCAGCGCGTCAGCCGCGCCCGCGCGCGAAAGGACGGCAGCTGGCGGAACGCCATCCAGGACAGCGTGGTGGCAAGCGCTATATGGCCGACATGGAGCGGTGTCTCGTCGTCCAGCGCGCTTTCGATCCAGTCATAGCTGGCCTCGATTTTTTCCCGGTAGCCTTCGGCAAGCGCTGCATAGCGCAACTGTTCGGGCCGCCTTTCCGTCTCCCAGCGCAGGCCTATGCCCGTCTGCGCCAGGCCTTGGGCGACCGCCTGCAGCCGCAACGCCTGCCAGCGCGCTTCGCCGTCCTGCGGCAGCAATTTGCGGCCGTCATGCAGCGTATCGAGATAGGCGCAGATGACATCGGAATCGAAGAGCGGCGGCGCATCCGGCCGCAGCAGCACCGGCACCTTGCCGAGCGGGTTTTCGGCGCAGACACGGGCATTGCGCAAGGTCGGGCTGGTCTCGTGATGAATGACCTCGAGCCGGTCGGCAAGCCCGACCTCATGGGCGAAGACGAGCGCCTTGCGCGCAAAGGGCGAATGGGTCTGGTAATAGAGGATCATTGTCGTCTCAGCGGGTTGGAGAAGCGGTCACCTTTCTAGCCTGCTGACAGCGAGGATTGCGCTCTGATTGGGCGCCGCCGACGCAAGTTCGTTTCGCCAGAAAATCGCATCGGCCCAGAAAATCGCATCAGACATGTAGGATCGCCGCCGCCTCGTTCGTCCTAGGGTTCGCAAGGCCAACCAAGCGCCCAGACCAAACCCAAAGAGGAACAAGACATGACCGACCAGACCCCCATTCAGCCGGCCGCGAAAGTTCTCGGTGGATTGACCCCCTATCTGCAGCTGGACGGCGCCTTCAAGGCCGCCGAATTCTACAAGAAGGCTTTCGGCGCCGAACAGGTGTTCTTCTATCCGCCCGATGAGCAGGGCCGCACGATGCACATTCATCTCCACATCAACGGCTCGACGCTGATGATTTCCGATTTCTACCCCGAAAACGGCATGCCTGCCGTCAAGCCGCAGGGCTATACCATGCAGCTCCATCTCGGCGCCGACGAGATCGATGGCTGGTGGAAGCGCGCAGTCGGTGCCGGCTGCGAAGTCGCAGTGCCGCTGCAGCTGATGTTCTGGGGCGACCAGTGGGGCAACATGCGCGACCCCTTCGGGGTCGAATGGGCGATGAACGCGCCGGCGAAGAAAGACTGACCACCGCTGACAAAGCTCCTCACCGGCTGACGCCGGTAAGGAGCTTTGTGAGATACTCCAAGGAAAACCCAATGTCCTATGTCGATGGTTTCGTGCTCGCCGTGCCGAAGGCAAATATCGATGTACAAGAAGCTGGCCAACCTCGCAGGCCCGATATGGAAGGAACACGGAGCGCTCGCCTATGTCGAATGTACCGCCGACGACGTGCCCTATGGCGAGTTGACCTCGTTTCCGCGTGCCGTTCAGGCAAAAGACGACGAGATCGTCGTCTTCGCCTGGGCCGTCTATTCGTCCAGGCAAAGCCGCGACGCGGTAATGGCCAAGGTTATGGCCGATCCGCGTTTGACGCCCGATTCGGGGCCTATGCCCTTCGATATGAAGCGCATGATCTTCGGCGGCTTCCAGCCCTTCATCGAGCTTTAGCCGCTGCTCAGGCCAGCTTGTCCAGCAGCGGCTTCAACCTGTCGCCATAGCGCTTCCAGAGATCGACCGAACCCTGATACATCGGCTGGCGCACCTGCGCGGCCGAGGCCGTGCGCACCGGACGGTCGGTCTCGTGGAACGACAGCGCCTTGTCGTCCCAGGACAGGCCGAGATGCGCGATCAGCGCCCGCGTCTGTCCCTCTTGGTCGGCCACGAAATCCTCGTAACGCACGTCATGGACGACGCCCGGCAGAACATCGTGCCAATGCGCCATGATGTCGGTGTAGATGTTGTGGAAGTCGGCGAGCTCGCCCAGATCATAGCCGTAGCGGTGGTTGTCGCCGCGGAAATGCACCTTGTAGATCGAAAGGCAGGTCGCCGCCGCATCGCGCGCGCAATGGATGATCTTGGCTTTCGGCAGCATCATATGGATGAAGCCGATGAGCAGGAAGTTGCCTGGCATCTTGTCTGTGACATGCCTGAAGTTGGGATAGCGCTCATGCAGCATGTCGAGATAGGCTTGGCCCGCCTCCGCAAACTCCGCGTCGGATACATCGACCAGTCCCCAGGGGAAACCTCCCGGCATGGTCAGCGGAAATTGCTTGCCGACCGCGGTTTTCAACATGCTGAGCTCGCCCGCGCCATAGACTTGTGGATGGCTGGCGATGATCTGTTCGACCAGCGTGGTGCCGGAGCGCGGCATGCCGACGACGAAAATCGGCGTGTCGTCGGAGATTGCACTTGGCTTGTGCTTTTCGAAAAAGCCGGCGTTGAACACCGTCTTCATCGCCTCGAATTCGGCCCGCGTCCTGACCGGATCATAATCGATGCCCTTGCGGCGGATCGCATTGCCTTCAGCGAAATAGTCGAAGGCCCTGTTGTAGTCCTTCAAATCGTCATTGGCCTTGCCGAGACCGAAGGACAGCTGCATGCGTGCCAGGCTGTCGGCCGGCGCCTTGGCATGCTGGGCCTCCATGCCGGCGAGTTCGGCGTCGCGCTCCTTCTGGCGCTTGACCTGCGTCAGCATCAGCCAGGCTTTTGCCATGCCTGGCGTGATCGCCAACGCCTGCCGGAACAGGTCGGCCGCCTCATCGAGCTTGCCTTTTTCCATCAGCCCGACGCCGAGCCCGTGCAACAGGTCGGCATCCCTGGGCCGGATCGTCAGCGCCTCGCGAAAGGTCGCCAGCGCCTCGTCCAGACGACCGGCTTCCTGCAACGTTTCGGCAAGCCCGATGCGGGCGCGGACATGGAAGGGATTGCGCCCGATTGTGCCGCGATAGATGTCCTCCGCAGCCTCGAACTGGCCGAGCTGTTTCAACGCCGAACCCAGATTGTCGCGTGCCGCGAGCTGGTCGGGCTTGAGATCTACCGCGCCGCGGAAGAAATCGGCGGCCGCTGCGATGCGGCCGAGATCGCGCATCACCGTGCCGAGATTGTTGAGGAAATCGGGATTCTTCGGCTGCAGACGCACAGACTGCTCGATCAGCTCCAGCCCTTCGGGGCTGCGCCCGGTCTGGTGCAGCAACAGGCCCAGGAAATGCGCCGCTGCCGGGTGATTGGCCTTGCGCGCCAGCACCTGCCGGTACAGCGTCTCGGCCTCCTGCCGGCGCCCGCCCTGATGCAGCTGCAGCGCCTGCTGCACATATTGGTCGAGGCTCAGCGGCGGCTGTCCGCCAGCTCCAGCACCCGCCGCTCTTCTCTGATCTCTGTTGATGGGAAACCTGCCGTGTTTTGTCCGCTTGCCGCGATCTAGGCCATCGGCGCTGCAGGTTCAAGGGAAGAGTGGGCTCGCCAAGGGCGCGGACCTCTTCGAAACTCTAGAGGAATTCCAGGAAAATGTAGCGTTCAAATCAGCCGGTTGCTCTCGGCGAGCCGGCGCTCCCGCCGTTGCGTGCCGTCGGTGTCGGCAATCTTGCGCCGTGCCGCTTCGTCGCTTCTTATCGTCAGGCGCACTGATATTGCCTTGGGGAAGAGGACGATTGGCTCGATTGTTGCGGTCGGACGATCCGGCGTTTTCATGATTCTCATATATTTTGCCCTTTCGTAAAAATAATCTTAGGCACTGGAATAATTATTCCGATGCTCTCTAAATAAGAAACTGGCTGATATTGTTCCAGGATAGCAGATTTATTAGAGGTTTATACGAGAAATTTTTATATCAGTCGAGCCGTGGCGGAAATCAGCTTGAATAATCAGCAATTTCGGATTATTGGTCTGAGATCGTTTTTTGGGTCAAGCTTGGCATATAGCGGCGTCGGAGATACTCGACCCGCCAAACTCATTCCAATCGCCGATGGTTGAGTTCCCGGTTGATGCCGGAAAGCATCGACGAACCAGAGCCAAGCCAATGCCGGATCGCACCACCCATTCCATCGCCCATTTCGCGGCACCCTTCGTGCTTAGCGGGCTGGAAGGGCAACTGCCGGCCGGCGACTATGACATCGATCACGACGAAGAGCTGATCGAGGGCATGTCGCGGCTTGCCTGGCGTCGCGTCGCCACCTTCATCCATTTGCCGGCAAGGGCGGTGAAGAACCCGGCCACCAGCCAGCTTGTCGCCATCGACTACTTCGAACTCGAAACAGCGCTGGGGCGCGACCAGGAGAACGCAGCATGATCCGCTTCCAGCAGAATGCGCGTCCGCGCACCGACACGCCCTCGCACCTCTTCGCCATCGGCCAGATCGTGCGCATGAAGAGCCGCAGCGGGCTCGCCCAGAAGACCGCCGAGCTGTTTCAGATCAAGAGCAGATTGCCGGTCAAGGATGGCTCGCCGCAATATCGCATCCGCAGCGAGCAGGAGACGTATGAGCGGGTCACCACGGAAGACAACCTCGAAGTAGCGGACGCCCCGGCTGTCCCCGACAGCCAGGCCGTCTGATACCGCACCCACCCAGCACGTACGAAGGAGCAGACAGATCGCCAAGGGTCAGCAGCGCAGCAATCGCGAAACGCGCAAGCCCAAGAAAGACAAGGTGGTGGCCAAGGCCGCCTCCCCGTTCGGTTCCTCGGTCAAGCAAGCCGAGAGCGGCCTGAAGCCGAAGTCGAAGGGCTGACCAGCCAGGGGCGCGCCTGGCGCACCTGCCGGCAATGGACTGACGATCTCGGACTGACGATCTCGCGCAAAACTCTGCAACGGAGGCGTGCTTGACGTTCTTCATCGAGCCGCTCGCGCGACGCCGACGAAGCCACGCTCGACAAGGTATCGCTGGACGCGCCGAACCTGCGCGCCGCCCTGCAGGGCGCCACCGCGCTGTTCCACAGCCTCGCCATGCCGCAGATCCCCGACCGTCTGCGCATTTGCGACGAGGACGGCGCAGAGCTTTATGCCGGCCCGGCCGACGGGGCGTATTCGGCGTAGGCAACCACTCCGATCCGCGACCTTGCCTTCTCCCTTGGGGGTGAGAAGCGGTCCGCGCAGCAGACGAAAAGCCGATTGTTGGCTTTTCGAGTTTCGAACGCCCTGAGCCTGCGAAGGACCAAGGGTGGTCCGGTCCACCCGCCCGGTCCCCGCTGCTTCGCAGGGTCCCGGCATTCGCCGCCTTTTATCGTGCCAGTGGGACGGTGAATTCGCCTCCGGCGGACTCACCCGACAGGGGAGAAGGAAAAATCAGCAGGGGCCGTCCTCGACGACGCGGTAGTCGGCGGCACGGGCCTCGCAGGCGTTGGGAAAGGTGCGCAGCTCGCCATGGCGGCGGGCGCAGACCGGGGCGTATTCGCGCGTGCAGAATGTCGGCTCTTCGCCGCCACCACCGCCACCACCGCCGCCGTCGCGGCAAGGGCCGTCGCGAACGATGCGGTAGCCTTCCCGTTCGGCAAGGCAGGCATTGGCGAAGGTCTGGCGGTCACCGCCGCGCCGCGCGCAGACCGGCTCGTATTGCCTGGTGCAGAATTCCGGTTCCGGCCGTGGCGGGCGCGGACGTGGTCCCGGCCCGTCATCGACGACGACGGTGCAGGCCGCAAGAAGACCCGACAGGAAGAGAATGGCAAAACCCTGGCGCGAGAAGATCGTCGCAAGAAATCTCATGAATATGCCTCCCTCGAGCCGGCGCAAAACGCGCCTGTCGATCCTCGCCATTCCCTTTCCAAATGCAACCCCCGTTTGCCGCGCGGGAGCCATGCGATGCCTCGCCCCCGCATTGGTCTGGCCCTGGACCAGACCGCTGGACCATGCGTGGCCGGGCTCTGGCTGGTGAACTCTCAAGAGGCCGGGTTTATCGAAGCGCCTGCGTCGGGACGCGTCGATGGACGCGGCCCGCGGCGCTATCTTGCAACGATCACGTTTCCGTGCGATAAATTTTGTGTTCGGGCATTTGCGACCCGGAGAGCGGAACGTTTTGGACGACCTTTCCCCGATACTGTGAATCTCTGACGGCCCCGTTTTCGGCGGGGGGTTTTACCATGCGCAAATGCAGGACTGCCGAAGCAACCACCGGGACTTGCCCACGATGCCAGGCGGCGGGCAAACCACAAGACTGACACGGGTGAAGGAGTTTCCCCAATGGCCCAGACCGGCACCGTTAAATTCTTCAACGCGACCAAAGGCTTCGGCTTCATCACGCCCGACGGCGGCGCCAAGGATGTGTTCGTCCACATTTCCGCGATCGAGGCCTCGGGTCTGCGTACCCTCGTCGACGGCCAGAAGGTCACCTTCGACGTTGAACCCGACCGCATGGGCAAGGGTCCGAAGGCGGTCAACCTCCGCGCGGCCTGAACCGGCGGTGCCCGCGCGCCCGTCAGGGCGCTCGAAAAAGCACCTAAAGGGTGTTTGAACCGGCTTTGTCAGCCGTCCAGAGTTTCGAAGGCGCGACGTTTCCCGTTGCGCCTTTTTCATGACCGCCGTCGCCGGAGGCAAAGGACGCTTTATCGGTCAATGCCGTGGCTGATCGCCGGAGCAATCGTCTGGCGCGAATTGCCTTCGGTGCCACGATCTATTTGAGCAGCCTTCAGCGTTGCCGCCGTCGCCAAAACTTTCTCTTGCCGATAGCGCTAAAATAAAGGACAAATTTCCCTTCGGGCATTTGCCGGCCCGAAACTGGACTTTATGGGATCAAAGGGAGCTTCCCATGCCGCAGACCGGCACCGTCAAATTCTTCAATCATGCCAAAGGCTTCGGCTTCATTACGCCCGACGACGGGCAGAAGGATGTCTTCGTTCATATTTCGGCCGTGCAGGCTTCGGGTCTTTCCGGTCTGGAGGATGGACAAAAAGTGACATTCGACACCGAGCCGGACAAGCGCGGCAAGGGTCCAAAGGCCGTCAACCTGTCGGTCGGCTAAGCCGGCTCAAGACAGTCCGGACGGAGATTGACGAGGCGGAGCGCCTTGCGTACGCGCTTGGTTTTGCCGCAAGAACTGGATCGTATCAGCCAATTCCGTTCAGCCCCCGTTCAGCCACGGTCTTCTATTAATCGTCCCCTAGGCTGGACCGCATCCCCGAAAACTATCCGGGCCGGCACGAAGGAGACCAAAATGAATCGCATTTTCAAGACCGCCATCCTGGGCGCCGCTCTCGCCGCGACCACCCTCGCCACCTTGCCTGCCGCCAATGCCAAGGACTGGAACCGCTGGCATCATGGCCATGGTCGTCATCATAATGGCGACGCGCTTGCGGCCGGTGTCGTCGGCCTTGCGGCCGGCGCTCTGATCGCCGGTGCGCTGAGCAACCCGCAGCCGCGCTACAGCAGCTATGATGACGATTACGACTACCGCGAAGTGCGGCCGGCGCCGGTGCGCCGTTACTATGCCGAACCGCGGGTCGTCTATGCCGACCGCTATGCCGAGCCGTGGACCCGCGACTGGTACGAATACTGCTCGGACCGCTACCGGAGCTTCAATGCCCGCAGCGGCACGTTCACCGGCAATGACGGTGAGCAGCATTTCTGCGTCGCGAATTGAGCTTCCCTGTCCCACAAAAAGCGCTGACCGCAAGGCCAGCGCTTTTTTTTGGCAGAAAGACATCGCTAAGTTAGGAAGGGATTGGTCCGCCTCTCCTCGCCAAAGCGGCCACCCGGGCCGTGGCCGCAGATGAAGCCGATCTCGTCACCGAGCGGCAAAAGCTTGTTCTTAATCGAGGCGATCAGCGCCGCATGGTCGCCGCCCGGCAGGTCGGTGCGCCCGACCGAGCCGCGAAACAGCACGTCGCCGACATGAGCGAACTTCGCCGCGCGATTGTAGTATACGACATGGCCGGGCGCATGGCCGGGGCAGTGCAGCACCTCGAACATATGTGAGCCGAACGAAACCGTCTCGCCCTCTGCGAGAAACCGGTCGGGCACGCAGTTGCGCGCCCCGGCAATGCCGTAGCGCTGGCCCTGGTTCTCGAGATTGTCGAGCAATAGCTTGTCGGCTTCGTGCGGGCCGATGATCTCGATGCCGAGTGCTTCCTTCAGCTCCATGGCGCCGCCGGCGTGATCGATGTGGCCATGGGTGATCCAGATCGCAGCGGCGGTGATCGCATTGTCCTTCAGCACCGCCAGCACCTTGTCGATGTCGCCGCCCGGATCGACGACGACGCCATGCTTGTCATCCATGTCGAACAGGATGGTGCAGTTCTGCTGGAAAGGCGTGACCGGCACGATGCCGGCATTGAGCTGACCCATGATTGTCCTTTCGCTGTTCCAGCGTGATGTAGAGGCGCGGGCGAAGGCCGTCCACTGCTGAAAGGCAAACAGTCCGTCCCAAAACAGAAATGGGCGGCCCAACGGCCGCCCATTTGACGAAGCCTGAGTCTCGAGCAATTCCAGGAAAAGTGTAAAGCGGTTTTCCGTCCGGAATTGGGTAAAACAACAAACTAGATCATTCGCCGTGAAACGGTGAATGATCTAGAGGCTTACTTCTTCATCGCGCCCATGACCGCACCGATGATGCCGGTCAGGATGGCGCCGCCGCCGGCGCCGCCGAGCAGGTTTTTGAGGTTCAGCGTATCGCCCAATCCGCCCGCTGCCGTTGCAGCCGCTGCCGGGTCGGCCGTGCCGCCGAGCAGGCTGCCGAGGATCGCCGCCCCGCCAACGCCGCCAACCGCGCCGCCGAGGATTTTGGTCAACTGGCCCATCGCCGCATTCTTCAGCGCAACGCCGACCGCCTGACCACCGACAACACCTGCAATTACCTGTACAACGAGCGCAATGAGCGTATTCGTATCCATGTACCTAGTCCCTCCATAGCTGCCAGCCTCCCGGGCCGACACCATCATGAGACGCTGAATTGTACGAAAGTCAAATGCACAGATGCTGAAATAAAGGGGCGGGCCTCAAAACCGCCCCTGCTTGCGAAAAAAGCTGTGACTTTCGTTATTCTGCGGCTATCGCATGCTTAGGTTGCACCGCAGCAGAATAGTCGTTCATCAAAGTCTTGGCGATCTCGCCGACCTCGAATCGGTACGGACCGATCTCGGAGACCGGCGTCACTTCCGCTGCCGTTCCGGTGAGGAAGCACTGTTCGAAGCCTTCGAGTTCCTCAGGCATGATGGCGCGCTCGACGACTTCAAGGCCGCGGTCCTTGGCGAGGCCGATGACGGTGCGGCGGGTGATGCCGTCGAGGAAGCAATCGGGCTTCGGCGTGTGGATCTTGCCATCCTTGACGAAGAAGATGTTGGCGCCCGTTGCTTCGGCGACCTGGCCGCGCCAGTCGAGCATCATGGCATCGGCATAGCCCTTGGCCTCGGCGGCATGCTTGGACATGGTGCAGATCATGTAGAGGCCGGCGGCTTTCGACTTCGACGGCGCGGTGCGCGGATCGGGCCGGCGCCATTCCGCCAGATCGAGACGGATGCCCTTGAGCTTCTGCGCCGGGTCGAAATAGCTCGGCCATTGCCAGATGGCGATGGCGCAGTTGATGCGGCTGTTCTGCGCCGACACCCCCATCTGTTCGCTGCCGCGCCAGGCGATCGGCCTGACATAGGCGTCCTGGAAACCCTGCTTCTTCAGAAGCGTGGTCGAGGCGTCATTGAGCTCGGCCACGGAATAGGGAATATTGAAGCCGAGCAGGCGCGCCGATTCATGCAGACGCTCGGTGTGCTCGTTGAGCTTGAAGATGGCGCCGCCATAGGCGCGCTCGCCCTCGAAGACGGCGCTGGCATAGTGCAGGCCGTGGGTCAGCACGTGGATCTTGGCATCGGCCCATTTGACGAACTCGCCGTTGATCCAGATGAAGCCGTCCAGTTGGTCGAAGGGAACGGATGCCATGGAAACCTCCCGCGGGCGGCGACCCGCACATCATTAGTGTTGTTCTTGTTGCGCGACAGCCGCGTCGGGCGGCCCTTGAAGCGTAAGCGGAGAATCGAACTCTGGCAAACTCAGGAAGTTCCGGAAAAACCGCACTCCCTTGCCTTTTCGTTCGCATTCAGCCGAAAAGCTTGTCAAAAATTACCATCGCGGGGAAATTACGTCAATAGTACTGACATAATTTCCCTCTATGGACGGAGAAATGATGACGGATCGAAGCCCAGCTGCCGGAAAACCGATCAAGACGCCGATCACCGACGAGGACGGCATCGACTTCGCCATCATCGAACTGTTCTTCTTTGCGTATCGCGATTTCACTTCCGATCCGGACCAGATCCTGGCCGATTACGGCTTTGGCCGCGCCCATCACCGGGTGCTGCATTTCGTCAACCGCCGGCCGGGACTGACGGTCGCTGAACTGCTCGACGTGCTCAAGATCACCAAGCAGAGCCTGGCGCGGGTGCTCAAGCAGTTGATCGACACCGACCATATCGTGCAATTGCAGGGTCCGCGTGACCGCCGCCAGCGGGAGCTCTATCCGACAGCCAAGGGGCGCGCCCTGGCGCTGGCCCTGGCGCGGCCACAGTCACGCCGCATCCGTGCTGCATTGGAAGATTCCGGAGCCAGCGAGCGTCCCTTGATCGAACGATTCCTGGAAGCCATGGTCAATCCGGAACTAAGGGCGCAGATCGACATTGTGCCTGCAAACATGTCAGGGAAAAGCCATGGAGACCATTGAGAGGGTGGACCAGCCGACGGCGCCGGACGATGACGCGCCGCACCTGCTTGTGGTCGACGACGACACCCGCATCCGCAATTTGCTCAAGCAGTATCTGACCGAAAATGGCTTTCGCGTCACTGTCGCCGGAAATGCCGGCGAGGCCAGGCGCAAGCTCGCCGGGCTCGACTTCGACCTCCTTGTCCTCGACGTCATGATGCCCGGAGAGACCGGCGTCGACCTCACCAAGGCGCTGCGGGCGGAGAAGAACGTACCGATCCTGATGCTCACCGCGCTATCGGAAACCGACAGCCGCATCACTGGGCTCGAGGCCGGCGCCGACGACTATCTGCCCAAGCCCTTCGACCCGCGCGAACTGATCCTGCGCATCAATAACATTCTGCGCCGCGGCGGCCCGGCGACGACGCCCAAGGTCGAGCAGCTGGTCTTCGGCCCCTACACCTTCCAGATCGCCAGGCGCGAGCTGAAGCGGGGCGGCGAGGCGCTGAAGCTGACCGACCGCGAGCAGGAAATCCTGGCGATCTTTGCCGCGCGGGCTGGCGAGACCATACCGCGCCATGAGCTTGTCGGCGACGATTCGGAAGTCGGCGAGCGCACCATCGATGTTCAGATCAACCGGCTGCGCCGCAAGATCGAGCGCGATCCGTCCAATCCGGTCTGGCTGCAGACGGTGCGCGGTATTGGGTATCGGCTCAGCGTGGAATAGAATGCCGCTGACGGCCGCCTTTGGCCATAGATATGTGGCCATCGACCAGCGGCGATTGACCCAGCGGAAGGACAAATGGCGACCACGCAACTGGAACGGCCGGAACAGGGCGGCTTTGGCGCGCGCGTATCACGGGCGCTGAAAGCAATGCCGCGTGCCTGGAAGCGGTTCTGGCGGCTGGTTGCGTTCTATATGCCCAAGCGGCTTTATGCCCGCTCGCTGATCATCGTCATCGCGCCGATGATCCTTCTGCAGTCGGTCGTCGCCTTCGACTTCATGGAACGCCACTGGGCAACCGTGACGCAGCGCCTGTCGCAGGCCACCGTGCGCGACATCGCCGCGATCATCGACATGATCGAGACCTATCCGCACGATGGCGACTACGCGAACATCATCCGCATCGCCCAGGACCGCATGCAGTTGAAGGTCGACCTCTTGCCGCCCGACCCGTTGCCGGCGCCTGGACCCAAGCCCTTCTTCTCGATCCTTGACGACGTCCTTTCCACCGAGATCACCCGCCAGATCAACCGCCCGTTCTGGATCGACACGGTCGGCAATTCCAACATCGTCGAGGTTCGCATCCAGCTCGAGGGCAAGGTGCTGCGCGTATTCGTGCGCCGCAGCCAGGCCTATGCCTCCAACACCCACATCTTCCTGATCTGGATGGTCGGGACGTCGCTGGTGCTGCTGACGATCGCCATCCCCTTCCTTCGCAACCAGATCCGGCCGATCCTGTCTCTGGCCGAGGCCGCCGAAAGCTTCGGCAAGGGCCGGCCGATGCCGCGCGATTTCCGCCCACGCGGCGCCGAGGAGGTTCGCCGGGCCGGCTTTGCCTTCATCCAGATGCGCGAGCGCATCGAACGCCAGCTGGAACAGCGCACCGCCATGCTGACCGGCGTCAGCCACGATCTCAGAACCATCCTCACACGCTTCAAGCTGCAGCTGGCGCTGGCCGGCGGCAAGCCCGAGACCAAGGCCGCGCTCAACCAGGACATCGACGACATGCAGTCGATGCTGGAAGGCTATATCGCTTTTGCCCGCGGCGAAGCGTCGGAAGATGCCGGCCATTTCGATCTCGAGGCCTATTTCCAAAAGCTCGGCGAGGAGGCGTCGCTGCACAAGCGCAAGCTATCGACCGTGCTTGCCGGTGATCCGGACGTGCATGTGCGCCCGCACGCTTTCGCCCGGCTGTTGTCCAATGTCGCCGGCAATGCCTTGCGCTATGCCAAGACGGTGGAGATCAGCGCCGATCACGGCCGCGGCTCACTCGTCGTCACCATCGACGATGACGGTCCGGGCATCCCGCCGGAAAAGCGCGAGGACGTGTTCAAACCGTTCGTGCGGCTCGACGAGGCGCGCAACCTCGACGCCAGCGGCACCGGCCTTGGTCTCTCTATCGCCCGCGATATTGCCCGCAGCCATGGCGGCGACATCATGCTGGAAGACAGCCCGCTCGGCGGCCTGCGGGCGGTGATCAAGGTGCCCGCCTGACCAAAGCATGATCTGGAAGTCGGGCTCGGCCAAAAACCACCTTCATCCGCCCGTCATGAAACCATGGTCAAGAGCGCGCATGAAGCGCGCGACCTCAGTTGATTCGGCTCAGCCGCCTTACTTCGACCTCGTGCCTGCCCGGGTGCGGTGGAGCGAAGCGAGGGCAGCCGGGCCGTACCGCTATCGCATCAAGGCAACCGTCGACCCGAGCAAAGGACCGCCATGCGCATCCTGATGGTCACCGACGCCTGGCGGCCGCAAGTCAACGGCGTCGTCCACACGCTGGAGCGGCTCACCGAAACGCTGAAAACCTTCGACGTTGCGGTCGACTTCCTGACCCCGAACATCTTTCGCACCTTGCCGTTGCCGACCTACCCCGACATCAGGCTGGCGCTGACCACGCCCGGCCATGTCGCGCGGCTGATCGAGGCTCGCAAGGCCGACCATATCCATATCGTCACCGAAGGCCCGCTCGGCATCATGGCGCGGCGCTATTGCCGCAATGCCGGCCGTCCCTTCACCACCAGCTATCACACCCGCTTTCCCGAATATCTCAGCGCCCGCCTGCCGGTGCCGGAGAGCTGGGCCTATCGCTGGCTGCGTGATTTCCACAATTCCGGACAAGGCACGCTGGTCGCCACCCAGTCGCTGGCGGAGGACCTTGCGTCGCGAGGCTTCACCAAGCTCAGGCCGTGGACGCGGGGCGTCGACACCGATCACTTCCGCCCCGACAAGAAGAAGGACCTCGGCTTCCCTGGCCCGGTATTCCTGTGCGTCGGCCGCGTCGCCATCGAGAAGAACCTGAGCGCCTTCCTCGATCTCGACTTGCCCGGCAGCAAGGTGATCGTCGGCGAAGGACCGGAACTGGCCAGGCTCAGGGCGAAGTACCCGCAGGCGCATTTCCTCGGCCATCGCCCGAACGATGAGCTGGCCGAGATCTACGCCTCGGCTGATGTTTTCGTCTTCCCCAGCCGCACCGACACGTTCGGCAACGTCATCATCGAGGCGCTGGCCAGCGGCACGCCGGTGGCCGCCTATCCGGTCACCGGACCGATCGACATTGTCGGCGACGGCATCGGCGGCGCGGTGTCGACCGATCTGCGCGAGGCCTCGCTCGCCGCGCTCAATGTCGACCGCGCCGAGGCGCGCGAACGCGCCATGCGCTACAGTTGGAAAGCCTGCGCCGAAATGTTCATGGACACGGTCGAAGAGGCGCTGAGCACAAGGCGCAAGCTGGCCGCCTGACGCAATCTTCCTAAAACAACCTGCCGCCGTCCGGCACCTTGCGCTCGATGGCGCCAAGGACCACGGCGCCTTCCTCATCAGGGAAGCCGAGCGTGAGCACTTCCGACATGAACGGACCGATCTGGCGCGGCGGGAAATTCACCACCGCAAACACCTGCCGTCCCACCAGCGTTTCCGGCGCATAGTATTTCGTGATCTGTGCCGAGGATTTCTTCACGCCGATCTCAGGGCCGAAATCGATCTTCAGCTTGAAGGCGGGTTTGCGCGCCTCGGGGAAAGGCTCGGCCTCGACGATCGTGCCGGCACGGATGTCGACACGATCAAAATCGGCAAAGCTGATCTCGGGCTTGCGCGCGCTGCTCGAACTCATGGAAGCTCAAGCGTTGCCATAGGTCTCGAACAGGACGCCGGCCAGCGCATCCTTGGCCGAGGTTCCCGACCAGACAACGAACTGGAAGGCCTGGAAATAGCACTCGCAGGCTTCAAGCGCCGACGACAAAAGCACCTCGACCTGCTGGCTCGACGGTTCGACCCCGCCGGCGAGCAGCAGCGACTGGCGAAACATGATCGCGCCCTCCTGCTCCCAGAGATCGAAATGGCCAAACAGCATCTGCTCGTTGATCAGCGACAAAAGCCGCATCACTTCCAGCGCGCGGGCTTCCGGCACCTTGATGTCGAAAGCACAGGCCAGATGCAGCGCCTCGAAATCCTCCATCCATGAGAAGGAGACGTGATAGTCGGTCCAGCTGCCGGCAACCGAGATCGAGATTTCGTCATCGCCGGCCCTTTCGAAGGACCAGTCATTGTTATGGGCGACCTGCTCGATGACATCCACCGGATGGATTTCGCGGGAGAATTCGAGTTCGAGAAGTTCCATGGAATGCTTCCTGTGTTCAGGGGAGCGCCACACGCTCCGCGGGGCACACACGACGAACAATCTTGTCTTGAACTCGGACGGCCAGGACTTCACGACACAAAGACCCCGGACCGGACCCCACCGCCCGGCCGCATGACCCTGCTCCGAATCATGCAACAAATTCAGTCTATTGATCGGGAGTCGCGTGAACAGCCTAATTTTTCGCACTGCGTCATCAGCATGTGGAAAGGCGCTGTCACAAAGATTCATGCATTGCCGGTAAACGATTCACGGCAAAGCATTTTTTCGGATTGTGCTTTGTGGAAAAGTTCAAATTTTATTTTTTTGCTTTGGGCTTTGCCGCAGCCGCAGGTGCGGCCTGTCCGGTCAATTCGGCAAGCCTGGCCTCGAGCGCATCGATGCGGGCGGCCAGCCTGGTGTTTTCTTCGCGGGCCTTGGCAGCCATGTCGCGGGCAGCCTCGAACTCCTCGCGCTGCACCACATCCATGGTGTTGAGGATGCGCTCGGCCTGCCCCTTGAAGGCAGTCTCCACCTCGCGGCGCACGCCTTGTGCGGCACCCGCGGCATCGGTCATCAGCTTGGCGAATTCATCGAGAATGCGGTTCGGTCCGGTCGACATGGCAAATCCTCGCTTGCTGGAATTGACGTAGTGGCACTGCCTGCGGAATGCAAGAACGTTGAAGCTGGTGCGGCTTCATGTCGGACGCGATTTGGCTCACGGTCCGGCCGACAGATTGCTATTATCGCAAATGGATTCTTGGAACGACGGTTGCCGTGACGGACAGTGCGGACTTGGAGAAGCGCTTTGCAGCACTCGATGCAGCACTCGCAAAGGGCATTTCGGATGCCAGTGCGGGCCGGGTCTAGCCTGGCGACGAGGTGCTGGACAGGCTTGAAGCCAAATACAGGGCAATGGCAGAGAGAACCAAGTGAAGTTACTGGTCTTCACAGACCAGCGGCCTAGTTTTCCTCACGACTTGCTCCAGGCAAGAGTCACTCTCATTCAGGATCAACCAATGGCAACGCCCCCGCGCCGACCGACCAATCCGATGGAAGCCGCTGAAGCGGCCTTCAAGCCAGTCAAGAAACCCGCGCCTCCCATTCGCGAACCCTCCGCCGCACCAAACGTTCGCGAGCTTGTCTCGATCAGGATCGATCGCGCCGTGCTCGACCATTTCCAGGAAGATGGCCCCGGCTGGCAAGACAGGATCAACGATGCGCTCAGGCAATTGGTCGCCGGCAAGCCGCAGGGTTGAGCCCATTATCTCTGACGATCAGGCTGTCGTCACCTTGCCTTGACCCCGCCAAAACCCTGCCGCATGGTCCGCGCCCTAACGCGAGCCCTCCCAGGAGATCCTGTTGAACGACTATTTCCCGCTGCCGATGGCGTCGCTGTCCTTCCCCAACATCGACCCGATCCTGGTTCAGATCGGCCCGCTGGCTGTGCACTGGTACGGCATCGGCTATATCGTCGGCATCCTGTTCGCCTGGTGGTACGCCAAGCGGCTCGTCACCAACACAAGGCTGTGGCCTGATGGCGTCTTGCCGATGAAGCCGATCGACCTCGACGATTTCATCGTCTGGGCCGCCGTCGGCGTCGTGCTCGGCGGACGCACCGGCTATGTGCTTTTCTACGATTTAAAGCGCTATATCGACCACCCGCTCGACATCTTCGCCGTCTGGCAGGGCGGCATGTCGTTCCATGGCGGCCTGCTTGGCGTCATCCTCGCCATGACGCTGTTTTCCCTCAAGCGCGGCATCCGCACCTGGACGCTGTTCGACGTGGTGGCAGCCGGCGTGCCGGTCGGGCTCGGCCTCGTCCGCATCGCGAACTTCGTCAATGCCGAACTCTGGGGTCGCGTGACCGACGTGTCGTGGGGCGTCGTCTTCTGCAACGAGCGTCTCCAGCAGACCGTGGCGGGTTGTGTCGCGGGCCTGGAGCCCCGCCATCCGAGCCAGCTCTACGAAGCGCTGCTCGAGGGCGCGGTGCTGTTCCTGGTCCTGCGCTTCCTCACCCATTCGCGGCTGAAGCTGAAGACGCCGCGCTTTGTCGGCGGCGCCTTCATTTGCGGCTACGGCCTGTCACGCATCTTCGTCGAGTTCTTCCGCGAGCCCGACCAGCAGCTCGGCTACCTCCTCGGCGGCTGGCTCACCATGGGCATGGTGCTGTCGCTGCCGATGGTGCTGGCCGGCATCTGGGCGATGGCCACAGCCAAACCGGCGCCGCAACCACAGCCGGCATGACACGGCTGAAGACCCGCATCGTCGACCTGATCGGCGCGCTCGGCCCCCTCCCCGTCAACGAGTACATGGCGCTCTGCCTGTTCGATCCCAGCGACGGCTACTACACCACGCGCGAGCCGTTCGGCGCCGCCGGCGACTTCGTCACCGCACCCGAGATCAGCCAGATGTTCGGCGAACTCGTCGCCGTCTGGCTCTATCAGGCCTGGCTGGCGATCGGCCGACCCCTGCCGGTCACCATCGCGGAGATCGGGCCTGGCCGCGGCACGCTGATGAAGGACATGCTTCGCACCCTGACGCGGCTCGATCCGGCTATCGCCGCCGGAGCCTCCTTCGCTCTGGTCGAGACCAGTCCGCGGCTGACCGAAATCCAGAAGCAGACGCTTGCCGAAACTCCGGTTGAGCTCGGCTGGCACGAAACCATCGCCACACTACCGCAGGCGCCGTTGCTGATTGTCGGCAACGAATTGTTCGACGCTGTGCCGATCCGCCAGTTCATCCGCGCCGGCGCCGGCTGGCGCGAACGGGTGATCGGCCTCGATGTCTCAGACGAGTTGAGCTTCTTCGCCGGCGCCGGCTCGGTCGAGGCGATGCTGCTGCCGGAAGACGCCGCCGAGGCGCCACAAGGCTCTATTTTCGAAATAGCACCGGCCCGCGCGGCACTGATGGCGACCATTGCCGAACGCATAGCCGACCACGGCGGCGCCGGGCTGTTCCCCGATTACGGCCATCTCCAGCCCGGTTTCGGCGACACATTGCAGGCCGTGCGCAGGCACGCCCCCGAAGATGTGCTGGCCAATCCCGGCGAAGCCGATCTCACCGCCCATGTCGACTTCGCTGCACTGGCCGCCGTCGTGCGGGCGCATGGCCTCGATGTGGAATTGGCGACGCAGGGCGACTTTCTGCTTGGCATGGGATTGCTTGAGCGAGCTGGCCAGTTGGGCAGCCAGGCAAGCCAAGAGGCACGACAAACCATTGCCGATGCCGTCGAGCGCCTGGCCGGACCCGACGGCATGGGCACGCTGTTCAAAATCCTGAAAATCCTGCCGCATCAGCCAGTCTGACCCTCAGAGATCGTTACAAGCCGTCCCGCGACGCCGCCTATGGTCGCATGCCTGCTTTTGGCCAATGCAAAGTCGACGCAGCAGCACTGTCGCAATCACTCGGCCGAACTTCGCCTTGACGAAAACGCCGGCGCGGACAACAAACCCATCCATGCTGAATCAGACCAAACCGGATCCTGTTCGCTCGCCGCTGCTGGAAGCGGCCAAGCCGCGAGGTATCCGCCATGGCTATTTCACCCGTATCGGCGGCGTCTCCGGCGGCATCTATCAGGGACTTAACATCGGCACCGGGTCGGATGACGATCAGATGCTGGTCGCCGAGAACCGCCGCCGCGTCGCTGCCTGGATGGGTGTGCCGGCCAGCCATCTCCTGACCGCGCATCAGGTCCACTCGCCCGATGTCGTTATTGCCAGGGAACCCTTTCCCGGCCCGCGGCCCAAGGCCGACGCCATCGTCACCGACCGGCCGGGCATCGCCATCGGCGCCTCGACGGCCGATTGCGGCCCGGTGCTGTTCGCCGATGCGCAAGCGCGCATCATTGGCGCTGCACACGCCGGCTGGAAGGGCGCTTTCACCGGTGTGCTTGAAAACACCATTGCCGCGATGGAAAGCCTCGGCGCCCGCCGTGAGCGCATCATTGCGGTTCTCGGTCCTTCGATCGGCCCCGACAATTACGAGGTCGGGCCGGAATTCGTCGCCCGTTTCGTCGAAGCCGATGCCGAAAACATCGGCTATTTCGCGCCTTCGGCCAATCCGGCGCATGCAATGTTCGATCTCAACCTCTATACGGTCGACCGGCTGAAGAAGGCTGGCGTGACCGCGCAGGGGCTTGGCCGCTGCACCTATGCCGAGGAGGATCTCTTCTTTTCCTACCGGCGCGCGACGCATCGCAAGGAACCGGACTACGGTCGGCAGGTTTCGGCAATTGTTTTGGAGAACGGATAATGGCGCTGCATTTCGAACGGTCGGAATTTGACGCCCGGCGTGACCGGTTGATGATCGAGATGACGGAAAAGAAGCTCGATGCTGTACTGCTTTTCGCCCAGGAGAGCATGTACTGGCTAACCGGCTACGACACGTTCGGCTTCTGTTTCTTCCAGTGCCTGGTTGTGAAGGCTGACGGCTCGATGGTGCTGCTCACCCGCTCGGCCGATTTGCGCCAGGCGCGCCACACATCGATCATCGACAACATCGTGCTGTGGACCGACCGCGACGGCGCCAACCCGGCGGTCGACCTGCGCAACCTGCTCAACGACCTCAATCTCCTCGGCGCCCGCATCGGCGTCGAATACGACACCCATGGCCTGACCGCCTTCAACGGCCGCCGCGTCGACGAGCAGTTGCAGACCTTCGGCCAGATCGCCGACGCCTCCGGTATTGTCGGCCGTCTGCGCCTGTTCAAGAGCCCGGCTGAAATCGCCAAGGCCGAAAAGGCCGCCAACCTTTCCGACGACGCGCTCGAAGCGGCCCTGCCGCTGATCAAGCAGGGCGGCGACGAAGCGCTGATCCTTGCCGCCATGCAGGGCGCGGTGTTTGCCGGCGGCGGCGACTATCCGGCCAATGAATTCATCATCGGCTCGGGCATCGACGCGCTGCTCTGCCGCTACAAGGCCGGGCGCCGCAAGCTGACCAAGAACGATCAGCTGACGCTCGAATGGGCCGGCGTGTTCCATCACTATCACGCGCCGATGATGCGCACCGTGCTGACCGGCAAGGCGTCGAAGCGCCATCAGGAGCTGTTCGACGCCGCCCGCGCGGCTCTTCTGGCGGTCGAGAAGGCGATGACGCCCGGCAACACCTTCGGCGACGTCTTCGACGCGCATGCCCGCACGCTGGAGGCGCACAGCCTGACCAAGCATCGGTTGAATGCCTGCGGCTATTCCGTCGGCGCCCGCTTCACCCCGTCCTGGATGGACATGCCGATGTTCTACCAGGGCAATCCCGAGCCGATCGCGCCCAACATGACATTGTTCGCGCACATGATCATCATGGACTCCGAAACCGAGACGGCGATGACGCTTGGCCGCACCTACCTGACCACCGAATCCCAGCCGAAGCCGCTTTCACGCCATGATCTCGACTTGATCGTACAGTGAATCCATAATGGTTGGTCCACGCGGGGGCGTTCACGACTAAGGAGTTTTCGGGCAGATGAGACGATCGCATGTGACGACCGTGTCATTGCTCGCAGCGCTTGTGCTGGCCGCTTGCACCAACGCCAAGGACGTCCTTGAGCCGTCCGCCATCACGCCGCCGGCAGCCTCGGCTCAGCCCTTGGCTGCCCCGGGCATTGCGCCCGCCGCCACACCAGCGCCGGCCGTCGGCGCCACGACACCCGCCAACCCCGCGCAGAGCGCCGCCGCTTTGTCGAAGACCCGGCTGCAGATCGCGCCGATCGTCGGCGCCTCGGTGGAAGCGGCAACGCCGCTGACGGCCGAACTGCAGACACGCGCCAAGCAGCGCGGCATCACCCTTGCCGGCAGCGCCGACCAAGCCGCCACCCATGTGCTGAAGGGCTACTTCTCGACGATGACGGAAGGCAAGGACACCACCGTTATCTATGTCTGGGACGTCTATGACCCCGCCGGCAACCGGCTACACCGCATCAATGGCCAGCAGAAGGCGCCCTCGGTCAATGCCGCCGAAGGCTGGCCCGCGGTTGCACCCGCTACCATGCAGGCGATCGCCGACCAGACGATCGACCAGTTCGCGGCCTGGCTCGGCGGCAGCGCCGGCTGATCCGCCTGTTACCGGCTTCCGTTCACTGTTGACGTTTTTGAGATTAGCCGGCGGATTCCCGTCAACGAGGCTTGCAATACCGGCACGGCTCGCTACAAGCCCGATTAAGAGGACCTCCCCATCCTTCGCCAGGAACGGTGCATGAAGCTTTTCGCGGGCAATTCCAACCGGGTGCTGGCCGAAGCGGTCGCCCGCTATCTCAATGTCCCGCTGGGCAAGGCCAGCGTCAGACGCTTCGCCGATCAGGAAATCTTCGTCGAAATCCAGGAAAACGTGCGCGGCGAGGATGTCTTCATCCTGCAGTCGACCTCGTTCCCGACCAACGATCATCTGATGGAACTGCTCATCATGATCGATGCCTTCATGCGCTCGTCGGCCAAGCGCATCACCGCGGTCATCCCATATTTCGGTTACGCCAGGCAGGATCGCCGGGCCTCGGGCCGCACACCGATCTCGGCCAAGCTGGTCGCCAACATGATCACCCGCGCCGGCGTCGACCGCGTCTTGACGCTCGACCTCCATGCTGGCCAGATCCAGGGTTTTTTCGACATTCCGACCGACAATCTGTTCTCGGTGCCGGTGATGGCCCGTGACGTGAAGGCAAAATACAAACAGCTTGCCAATGTCGTCGTCGTCTCGCCCGACATCGGCGGCGTGGTGCGCGCCCGCGCGCTCGCCAAACGCTTCGACGCACAACTGGCCATCGTCGACAAGCGCCGCGAACGTCCCGGTGAATCCGAAGTGATGAACATCATCGGCGCGGTCGCCGGCAAGGATTGCCTGCTGATCGACGACATCGTCGATTCCGGCGGCACGCTGTGCAATGCCGCCGATGCGCTGCTCGCCAACGGCGCTACCAGCGTCACCGCCTATATCACCCACGGCGTGCTGTCGGGCGGTGCGGTCGCCCGGATCAGCGGCTCGAAGCTGCAGGAACTGGTGATCACCGATTCCATCCAGCCGACGCAAGGCGTGCTCGACGCCCCGAATATCCGCGTCATCTCCATCGCCGACCTGATGGGCGAGGCGATTTCGCGCACAGCGACCGAAGAGTCCGTGTCGAGCCTGTTCGATTAATCCATGTTGCCCAAAAGCGTGCCCACGGGCCTGGCTCGGGGGTAATCTCCTTTTTGGAATCTGCCCCAAACCGTCGTGAAAGGAGCCAGCTGATGCGCAATCGAATCAAGGCTGCAGGCATCGCAGGAATGCTTCTCGCAATCGGCATCGCCAGCGCGGCCTATGCGCCGACAATCGCTCCGGTTTCGACCGCGCAGGCGCAAACGGAATATCTTCCCACCGAAAAGGATTTCATCGGCAAATGGAGCATCGCAGGGTCCGCAATCCGGCCACCGCGTGATCTGAAAGAGCCGGCGAAGCCCGACCAGGAAGCGTCTGCGACCGAATTTCAGCAGACTGTGACCGCCTTTTATGGCGCCTTCGACTATCTGGAGATCACGGCGGACGGCCGCTACAATTTTCACCAACCGGGTGACCCGGCATCGGGGCCTTGCGTCTGGTGCGGGACATGGTCGTTCAAGAACGATTCCCTGTGGCTCGAACTGGACACGGCGCCCAGGCTCGACATCTACGCCGAGGGCGGCGACATGCAGATGACCTACACGGCCGAGCCTGAAGAGACGTCACGATACAAATGGCTTGTTTTCAGCTGGACCAAGGCTGATTGAACTGAGGGGTGAGGCGTTCTCGCGCACGCCAACCGAAGCATCGGTGTCAAGCCCGATCTCCTGAGGCGGGCAGTCAGTCCATGGTTGCATTGTGCGAGGAGTTCACCATGGCCATACTGCCCCTCCAATCAACGGAGGAGTAGCAGATGCGGCGTAGGACTTTGCTCGGGCTCGCGGTTTCCATCGCAGCCACCCTTTCAGCACCGGCGGCCTGGGCCGCCGATTTTCCGGACCGGACCATCACCATGGTTGTCCCCTTTTCCGCCGGTGGCTCGACGGATCTGGTCGCGCGCCTGGTCGCCAACAAGATGTCCGAAAAGCTGGGCCAGCAGATTGTCGTCGAAAATGTCGGCGGCGCGGGGGGCAGCATCGGCGCTGCCCAGGTCGCCCGAGCCGAACCGGACGGCTACACGATCCTGATGGGCACGGTCGCAACCCACGCGCTCAACCCGCTGATCCTGAAGACAAAGCCCTACGACGCGGAGAAGGATTTTGCGCCGATATCGTTGCTCGTGCTGGTGCCAAACGTCCTGGTCGTAAACCCTGAATTCCCCGCCAAGGACGTCAAGGAACTGATCGAGATGCTGAAGAAGGACCCGGACAAATATGCCTACGCCTCATCAGGCAATGGCACCCCGCTGCATCTCTCCGGCGAGCTTTTCAAGACGATGGCCGGCGTCAGTATGCAGCACATTCCCTACAATGGCGCCGGACCGGCCTTGAACGACGTTATCGGCAATCAGGTGCCGATGATGTTCGACAACCTCCCCTCTTCATCGGGCCATATCAAGAGCGGGACGCTGAGAGCGCTTGGCGTCACCACCAAGGAGCGCGTTCCCTCCTTCCCCGACATACCGGCCATTGCCGAAACCATTCCCGGCTATGAAACCTACAGCTGGAACGCTCTGTTCGCGCCCGCAGGCACGCCGCCGGAGGTCGTCGCCGTTCTTCAGAAGGCGGCAGTTGAAGCCCTGAAAGACCCTGATGTGATCGCCCGCATGGCCCAGTTCAGCGCCTCGATCGTGGCCTCCACCCCGGAAGAGCTTGGAGTGCATGTGAAGGCCGAACTCGCCAAATGGGAACCGATCGTCAAGGCCAGCGGCGTTCAGCTGGACTAGGGCCTACGGCAAAGTACTGCGGGCTTTTCCTGGCGCTACGGCGCCGGGGCCTCAAGTCGAGGCTGAGCCCGCCGCATGCCTTCGTCGCGGGCGCCGCGCATATAGCCGCGCGGCGAGGCGCCGAGCATGCGCTTGAACATGGTTATGAATGCCGGCACGCTGTCATAACCGAGGTCGAGCGCCACCCTGGTGATCGGCTCGCCATCGGCGAGCCTGGGCAGGGCCGCAAACAGGCAGGCCTGCTGGCGCCAAGTCGACAAGGACAGTCCGGTCTGGCGCTGGAAGGCGCGGGTGAACGAACGGCGGCTCATGCCTGCGGCATCCGCCCACTCGTCGATCGTGGCGTGCGGCGAAGGTGCCGCGACAAAGCGTCGGCAGAGCGCCGCCAGCTTCGGGTCGGACGGGAACGGCAGCCCGAGCGGCCGTTCCGGCAAGGTCGGGATCTCGTGCAGCAACAGGTTCATGATCAGCCCGCCGCGGCCTTCCAGTTCGCCGCCTTGCGGCAGCTTTTCCGATTCGACGATCAGGCTGTGCATCAGCTCGGTGATGCCGACGACGCGCAAACCTTCCGGCAGGCCGGGGATAGCGCCCGGCATGACATAGACCGAGCGCATCGAGACGTCGCCCAGCATTTCGACAGAATGCTCGGTGCCGGCCGGTATCCACATTGCGTGGTCGGGCGGCACCATCCAGCGCCCGTACCTGGTCGTCACCAGCACGACACCGACCAGCGCATGCAGCAGCTGGCTGCGGCTGTGGCGGTGTTGCGGCACGAGGTAACCGTCGGGATATTCGGTCGGCAAAGCCACCGCCGGCCCGGAAACCTCCTCCAGCCACTGCCAGCGGCTTTCGTGCAATCGGCCGAGATCGGCATTGCCGGCGCGGAAGATGTCCCTGCCATGTGGCATCGGCTATGGCCCACTTGCGAAACTATTGGACCAAACCACGAAAGAAGTCGCCTCGCAAGCGGCTTATAAGGCAGCCATCCCCAAGGCGCTCCGCAGGGGCGTCGCCCAAGCGCTTCAGACGAGCGTCCTTAAGGCGGTCCGCGGGAGCGGCCGCCAAGCCTGCCCGCGGGCAAACACCCGCCAAAAAGACCTCGGAGCCTGCCTTGACCGATACGACAGCCACCAGCATTGCACCGCAGCCAAGCGCCAGCCTTCCTTCAGCCCAGGCGACCGCCTTCACCGTCATCCTGGCGGTGAGCTTTTGCCACGGCATCAACGACATCATGCAATCGCTGCTGCCGGCGATCTATCCGCTGCTGAAAGAGAATTACGGTCTCGATTTCTGGCAGATCGGTCTTCTGACCTTCACCTTCCAGGTCACGGCGTCGCTGCTGCAGCCGGTCATCGGCATGATCACCGACAAGCGGCCAATGCCCTATTCGCTGCCCTACGGCATGGCGTCCTCGCTGATTGGCCTGATCGTTCTGGCCTATGCCGGCCACTATGCGCTGCTTCTGGTCGGCGCCTCGCTGATCGGAATCGGCTCGGCGATCTTCCATCCGGAATCCTCGCGCATTGCCCGCTTTGCCTCCGGCGGCCGCTTTGGCCTGGCGCAATCTTTGTTCCAGGTCGGCGGCAATTTCGGCCAGTCGATGGGGCCGCTGCTCGCTGCCTTCATCGTTGTGCCCTTCGGCCAGACCAGCATTTCATGGTTCGCCGTCGGGTCTCTGACCGGCATCATCGTTTTGTCGCGGGTCGGCGGCTGGTACAGCCGGATGCGCGCCGCGCAGGGCAATCGCAAGGCGGCAAGCTTCGTCTCCCCCTTCCCGCGCAAGAAGGTGATGGGAGCGCTGGCGGTGCTGACGCTGCTGGTGCTGACCAAGAACGCCTACATCGCCTCGCTCTCCAGCTACTACACCTTTTATTCCATCCATAAGTTCGGCGTGTCGGTGCAGATGAGCCAGGTCATGCTGTTCCTGTTCCTCGGCGCCTCGGCGCTGGGCATCCTGCTCGGCGGACCGTTCGGCGACCGCTACGGCCAGAAGGCGATGATCTGGTTCTCGATCGTCGGCGTGCTGCCGTTCACGCTGGCGCTGCCCTACGCCAATTTCGAATGGACGATGGTGCTGACGGTGCTGATCGGCCTGATCCTGTCCTCGGCCTTCTCCAACATCGTCGTGTTTGCGCAGGAGTTGGTGCCGGGACGTGTCGGCACCATCGCCGGGATCTTCTTCGGCTTCGCCTTCGGCATGGGCGGCATTGCAGCCGCCGTGCTCGGCGTCGTCGCCGACATGAAGGGCATCGATTTCGTCTTCCAGATCTGCTCGTATCTGCCGCTGCTCGGCCTGCTGACGGTGTTCCTGCCCAACATGAAGGAAGCCAGGAAGGCGCAAGCGGCGGCCAGATAAAAACCGGTCGATTTTGCGGATTTGAAGCAGGGCGCGGCATTGCTGCGCCCTCTGTGATTCTTTCACCATGCGCTGGTTGAAAAGCCTGCTAGAGATAGTCATCAACGAAGGCTTGGGGCCTTCGACGTCTCTGGGGGATGACATGCGCAAGATCGTATTGGCCGTATTGGGTGTGCTTCTTGTTACCTTGCCGGCGACGGCACGCATCGTTCCCTTTCCGCCGGGTTTCAAGACGCAGTCCGTCGAAACCAACGGCACCAAACTCTATGTGCGCGTTGGCGGCAAGGGTCCCGCCGTCGTGCTGCTGCACGGCTTTGCCGATACCGGAGACATGTGGGGCGCCGCGGCCATCGCCCTCGCAAAGGACCACACCGTCATCGTGCCGGACCTGCGCGGCATGGGTCTGTCGGCCCACCCGGAAGCGGGCTACGCCAAGAAGAACCAGGCCGTCGACATCGCCGGCGTGTTGGATGCCCTGAAGATCGACAAGGCAGATCTCGTCACCCACGACATCGGCAACATGGTCGGCTATGCGCTCGCCGCTCAGTATCCCAAGCGCATCACCAAATGGGTTATCATCGACGCGCCGCTGCCCGGCATAGGCGACTGGGAAAAGATCAAGCAAAGCCCGCTGCTTTGGCACTTCAACTTCCGCGGCCCTGATATGGAGCGGCTGGTCGCGGGGCGCGAGCGCATCTATCTCGACCGCTTCTACAACGAGTTGTCGGCTGACCCCAAGAAGATCGACGAGGCGACGCGCAGGCACTACGCCAAACTCTATGCCCGCCCGCATGCGATGCATGACGCCTTCGAGCAGTTCAAGGCGTTTGACCAGGACGCGATCGACAACCAGGCGATGCTTGCCGCCGGCGGCAAACTGACCATGCCGGTACTGGCTGTCGGCGGTGAAAAATCCGCTGGCACTACGCAGGCCGATCTCCTGCGGCTTGTTGCGACCGATGTCACGGGCGGCATCGTGCCCGCTTCCGGACACTGGATCATGGAGGAAAACCCCGACGACACCGTCAAACTGATCACTGGTTTTCTCGATAAATAGGCACTGTCCCGCTGACATTTCGACGAAAGCAAATGCACCCGCCCGGCGGCGGGTGCCTTGCCTATCCAACTGGACGATGTCTATTCAACTGAACGATTCTACGCCTTGAAGAACGCCAGCAGGTCGGCGTTGATCACATCGGCGTGGGTGGTCGCCATGCCGTGCGGAAAACCCTTGTAGACCTTGAGCTCGCCCTTCGTGAGGAGCTTGACAGCCAGCAGCGCGGAGTCGGTGATCGGAACGATCTGGTCGTCGTCGCCATGCATGACCAGCACCGGCACGTCGATGGCCTTCAGATCGTCGGTGAAGTCGGTTTCCGAGAACGCCTTGATGCAATCATAATGCGCCTTGGTGCCGCCCATCATGCCCTGGCGCCACCAATTCTCGACGACAGCCTGCGACACCTGGGCGCCGGGGCGATTGAAGCCGTAGAACGGGCCGGCCGCGACGTCGTGGAAAAACTGGGCGCGGTTGGCTGCCTGGGCGGAGCGGAAACCGTCGAACACCTCGATCGGCAGGCCGCCGGGATTGGACGCCGTCTTCAGCATGATCGGCGGCACCGCGCCGAGCAATGCGGCCTTGGCGACACGGCCGCCGGAGCCGTACTTCGCGACATAACGGGCCACTTCGCCGCCACCGGTGGAATGGCCGACATGGATGGCGTTCTTGAGGTCGAGATGCGCTGCAAGCTCCGCGACATCGGCGGCGTAGGTGTCCATCTCGTTGCCGGTATCGGTCTGGGTCGAGCGGCCATGGCCGCGCCGGTCATGGGCAATGACGCGGTAGCCCTTGGACAGGAAGAACAGCATCTGGGCGTCCCAGTCGTCGCTGCTCAGCGGCCAGCCGTGATGGAAGACGATGGGTTGTCCCGTTCCCCAATCCTTGTAGAAAATTTCGGTGCCGTCCTTGGTGGTGATCGTGCTGCTGCCGGGCTTGGTCATCTCGCTCTCCATTGATTGCTTCCGCGATAATCAATATCGCGATAACCATACGACTAGCGCAGGTCCAAATCCTTGTCTACAGAAAATATGTATCGCGATATCATTTTTCGTGGTACATATTGATGTGCTCAGTCGGCAAAGGAATGCCTCGTGCCTCTCCCGTTGGACAACCAGCTCTGCTTCACGCTTTACGCCACCAGCATGGCAATCAATCGCACCTACAAGCCCATGCTGGACGAGATGGGCATCACCTATCCGCAATATCTCGTGCTGAACGCACTTGCCGAAGCCGGCGGGATGTCGGTCGGCTCGATTGCGCACAGGCTCGCTTTGGAATCGAGCACCATCACGCCGCTGGTGAAGCGCATGGAACAGGCCGGTCTCGTCACCCGCCAGCGCAGCCAGACGGACGAGCGCCAAGTGCAGGTCGACCTGACGCCTGCCGGCCGCGCGCTGCTCGTCCAGTGCAACTGCCTCAACGAAACCCTGATCGAACGCTCGGGCATGACGATGGCTGATCTCGATGCCTTGAATCGGCGGATCCAGGCGCTGCGCGAAGCGTTGAGCAGCAAGCCGGACTAGCTGCCCTACAAACACGCCAGGCTTAATCCTTGCCGGCCAGCCAGCGCACGACGTTGCCCATCAGCTTGCCGTAGAGCGGCCAGCCGAGAAAGTCCTGCGACAGCCAGTGCGGGCCGATATCCGTCGCCCAGGCGACAGTGCGGCCACGGCCATGCTCACGAACCGCAAGCAGCGGCCAGTCCGTGCCGCGATACTGGCAAGTCGCCAGAAGCTGGGACGAGCCGTCGCGCCTGAAATCGAGTTTGTTCATGCCGAGGATCGGCGGCAACGGACCCGCGACACCGGCAAGGATCGGATGCGACGCCTGAAGGATCGACGGCTGCAGGCCTTGCGGCACTTCCAGCCCGTCCGAGAATGGCAGGCAGCGCACGGGCAGCACGTCCTCGACCGGGGTGTCGTGGAAACGCGCCGTGCCGAACATGCCTTGGAACCCCATATAGCCGCCGGCCAGCATCAGCCCGCCGCCGCCTTCGACATAGGCCTTGAGGACGTCGAGGCGGTTGACGCCGATGCGCCCGGCGCGGGCCTCCGGCGTGACCAGCAAGGTCAGCGCGCCGACATCGGAGATCACCACCGCCTGGTATTCGGCCAGCGCGTCGAGGTCATACGGAAATTCGGCCGCACAGCGATCGCCACCGATCTGCGTCACCGCTATGCCCTCTGCGGCAAGGGCGGCATTGAAGGCCGTCGCGCCATTCACCCATGTCGCACTTGTCAGAACGTCGCCGCCGGCAGCGACCGACGTCGTCGCCGCGAAGGTCTCGCCTGCCAGCAAAAGTTTCATCGTCGCCCTCACGCTTTTCGACTGAGGATTGAAAGGCGAGCGCCGGCTCGAGCCGGCGCCCGCAAAGCCTTGGGAGGCTTAGAGCAATTCCAGGAAAAGTGTGACCGGTTTTCCGTCCGGAATTGCGTAAAACAAAGGGATAGAGCGGTTCGCCGTTTCCGTGAAACGGTGAAACGCTCTAGAACTTAAACTCGGCCAGATTTTCCGGCGTCACGATCTTGGCCGGGCCGAGGATCAGTTCGCCGCTGGCCCCGATCGTGTATTCGCCGAGCCTGCCCGCCGTGAACTTCTCACCTTCCTTGCCGGTGATCTTGCACTGCGCCAGCGCCTGGGCCGCCTGATAGGTCAGGTAGCCGAGATCGGTGACATTCCACCAGATGTCCTGGGCGGCGCCGTCCTTGATGTATTTCGAAATCAGAGTGGCCGGCGCAAGGCCGGTCAGCTTGACCTTGCCGATCATGCCGGCTTCCTCGAGTGCGCGCGCGGCCGCCGGAAGGCCTATGCCTGCCGGCACGATGATCACCTTGAGATCCGGAAACGCCTGCACCAGCGCCAAGGCCTGCTGCTGGTTGACCTGCTCGCTCTCCTCGCCATAGGCGACCTGCACCAGTTTCATCTTGGCGTATTTCGGCTCTGCCGCCATCTTCGCCTTCATGAAGTCGATCCAGGCGTTCTGGTTGGTCGCCGTCGGCGTCGACGACAGGATGGCGAACTCGCCTTCGCCGCCGCTGAGGTTGAATGCGCTTTCCAGCATCATTTCGGCCAGACTGTCGCCCTTCACCTGGTTCACGAACACCGCGCGCGCATCGGCCGCGACGTCGGAATCGTACGATATCACCCGGACGCCTTGCTGAACGGCGCGCTTCAGCGCAGGCGCAACCGCATTGGCGTCGTTGCCGGCAATAGCGATGCCCCCGACCTTCTGCGACACAAGGCTGTTGATAAATTCGATCTGTGCCTCGGCCGTCGCCTGCGACGGGGCGACCTGGGTGGCGGTGCCGCCAATTTCCTTCGCAGCCTCCTCGGCGCCGCCGAAAGCCACCTTGAAGTAGGGATCGGTGTCGAGCTTGGGCAGGAAGCCGACCGTTACAGGTTCCTTGGCGCATTCCTGGCTGTATGCCAGCGAGGCCGGCGCAAGCAGAACCGCGGATGCGAGCAGGGCTATTCTAAACGCTTTCATTGTGTCTCCTCCGTCAGAATTCGGGCTTGAAGAAAGGGGCCCGAGATCACCCCTTGGTTTCGCGCAGGACGCGCGATCTTGACAGCCGCTCCTCCAGGGAGCGCCAGTAGTTGGAGACCAGCAGCGAGCCGATCAGGAGCAGGCCGATGATCATGCCTTGGGCGTCGCCGCCGATCTGGTTGAGCGCCAGCACGTTGCGGATGATGGCAATCAAGAGCAGCGCCAGCATGACGCCGGTGAGCCGCCCCTTGCCGCCAAAGACACTGACGCCGCCGAGCAGCACGATGGTGATGACGTCGAGCTCCATGCCGAGCGCATTGTTGGCGCGGGCATTGGAAAGGCGCGCGGTGTAGACGATGCCGGCGATGGCCGCGACGACACCGGAGACGACGAATAGCCTCAGCACCATCTTGCGCGTGTCGATGCCGGAATAGCGCGCCACTTCCGGACTGCCGCCGAGCGCGTAGATGCGCTTGCCGGTCGGCGTCTTCTGCAGCACCACCGCGAAGATCGGCGCCAGCAGCAGGAACGGCACGATGGTCCACGGGATTTGTGTGCCCGGCAGATTGCTGATGCCGAAATCGACAACCGCCGGCGGCAATATGTTGACCGAACCGGTGCCGAGCAGGATGTAGCCAATGCCCCGATACAGCGCCATGGTGCCGAGCGTCACCACCAGCGACTGCAACCCGAGGCCCGACACCAGATAGCCGTTGAAGGCGCCGAGCAGGCCGCCGAAGACGAGCGTCAGCGGAATGGCGGCCAGCGTCGGCACGCCAGCCTGGACAAGCAGGCCAAAAATCACGGATGTCAACGCCAGCACCGAGGCGATCGACAGGTCGATCTCGCGGGTGATGATGAGCAGCGTCATCGGCAGGATCAGCAACGCCTTTTCCGAGGCGCTTGCGGCCAATTGCGAGAGGTTGAAGCCGGAGACGAAATTCGGCACGAAGACCGCCGCATAGATAAAGACGGCGAGGCAGGCGGTCGCCAGCAGCAGATCCCAGAAGTCGATCGAGCGGATAAACTTTCTCATCTCGCCCTCGCCTGTCTTGCCTGTTCGGCACGCCGCACGATGAAGGTGTCGATGCCGATGGCAACCAGGATCACCAGGCCATAGACGCCCTGCAGCCAGAGCGGGTCGACACGCACCAGCGTCAGCCCGTTCTTGATGACCAAGAGAGTGAGCGCGCCAAGGATGATGCCGAGCAGCGTGCCCGAGCCGCCGCGGATGGCGACGCCGCCGACCACTGCCGAGGCGATCACCGTGAGTTCGAAGCCGAGCGCGACGCGGGCATCGATGGTGGCATAGCGCGATGCCCACAGCGCCCCGCACAGACCGCCGAGCAGGCCGGCCATGCCGAAGGCCAGCAGAATGCGCCGGTCGACCGGGATGCCGATCAGCCGTGCGCCGTCGGGGTTGGAGCCGGTGGCAAACAGCTCGCGCCCGGTTGCGGTGCGATAGAGCAGCACATAGCCGGCGCACAGGATGACAATAGCGATGATGACGATCAGCGGCACGCCTGCGATCTTCAGCCCGGTCATGTCGAGCCAGGCTTGCGTGACTTCGTCGGCGCTGACCTGGTCGCCCGCCGCCCAGATCGAGTTGAAACCGCGGAAGATCGACATCGAAGCCAGCGTAACGACGATGGCCGGGATCTTTCCCCAGGTAACGACAAGGCCGTTGAGCAGTCCGGCAAAGCCGCCGACCGCGCAGGCGGTGATCAGGCCGATGCCGATGTCCAATCCGGGATAGGCCTGAACCATGCTGGCCGCCATATAGGCGGAGAGGCCGATCACAGCTGCGATCGACAGGTCGATGTTGCGGGTGATCAGCACCAGCATCTGCGCCAGTGCGGCGACAATCAGCAAGGCCGCGTCCATCGACACAGCGGTGAGGTTCGCCGCGCTCACCATGCGCGGGTTGATGATGGTAACCGGGATGGCGACGGCGAGCATCGCGGCGAGCAGCCCGAACTCCCGCCGCTTCAGAAAATCGAACGGTCCTTTTGCCTTTTCCTCCCGGGCGGCGCGTTCTATCTGCGCTGCCTGGCCGGCGCGTTCATCGGTCCTGGTCGCCGCTTCCAGTACTTTTTCCTGCGTGGCTTGCCCGCGCGAAAACTCGGCAGTCTGGCGGCCTTCGCGCAGCACGACAATGCGGTCGCACATGCCGATCAGCTCGGGCATCTCTGACGAGATCAAAAGGATCGCCATGCCTTGCGCGGCAAGGTCCGCGATCATTGCATGCACTTCCGCCTTGGTGCCGACATCGATGCCTTGCGTCGGCTCGTCGAGGATGAGCACGCGCGGCTCGGTGCGCAGCCACTTGGCCAGCACCACCTTCTGCTGGTTGCCGCCGGATAACTCTTTCACCGGCTGCCCGTAGCCGGAAAAGCGCAGCTTCATGCGCTTCAGCCAGTCCGCCACCAGACCGATGGCGCGGTCGGTGCCGTAGAGACCGCGTTGTGCGGCCTTGTCGAGAACAGGTAGCACCGCATTGTCGAGGATGGAGAAATCCATCACCAGGCTCTGGCCCATGCGATCTTCCGACACATAGGCGATGCGCGCATCCATGGCGTCGCGCGCCGAGGCGAACTGCACGGGCTTGCCGTCGATCAGGATTTCGCCGGCGTCGGGCCGGTCGATACCGAACAGCACGCGCGCAATCTCGGTGCGTCCGCTGCCGACCAGGCCGCCAAGCCCCAGCAGCTCGCCGGCGTGAAGCTTGAGGTCGATACCGGTAAAGCCGCCGGCGCGCGAAAGTCCCTTCCCCTCCAGCACCAGCGCGCCTGAGGCATGGCGCCGTTCGGGATAGAGGTCGGTGACTTCACGCCCGACCATCATGCTGATGGCGGCAGCACGGCCAAGCTCGGCCTTCGGCTTGACGCCGATCAGGCGCCCGTCGCGCAGCACCGCGATGCGGTCGGCGATGCGGAAGACCTCGTCCATACGGTGGCCGACGAACATCATCGCCACGCCGTGCAGCCTGAGATCGGCAACGACGGAAAACAGCCGCTCGACCTCGCGCTGCGACAGCGCCGCCGTCGGTTCGTCCATGATCAGCACGCGCGCATCCAGCGATAGCGCCCGGGCTATTTCGACCAGTTGCTGTTCTGAGGTACGCAGGGTTCCCAGCCGCGTTGCCGCCGGCACGTCGAGGCCGACGGTCGCCAGCACCTTGCGGGCGCCGGCCAGCATGGCGGCATTGTCGATGCCGCCAAAGCGGTCGCGCGGCATGTGGCCGAGATAGATGTTCTCCGCCACCGACAGATCGGGAAACAGGCCAGGATGCTGGTGCATGACCGCAATGCCGGCCGCCTGCGCGTCATGCGGCGAATGGAAGACGGCTGATTTGCCGTCAACCTCGACATGACCGCTGGTGGGAGAATGCACACCGGCCAGAAGCTTCACGCAGGTGCTCTTGCCGGCGCCGTTTTCGCCAAGCAGCGCCAGCACCTCGCCGGAGCGCAATTCGAAGGAGGCGTCCTTGAGCGCAATCGTGCCGCCGAAAGCCTTCGTCGCCTGAACCAGGGCAACAGGAACAGCCCGCACCACCGCAGCGTCGGCTTCGCTTTGTGTGCTCGAGTGCAGCACGTCTCCTCCCTGATCAGTTATTTTTTCAATTTGCTATATTAAATAGCGCAAAGGCGCAACGGCAAAATTGACTTCCATGGTTCCGACGCGCACTGTCGCCGCCAACATAGGCACCGCAGGGTGCGCTCGGCCGCAGGTGGTTTGCGGGCTTCGCGCCGGGAACGGGACATTTGGGGAGTGTGCGGGTTTGTCAGGGAAAGGCAGCAATTCTGTCAAAGTTCGGCACTATAATGAGCGTTTCGTGCTCGACGCCATCCGTCGCCTCAAGGAAGCCTCCAAGTCCGATCTGGCGCGCGCGGCAAGCCTGACGCCGGCGGCCGTCGCTGCCATCGTCGACGGCCTGGAATCTTCCGGATTCGTAAAGCAAGTGGGAAAAAGGTTCGGGCAACGCGGATCGCCCTCCACGCTGTACCGGCTGACACCGGAACGCATCTACAGCGTCGGCATCAAGATCGGCCGGCGTGCGCTTGAAGCCGTTCTGGTCGACTTCGCCGGTGAAATCCGCGCAAGAGAGTCGCACGAATACCGCTTCCCCGATCCTGATCTGGTGCTGAAGGCCGGCAACATGGCGCTGGCCACCTTCGAAAAGCTGGTGGATGGGCTTGGCGATGCCAGCATCGTCGGCGTCGGCATTGCCTCACCCTATTTCCTCGGCGGCTGGAGCGAGGAACTCGGCTTTCCCGACGATCTCGGCAGCCGCTGGGAAGCGATCGACCTGACGACTTGCTTTGCCACGCCGGCGAAGACGCCGGTGTTCGTGGAAAACGACGCCACGTCGGCGGCGCTGGCCGAACTTGTCCAGGGCGCCGGCGCCCGCTTCCGCGATTTCATGCACATCTCGATCGACACTTTTGTCGGCGGCGGCCTGGTGCAAGGCGGCAGGGTCCACACCGGGCCGCATGGCAACAGCGCTGCCCTCGGACCCTTGCCGGTCTCGCCCTCAAGCCTCGATTCGGTGGCGGCGAAGCCTGCGCGCTACCAGAGCCTGCTGCATCGCGCCTCGATCTATGTGCTGGTCAATCACCTGAGGTCGCGCGGCGTGGTGATTAATCGTGTGCGGGAACTCGATCCGTTGCCAGCCGAAGCGCGCGTGCCGCTGTTCGAATGGATCGACGATTGTGCGAGCGCGCTGGTCGAGGCGATCATCGCCATCACCTCCATCATCGACATCGAGGCCATCGTTCTCGACTCGATCCTGCCCAGGCCGATCCATCTCGAACTGCTGGCAAGGGTGCAGGCCCAGTTCAACCAGGCCAGCGCCATCGGCATCGTGGCGCCGGAGATCGTGCCGGGGCAATTCGGCCCCGAAGCGTCCTCGATCGGCGCCGCCATGCTGCCGTTCTCGGCGCTGCTGGCGCCCGACAGCGGCGTGCTGATGATCGGCAAGGACCGGACTAAACTGCTGAGCGCGCTGTCCACGCTGGGTGGCGCCAAGGGAAACGGATCAAATCCGCCCGCCGACCTGCCGGCCTGAGCGCAATGCGGCGCCCAACGCAGGCATCGGCCGCCCTTGCCCGCCATGGCTTGCACCCTTTCCCGCCTTCCGCTATAGAGCCGCCACCGCGTAGACACCCTTGGAGGCAACGCGGCGGAAGGCTGCCTTCCCTTGTGATCCCGAACAAAGCTCCGCGTATGCGGTTTCTGGCATTCGGACATCCAGGCCTGGCGGCTTTCGACGTTTACGGTCCAGGCACACTGCCACCGCAAACGCTCCATAAAACGCGAAAGGAAATGCCATGAGCCACGATACTTACGAGCTCAAGGCCGAAGCGCGCGAACAGGTCGGTAAGGGGTCCGCCCGTGCAGTTCGCCGCAACGGTAAAGTGCCTGCAGTTATCTACGGCGACAGACAGCCTCCCCTGGCGATTGCGCTGAACTACAAGGACGTCTTCTACAAGATCCATGGCGGCGGGTTTTTGACCACGATCGCCACGATCGATGTCGACGGCAAGAAAATCCAGGTTCTGCCCAAGGATTTCCAGCTCGACCCGGTCAAGGATTTCCCGGTCCATGTCGACTTCCTGCGCATCGGCAAGGACACCGAGGTCAACGTCGACGTGCCTGTCCACTTCATCAATGAAGACAAGTCGCCCGGCATCAAGCGCGGCGGCGTGCTCAACATCGTGCGTCACGAAGTCGAGTTCCACTGCCCGGCCAATGCGATCCCGGAATTCATCACCGTCGATCTCACCGGCGCCGACATTGGCGATTCGATCCACATCTCGGCGGTTACCTTGCCGGCCGGCGTCAAGCCGGTGATCTCCGATCGCGACTTCACCATCGCGACCATTGCCGGTTCCTCGGCGATGAAGCCGGAGACGGAAGAGACGGCGGAAGCGGCAGCCCCCGAAGCAGCGGCTCCTGCTGCCGAAGAGAAGTAATTTTCGAGCCCGGAGCGCACGATGCTTGTCTTTGCAGGCCTCGGCAATCCGGGCGCGAAATACGCTGATAACCGGCACAATGTCGGCTTCATGGCGGCGGACGCAATTGCCCGCCGCCATTCGTTTTCGCCCTGGTCGAAGAAGTTCCAGGGCCTGATCGCCGAAGGCACGATTGCCGGCGAAAAGATTCTTCTGATCAAGCCGCAGACCTTCATGAACCTGTCGGGACAGCCGGTCGGCGAAGCCCTGCGCTTCTACAAGCTCGGCCCCGAGGCGCTGACCGTCTTTTACGACGAGATCGACCTGCCGGCCGGCAAATTGCGGGTCAAAGTCGGCGGCGGCGCCGGCGGCCACAACGGCATCCGCTCGCTCGACCAGCATGTCGGCAAGAATTTTCGACGCGTGCGCATCGGCGTCGGACACCCCGGCGTCCGGGAAATGGTGCAGTCCCATGTTCTCGGCGACTTCGCCAAGGCCGATCGCGAGTGGCTGGACGTGCTGCTCGACACCATCGCCGACGATGCCGGGCTGCTGGCCAAGGGCGACGACAGTTCCTTCATGAACCGCATTACTCTGGCCCTGCGTGACAAGCTGGTGCCGACCAGCGACGACGACCGGCCGCCGCCCAAGGCGCCGAAAACTGAAGGTCCAAAGGCTCAAAGCCACATCCGCCAGGCACGGCCACAGCAGGCGCCGGCCAAGCTGCCGGAAAGCGGCCCTATGGCCGCCATGCTGAAGAAACTGTTCGGCAAGAAGGACTGAGCGTCGATAGGATCGGGACCGCGGGGCTTGACGTTGCTCACCCCTATCGCCCATAGCCCTCATCAAATTTCTAGTTTCCCGATAGGACCGGACACATGGGTTTCAAATGCGGCATCGTTGGTTTGCCCAACGTCGGCAAGTCGACGCTTTTCAACGCGTTGACCAGGACGGCGGCGGCGCAGGCCGCCAACTATCCGTTCTGCACCATCGAACCGAACACCGGCGAGGTGGCGGTGCCTGATCCGCGGCTGCAGAAGATCGCCGCAATCGCCAAGTCTAAGGAGATCATCCCGACCCGCATCTCCTTCGTCGACATCGCCGGCCTGGTGCGCGGCGCCTCCAAGGGCGAAGGGCTGGGCAACCAGTTCCTCGCCAACATCCGTGAGGTCGACGCCATCGTGCATGTGCTGCGCTGTTTCGAGGATGACGACATCACCCATGTCGAGGGCAAGATCGACCCTGTCGCCGACGCCGATACGGTCGAGACCGAGCTGATGCTCGCCGACCTCGACAGCCTCGAGCGCCGCATCGTGCAGATCCGCAAGCGCGCCGGCAGCAAGGACAAGGAAGCAACCACCGTGCTGCCGATGATGGAGGCCGCACTCGAGCTCCTCCAGGCCGGCAAGCCGACCCGCATCCTGCTCAACGGCATTTCAGCGGAGGATTTGCGCATCCTGCAGGGACTGAACCTCTTGACCTCGCACCCCGTGCTCTATGTCTGCAACGTCGCCGAAGCCGACGCCGCCACCGGCAACGAGCACACCAAGGCCGTGGAAAAGATGGCGACAGCGCAGGGCGCCGGCACCGTCGTAATCTCGGCCGCGATCGAGGCCGAAGTCGCCCAGCTCTCGGACGAAGAAGAGATGGAGTTCCTGTCGTCGCTCGGTCTCGACGAACCCGGCCTCAACAAGGTCATCCGCGCCGGCTATGAACTGTTGCATCTCATCACCTATTTCACCGCCGGGCCGAAAGAGACGCGCGCCTGGACCATCCACAAGGGCGACAAGGCCCCGCAGGCCGCCGGCGTCATCCACACCGACTTCGAGCGCGGCTTCATCCGCGCCCAGACCATCGCCTATAACGACTACGTCACGCTGGGCGGCGAAGTGGCGGCCAAGGAGGCCGGCAAGGCGCGCGACGAAGGCAAGGAATATGTCGTCCAGGATGGCGATGTCCTGCTGTTCAAGTTCAACACCTGAGGCGCCGCGGCTGGCGCGCTGACCGCGGCCGATCACGGCTTCGTCAAGTGGAGAGCCGGCATGCCGCGTCGCTTGACTGCCCTTGGCACCGGGTCTATGGCCGTTTGCATGCGACTTGGCCGTCCCCGTGGGAGCGGCGGAGCGTGCAAGACCCATCGCTATCAAACGAAACCTCTTGGGCTCAACCAACGGAGATTCGGCGATGATCAAGGCCTTCGTCGTCGACAATGATCGCCTGCGCCTCGCCGACGATCTCGTGGCCAATGGCGATCACGTCGTCTGGGCCGACCTTCTCAACCCGACCAAGGAAGAAGAAACGACGATCGAGACCTGGCTCGGCGTTGCCATCCCGACGCGCGAGGAGATGGAGGAGATCGAGATTTCGAGCCGCCTCTACATCGAGGACGGCGCCTATTTCATGACCGCCACCCTGCCGGCGCAGACCGAAATCGATGATCCCTTGATGTCGCCGGTTACCTTTGTGCTTGCCGGCCCGAGACTGGTCACCATCCGCTATCATGAGCCGAAGGCGTTCAAGACCTTTCCGCTGCGCGCCGAGAAGGTGGCGACCGGCTGCACCACCGGCAACACCATCCTGATCGGCCTGCTGGAGGCGATCGTCGACCGGCTGGCCGACATTCTCGAACGCGCCGGCCGCGACATCGAGACGATCTCGCGCGATATCTTCGAAGCGCGCTCGACCAAGGTGAACAAGCGCAACCGCGATTTCCAGGAACTGCTCAAGGCCATCGGCCGCAAGGAGGACATCGCCTCCTCGATCCGCGACAGCCTGATCTCGTTGCAGCGCCTCACTGGCTTCCTCGCCCATGTCGCGACCCAGATCAAGATGAGCAAGGACATCCGCGCCCGCATCAAGACCGTGTCGCGCGACGTGCTGTCGCTCGCCGACCACGCCACCTTCCTGTCGCAGAAGATCTCGTTCCTTCTCGACGCCACGCTGGGCATGATCTCGATCGAGCAGAACGCCATCATCAAGATCTTCTCGGTCGCCGCCGTCATCTTCCTGCCGCCGACGCTGGTGGCCTCGATCTACGGCATGAATTTCGACATCATCCCGGAGCTGAAATGGGAGCTCGGCTATCCCTTCGCCATCGGCCTGATGATCCTGTCGGCGATCCTGCCGTTCTGGTATTTCCGCCGCCGCGGCTGGTTGTAGGCCCAATAGAATTCGCTTGACCAAACGCCGCCCGGACGGCATCCGGATGCCCGGTGATCGACAACCGGATTGGGATCATGACCGCAAAAAGCTGGGCCTACGAGGATTTCACCGAGGGCGCATCGATCGACCTCGGCGCCAAGCAGGTGAGTGCGGCCGAAATCATCGAATTCGCCACCGAATTCGACCCGCAGCCGATGCATCTCGACGAAGCCGCCGGCAAGGCCAGCATCCTTGGCGGCTTGGCCGCCTCCGGCTGGCACACCTGCGCGATCTTCATGCGCATGCTGTGCGACGCCTTCCTGCTCGACTCGACCGCGCAAGGCGCGCCCGGCATCGACCAGGTCAAATGGAAGAAGCCGGTGCTGGCCGGCGACACGCTGGCCGGCAGCACCAGCGTGCTCGCCAGGCGCCTGTCGAAATCCAGGCCTCAGCTCGGCCTCGTCACCTTGCGCAGCGAACTGTTCAACCAGCGCGGTGAAAGCGTCTTCGAACTTGAGAACACTGTCATGTTCTTGACCCGCGAGGCCGGCGCATGAGCCTCGACGCGTTCTTCCGCATCGGCGATACCATCAACCTCGGTTCGCACACATTCGAAGCCGAGGCGATCAAGGCGTTCGCCTGCAAATACGATCCACAGGTCTTTCATGTCGACGAGGAGGCGGCGAAGAAAAGCGTGTTCGGCCGCCTCTGCGCCTCAGGCTGGCACACCGCGGCCACGTGGATGAAGCTCAATCTCAAAAATCCTATGGACGCTTCTCAATGGACCGGACCCGGCCCGGTACCAGAATTCGGCCCCTCCCCCGGCTTCAGGAACCTGAAATGGCCAAAGCCGGTCTATGCCGGAGAAACCGTCACCTTCATGCGCACGGCCCTGTCCCACCGCCCGCTTGCCACCCGCCCCGGCTGGCGCCTGCTGGCGCTGCGCTCGGAAGGTTCCGATTCGGCAGGCGACAAGGTGCTGGAGTTCGACAGCGCGGTGCTGGTGAAGGCTGGGTAGGGCTAGGGTTTAGGCAGTAGGGATTAGGCAGCAGTGGGTGCTGCGCCTTGCACGGAATGCGGAGCTTCCCTCCCTACTCCCTACTCCCTACTCCCTACTCCCTTCTCCCTACTCTCTAATGCCCCTCAAACCCGATCAACGTCCGCACCGGCACGCCCAGCGCTTCGAGCTTCGCCCGTCCGCCGAGATCCGGCAGGTCGATGACGAAGCACGCGGCAAGAATATCGGCGCCGATCTGCCTCAGCAGCTTGACCGCCGCCTCCGCCGTGCCGCCGGTCGCGATCAGGTCGTCAACCAGGATCACCTTCTCGCCCGGCGCAACGCCGTCCTTGTGCATCTCCATCTCGTCCAGCCCGTATTCCAGGCTGTAGGCGACGCGTACCGTCTCGTAAGGCAGCTTGCCCTTCTTGCGGATCGGCACGAAGCCGGCCGAAAGCTGGTGCGCGACCGCACCGCCGAGGATGAAGCCGCGTGCCTCGATGCCGGCGATCTTGTCGATCTTCTGCCCGGCATAGGGATGCACCAGCTCGTCGATGGCGCGGCGAAAGGCGCGCGCATTGCCGAGCAAAGTGGTGATGTCGCGAAACAGGATGCCGGGCTTGGGGTAGTCCGGAATGGTGCGGATCGCGGCGAGCAGCGTGTCTTCGAGCGAGGATTTCATGGGTCGAGATTACCTGAAACGGAGGTTGTTGCGCGACAATTGTTCGATCGAACTGCAGCCCATCAGCTTCATGCCGCGCTCGATCTCGATCCGCATCTGCTCCAGCGCCCGCTCGACGCCCGGCTGTCCGGCCGCCGCCAGGGGGAACAGATAATAGCGGCCGACGCCAACAGCCTTGGCGCCGAGCGACAGCGCCTTCAGCACATGGGTGCCGCGCTGCACGCCGCCATCCATGATGATGTCTATTCTGTCGCCGACGGCATCTACGATCTCGGCCAGCTGGTCGAACGCCGCCCGCGAGCCGTCCAGCTGCCGGCCGCCGTGGTTGGACAGCACAATGCCGCTGCAGCCGATCTCGACGGCGCGCTTGGCATCCTCCACCGACATGACGCCCTTGAGGCAGAACGGACCTCCCCACAGTCTGACCATCTCGGCAACATCGTCCCAGGTCATCGACGGATCGAGCATCTCGGTGAAGTAGCGGCTGATCGACATCGTGCCGCCGCCCATGTCGACATGCTCGTCGAGCTGCGGCAGCTTGAATCCCTCATGGGTGAAATAGTTGATCGCCCAGCCCGGCTTCAGCGCGAACTGCAGCATGCCGGCAAGGTTGAGCTTGAAGGGGATGGCAAAGCCGGTGCGCTTGTCGCGCTCGCGGTTGCCTCCGGTGATGCTGTCGACGGTCAGCATCATCACTTCGACTCCAACCGCTTTCGCCCGCTGCATCATCGCCCGGTTGAGGCCGCGATCCCGGTGGAAATAGAACTGGTAGACCTGCGGGCTGCTGCTGATCTTGCGCGCTTCCTCAAGACTGACGGTGCCGAGCGAGGACACGCCAAACATCGTGCCGAATTTGGCCGAAGCCTTGGCCACCGCGCGCTCGCCTTGATGATGGAACAGCCGCTGCAAGGCGGTCGGCGAGCAATAGACGGGCATGGCCAGCTTCTGGCCCATCACCGTCACCGACATGTCGATCTCGCTTACCCCGCGCAGCACGTTGGGAACGAGGTCGCAGCGCTCGAAGCTCTCGGTGTTGCGGCGGTAGGTGACCTCGTCGTCGGCCGCGCCATCGATGTAGTTGAAGATTGGCCCCGGCAACCGCTGCTGGGCCATGCGCCGGAAATCGGAAAAGTTGTGACAGTCGCGTAGCCGCATCATCGATCCCAAATGCCCCTTTAGCCGGCGATCCGCCGGGCGCGCGTGCAATACCAATCGCATGGCGGCGTGCCAACGGACTTCTTACTGGACGGCTGCTGCGCCAAGATGCGAACCATGTCCGGTTTGGCAAGCAAAAAGGGCGTCCGAAGACGCCCTTTCCATTTCCGAGGAATAAGATGCGGCTTAGTGCGCCACGCCTTCCCACACCTTGCGCTTGGTCAGATACATCAGCGCCCCGAACAGAAGCAGAAACACCAGCACGCGGAAGCCGGTCTTCTTGCGGTCTTCCATATGCGGCTCGGCCGCCCACATCAGGAACGCCGAGACGTCGCGCGAATACTGGTCGATCGTCTGCGGCGAACCGTCATCGTAGGTCACCTGGCCGTCGGAGAGCGGCTTGGGCATCTTCAGCGACACGCCGGACATGAAGTATGGATTGTAGTGGGTGCCTTCGGGGATCACCATGCCGGCAGGTGGCGTCTCGTCGTAGCCTGTCAGCAGAGAATGGATGTAGTCCGGGCCGCCCTGCGCATATTGCGTGAAGATGTCGAAGACGAAGCGCGGGAAGCCGCGCTCGACGCCGCGCGCCTTGGCCAGCAGCGACATATCCGGTGGGGCAGCGCCGCCGTTGGAAGCGGCAGCCGCCTCCTCATTGGCGAACGGCGCCGGGAAATGGTCTGACGGCTTGCCCGGCCGGTCGAACATGTCGCCGGCATCGTTGGGTCCATCATGGATGGTGTACTCGGCCGACAGGGACTTGATCTGCGCTTCAGAATAGCCGAGGTCCTCCAGCGTGCGGAACGCCACCAGATTCATCGAGTGGCAGGCCGAGCAGACTTCCTTGTAGACCTTCAAGCCACGCTGCAGCTGCGCCTTGTCGTAGGTGCCGAACGGACCGGCAAAAGTCCAGTCCATCTCCTTCGGCTCGTGGATCGGGAAATGCGTCGGTGCCGCCGCGTTGTGCGCCTCTTCAGCGGCGATCGCCACACTGCCGACGGCTCCGATGCCAGCGGCAAACACGCCTAGCAGGGCGAGCGAGGTGAGAATCTTTTTCATGCCAAATCCCCTTAGATTCTCACTCAGCCTTTGGTTTCCGGCGCCGCGGTCGCACCGGCCGGATGTCCCCCTCCGGCACCCTTGTTCTTCTCCAGCACCGCCTCGGTGATCGAATTCGGCAGTCTGCGTGGCGTCTCGATCAGGCCAAGCACCGGCAGGATGACGAGGAAGAAGGCGAAGTAGAACAGTGTCGCCGCTTGAGCGTAGCCAACGTAGTTGCCCGAGACCTCACCTATCAGGAGGGTCAACAGACCGCCGCCTTCCGCCGGCTGCGAGCCAAGCCAGCCAAGCAGGACAGCGTCTGCGACGAACAGCCAGAAGAACAGCTTGTACCAGGGCCGGTAGACCGCCGAGCGCACCTTGGAGGTGTCGAGCCACGGCACCAGGAACAGCATGACGATGGCGCCGAACATGCACAGCACGCCACCGAGCTTGGAGTTGATCGGCCCGATGTTGAAGGTGATCGCGCGCAGGATCGCGTAGAACGGCAGGAAGTACCATTCCGGCACGATGTGGGCCGGCGTCTTCAGCGGGTTGGCGATCGTGTAATTGTCCGGATGGCCGAGAAAGTTCGGCAGGTAGAAGACGAAATAGGCGAAGAAGAACAGGAACACGATCATGCCGAATGCATCCTTGATGGTCGCATAGGGCGTAAAGGCAACGGTGTCGGTCTTCGATTTCACCTCGATGCCGGTCGGGTTCGACTGGCCGACCACGTGCAGCGCCCAGACGTGCAGCACGACGACGCCGGCAATCATGAACGGCAGCAAATAGTGCAGCGCAAAGAAGCGGTTGAGCGTCGGGTTGTCGACGGCGAAACCGCCGAGCAGCAGTTCCTGGATCCAGTTTCCGACCAGCGGAATGGCGCTGAAGAAGCCGGTGATGACGGTGGCGCCCCAGAAGCTCATCTGACCCCAGGGCAGCACATAGCCCATGAAGCCGGTCGCCATCATCAGCAGATAGATGATGCAGCCGAGGATCCACAGCAGCTCGCGCGGCGCCTTGTAGGAGCCGTAATAAAGCCCGCGGAAGATGTGGATGTAGACGGCGACGAAGAAGAACGAGGCGCCGTTGGAATGCATGTAGCGCAACAGCCAACCGGAATTGACGTCGCGCATGATCTTCTCGACCGAATTGAAGGCGAGATTGGTGTCGGCGGTATAGTGCATGGCGAGCACGATACCGGTCAGGATCTGCGCCACCAGCATGATCGTGAGGATGCCGCCGAAGGTCCACGCATAGTTGAGGTTGCGCGGCACCGGATAAGCGATGAAGCTGTCATAGAGCATGCGCGGCAGCGGCATGCGGGCGTCGAACCAGCGTTCGATACCGGTCTTGGGCGTATAGGTCGAGTGTCCCTCGCTCATCGAAATATCCCCTGCCTCAACCGATAAGGATTTTGGTATCGGAAATGAACTTGAATACCGGCACGGCCATGTTTTCCGGCGCCGGGCCTTTGCGGATGCGGCCGGCGGTATCGTACACCGAACCGTGGCACGGGCAGAACCAGCCGCCGAAATCCCCTTCCTGGCCAAGCGGAATGCAGCCCAGATGCGTGCAAACCTGCACCATCACCATCCAGGTTTCCTTGCCGGGCGTGGTGCGGTTGGCGTCGGTCGCCGGCGCATCGGCGGGCAGATTGGCGTTGCGGGCAATAGGATCCTTGAGGTCGGCAAGGTTCACGGCCTCGCCGTCCTTCATCTCCTGCTCGGTGCGGTTGCGCACCACGACCGGCTTGCCGCGCCATTTGACGATCAGCGACATGCCAGGCGTCAGCGAGGCGACGTCGACCTCGACCGAGGCCAGCGCCAGCGTCGAGGCATCGGGGCGCATCTGGTCGATGAAGGGCCAGGCAACGGCGCCTGCGCCAACCACTGCGGCCATGCCGGTGGCGACGTAGAGAAAATCACGACGGTTGGGATCCTGGGTGTCGGTTGCGCTCACGGGTGCCTGATCCTTTCGCCTCTTCCGAGCCGGCGGCCGAGCTTTGTCCCCGCTCCATCGCGCCGGCCCGACAGCGCATGGCGAACAAGCTAGCGAATTCCTCCGGCATTTGGATTTCGGTTTATGCGTGAAGCCCGTTTTTGTCCAGCGGGCTGAAGCCACAAGGGCAGATTGTCGCGGGCGTTCCGCACGAAGAGAAATTTGACGAGCTTGGCCGAATGTAGCAATATGTCTACATCTTCCGGATGGAGGTGTTGATATGAATATCTCGACGAAGACGATAACCATCATGTCGAGCCGTGAATTCAACCAGGACACGGCGCATGCCAAAAGGGCAGCCAAGAACGGGCCGGTCATCATTACCGACCGCGGCAAGCCCTCCCATGTGCTGATGTCGATGGAGGAATATGAGCGTTTAGGGAAGAAGCCGAGAAGCCTCGCGGACGCGATTGCCGATGATCGCCCCGAAGCAGATTTCGACTGGGAACCACCTCGCCTGGAAGGACCGTTTTTCAAGATTCCCGAACTCGACTGATGTTCATTCTTGACACCAATGTCGTTTCGAATCTGCGTCGTCGGGACAAGGCCGATCGCAACGTTTTGGCCTGGTCAGAGACCCACGACATCGCCAGCTTTTTCATGTCGGTCATTTCGATCCTGGAACTCGAAATCGGAACTTTGCTCTTGTCGAGGAAGGATACTCGCCAGGCCACCATGTACCGTGAGTGGTTGGATCAGACACTCATTCCACAGTTTGACGACCGGATATTGAGCATAGACACGGCTGTTGTCGTGCGTTGCGCAAACCTCCACGTTCCCGATCCAAAGCCGGAGCGCGACGCCCTCATAGCCGCTACCGCGCTCGTCAAAAACTTGACAGTCGTGACCCGCAACACCAAGGATTTTGAAGGCACCGGCGTGAAGCTTTTCAACCCCTGGATACCGACGAAGGGTTAGAGGCTATGGCACACATCATCGACCGCGAGACCTGGACCAGGACGCCCGGCCGCTGGCAGGGCGAACTGCAATGCGGCGCCTACGACTCCAACTCCTGCCTGATTTTCAACTATCAGGAAGAGATTGGCGGCGGCCCGCGCCTGCACACGCATCCCTATTGTGAAATCTTCATCATCCGGCAAGGCACCGGCCTGTTCACGATCGGCGACCAGCAGATAGAGGCCACGGCCGGCCAGATCCTGATCGTGCCGCCCGATACGCCGCACAAATTCACCAATCTTGGCCCAGGCCCGCTCGAAACGACCGACATCCACGAAAACGGCAGCTTCATCACCGAATGGCTGGAATGATTGTTGCCGGCTGGTGACCTCTAGCTTGCACCGAGCCTGACCAGCACGGCCCTTGGGATATCGTATTCGCGGATGGCCGACTCATGCCGGCGCAGGCCGCAGAGTTCACGCTGGATGAAATAGGCGTGCACCGCCGCGGCAGCCTCCTTGAGCAGCCGCGGTCGCTGCTCCTCGTCGCCGTTGTTCTGACGGAGCTTGGCCAGCGTTTCCTCGACCCGTTGGCCGGCACGGCCGAGCGCTGCGGCCTTTTCAGCCAGTATCTCATGGCCGAGGGCGTCGAACGCGGCTTCGGCAGCCGAGGCGCCTAGGGATGGCGGACGCAGTGACATCTCAGCCTCCTTTTATGTCTTGAGAGAGCATCATGCGGTGCGTGACGAATTCTTCGCTCACCACCGGCTGGAAACCAAGCCGTTCATAGAACCCAAAGGCTTCTTGTGGCGCGCGGGTGTTCAGCACGGCAAAATGCTGACGTGCCCTGTCAATGACGGTCTCGACCAGCATGCGGCCAATGCCGCTGCGGCGATGACGCGCGCTGACGAACAGGTGCCTGACCCGGCCGTGGTCCCTGCCTTCGAAATAAGGATCGATGTTCAACCCGCACACACCAGCGAGTTCTCGGCCATGCCATGCACCAAACAGCGCCTCGCCTCGTTTCAGGAACTTGTTGCGGCCGCCCGCCCAGCCATCCGCCAGCCGCACCAGCATCCAGTAGCCTTCCAGCCGGCTCTCCTCCTTCAGCGCATCGAAGGCCGGCGCGGTTGGCCGCAGCCGCTTGAGGACGTAGCCGATATCAGGCGACGCTGCCATGCCCTACTCCGCCGGCCGTGTCTCTTCCAGCACGCTTTCCTCGTGGTAGAGGAAGCCGCCGGACTGCCGCTTCCACAGCCGCGCATAGAGCCCGTCGAGCGCCACCAGCTCGTCATGCGTGCCCTGTTCGACGATGCGGCCTCCGTCCAGCACCACAAGACGGTCGAGCGCGGCGATGGTCGACAGCCGGTGCGCTACGGCGATGACCGTCTTGTTCTCCATCAGCCTGGCCAGATTCTCCTGGATCGCCGCCTCGATGTCGGAATCGAGCGCCGAGGTCGCCTCGTCGAGGATCAGGATCGGCGCATCCTTGAGGAAGACGCGGGCGATCGCGACGCGCTGGCGCTGGCCGCCCGACAGTTTCACGCCGCGCTCGCCGACAAAAGCCTCGTAGCCGGTACGGTCCCGGTTGTCGCGCAGGCCCAATATGAACTCGTGCGCCTCGGCCTTCTTCGCCGCCGCGATCACCTCGGCGTCAGTTGCATCCGGCATGCCGAGCTTGATGTTGTCGCGTAGCGAGCGGTGGAACAGCGCCGTGTCCTGGCTGACCACGCCGATATTGGCGCGCAGCGAGTTCTGCGTCACCTCGGCGACGTCTTGCCCGTCGATCAGGATTTTCCCGCTCTCGAGGTCGTAGAGGCGCAGGATGAGATTGGCTAAGGTCGTCTTGCCCGCACCGGACGGCCCGACCAGCCCGACCTTCTCGCCAGGCTTGACCACAAGGTCGATGCCATTCAGCACGCCAAAACCCTTGCCGTAGTGGAACTCGACATTCTTCACCTCGATGCGGCCGCCGGCGACGACAAGCTCTTTCGCATCCGGCGCATCGACAAGGCCAAGCGGCTGCGAGATCAGCGCCTTGGAGTTTTCCAGGACGCCGAGATTTCGCAATATGCCGTTGAGCTGCATCATCACGCGCCCGAGCAGCATGTTGAGCCGCAAGACCAGCGACAGCGTGAACGCGACGGCGCCGACGGTGATCGACCCTTCGACCCAGAGATAGACGGCAAAGCAGCCAATCGCGGTGATCATGATGCCCGACAGCGTCGTCAGCGCCATGCGCACGCCGGTCAGCCGGCGGGTGAAGGGCCGTAGTGCATCGAGATAGATGTCGAAGCCGTTCTTGATGTAGCGGTCGTCGCCGTCGGCCGAGAATAGCTTCAGCGTCTGCACGTTGGAATAGGAATCGATGATGCGCCCATTGATCATCGAGCCAGCTTCAGCCGTGGCCTCGGCATGCCTGCGGATCGAGGGCAGATAGAGCTTGGCCAGCCAGGCGAACGCGAGGATCCAGATCACCACCAGCACGGCCAGGCGCAGATCCAGCCCGGCGACCAGCGCCAAGGTCGTCACCGTATAGATGAGCATGAACCAGATGACCTCGATGAAGCTCTCCATCAGGTCGCCGGTCGCCTGCCCGGCCTGCCAGACTTTTGTCGCGATACGGCCGGCGAAATCGTTCTGGAAGAAGGTGTAGGACTGCCGCGACACATGCCGGTGCGCCTGCCAGCGCACCAGATTGTAGAAGCCCGGCGTGATCGTCTGTTCGTTGACCAGCGCCGACAGGCCGACGACGACTGTGCGGATGACCGCCACCACGACGATCATGAACACCAGTTCAGGACCGGCGGCGGTCCACAGCGCATTCCAGCTGCGCTCGCCAGGAAGCTGGTCGAGAATATCGACCAGCCGCCCGACGAAGTAGAACAGCCCGGCCTCGATCAGCGGCGCGATGCCGCCGATGACCAGCATGGCGAAGAAGGCGAACTTCGCCTGGCCGACATAGTGCCAGAGGAAGCCGCCGACGCTTGACGGTGGCCGAAGGTCCGCCGGCTCCCTGAACGGATAGACCCAGTCCTCGAACCAGCGATAGACGGCTGTCATCATGCTGACGTCATCACTCTGCGGCTTCACCCTTCACGCCGATGTCGTTGGCAACAGCGTCATTGGCGGCATCGACCGGACCGTCATCGAGCAGGAACCCGCCCGACTGGCGCTGCCAGAGCTGCGCGTAGAGCCCGCCGCTGGCGACGAGTTCCTCGTGCGACCCCTCCTCGATGACACGGCCCTTGTCGAGGACGACGAGCCTGTCCATCGCCGCGATGGTCGACAGCCGGTGCGCAATGGCGATGACGGTCTTGCCTTGCATGAGCTTGTAGAGATTCTCCTGGATGGCGGCCTCGGCTTCGGAATCCAGCGCCGACGTCGCTTCGTCAAGGATAAGTATCGGTGCGTCCTTCAACATAACGCGAGCAATGGCGATGCGTTGCCGCTGGCCGCCGGACAATTTGACGCCGCGGTCGCCGACATGAGCGTCGAGCCCTTTACGTCCGGTGTGATCCGAAAGCCTGCCGATAAACTCCAGCGCCTCGGCCCGCCCGGCTGCCTCGACAAGCATTTCCTCCGTCGCATCGGGCCGCCCGTAAAGAATGTTGTCGCGCACGGAACGATGCAGCAGCGAAGTGTCCTGCGTCACCATGCCGATCTGCGCGCGCAGCGAATCCTGCGTCACCGAAGCGATCTCCTGGCCGTCGATCAGGATCCGGCCGTTCTCGAGGTCGTAGAACCGCAACAGGAGATTGACCAGCGTCGACTTGCCCGCACCCGAGCGCCCGACAATGCCGACTTTCTCGCCGGGCTTCACCGTCAGCGACAGGTTCTCGATGACGCCCTTCTGCTTGCCATAGTGGAAACGAATGTCGTCGAAGCGGATCTCGCCCTTGGTGACGGCAATGTCCTTCGCCCCCGGCCGGTCTTCGACCAGGCGCGGCAGCGAGATCGAGGCGATGCCGTCTTGCACCGTGCCGATGTTCTCGAACAGGCTCGACATTTCCCACATGATCCACTGCGACATGCCCCACATACGGAGCACGAGGCCGATGACCACGGCGACGGCGCCGATCGTCACCGCCTGGCCGAGCCACAGCCACAGCGCCAGCGCCGTCACCGAAAACAGGAGCAGCGCGTTGAGGATATAGAGCAGCCCGTAAAGCACCGTCACCAGCCGCATCGACCGGTAGACCGTGTCGAGGAAGCCTGCCATGCCTTCTTTGGCGAACGTTGCTTCGCGCCGTGCATGGGAAAACAACTTGACCGTCTGGATGTTGGTGTAGCTGTCGACGACGCGGCCGGTCATCGTCGAGCGCGCATTGGCCTGCGCCTCCCCGACCTTGCCCAGCTTCGGGATGATATAGCGCAACAACCCGATATAGCCGAGCAGCCAGACGCCGAGAGGTGCCGCCAGCCGCAAGTCGGCCGAGCCGACGATGAACAGCATGCCGAGGAAATAGACGATGACGTAATTGAGCACCTCGATCACCTTGATGACGCATTCGCGCACGGCGAGTGCCGTCTGCATCAGCTTGGTGGCGATGCGGCCGGCAAATTCGTCCTGGTAGAAGCTCATCGACTGCTTCAAGAGATAACGATGCACCTGCCATCGGATGCGCATGGGGTAGTTGCCCATCAGCGTCTGCTGGTTGAGCGAAGAATGCAGCCATACCGTACCCGGCAGCGCGAACAGCACGACGAAGGCCATGCCGGCAAGCTTCCAGCTCTCGGTCTGCAGGAAGGTTTCGCGGTTCTGCCCGGACAGCCAGTCGACGATGTGGCCCATGAAGCCGAACATCCACACTTCCGCGATGGCAATCGCCGTCACCAGCACCGCGTCGACGATGATGTATGGCCAGGCGCCGCGCGTATAATGCACGCAGAAGGCAACCAGCGTCTTCGGCGGCTCGACCGGTTCCGCTGCGGGGAACGGATCGAGCCTTCTTTCAAACCAGCTAAACATAGTGATGCTCACAAAACTGTTGTCCGCTCATGCGGCGCGGGAAAAATCCCCGGGGCGCTCCGCGTCCCCAGACCGTACGTCGGCGGGGACTGACGGCCCGGAATCACCCGGGCCATCGGTCCTGCTTCGCGCAATATAGGGACTTGCGGGCTTTTCACCGACAGAAGCCTTCGACTGAGCTGACGGCACGCCGCCGCCAGTCCGGTTTTTCGCGCCCGGCCGGATCAGCCGGATGATCCGGCGCACCAGCGACGGCCGGCTGTGGTCGGGAACCGCACGCGAGAAATCGACATCCGGCAACATGCCGCGATGCGGACGCCGGCGCGTCTCGGCATGAACCGCCGACGAATAGGTCTCGCCGACTAGCAACGCCCAGGTCGCCGTCTTGCGTTCGTGCAGGCTTCTTGAACCAGGTATCTTATAGGGATCGAACATCGGTCCGTCCTCCGTGTGAAAATAGACATAAAAAGGCGAAGCAATGTCGTGCGCCGGCCTTCGGCCGGAGGCACGGATTGCATCCGTCGGGACACGAGGATAGGCCTCGGTCGCGACATGCTCAGCTGGGGCTCTAGGCCCCTTTAACCGGTTGAAAAACATCGCAGGATTCCTTCAAGAGCCGAAAATTGGGTTCGGCGGGAATCGGTGCGATCAGATCTAAGAAATCAGGTAAATCGTCGTACCGAAACCGCCGGCAGGCAGGTAAGCCGACGGGAGGGGCGCAGGATGTGCATGGTCAGCATGAAATACCCCTCCATCGGTTCGGGTTGACAATGCGTGCGGTATAATCGACTTCGCAGAAAATGGCCACCCGCAGGTCCAGCAATTTCCAAAACCAGCCACCCGCTGTGGCCGATCTGCCACTTATTAGAAAGACGCGGAAATGAACCACCGTCTCCGCATCGCCCTCTACCAGCCTGACATCTCCGGCAACACCGGAACTATCCTGCGCTTCGCCGCCTGCCTCGGCCTTGGCGTCGACATCATCGAACCAGCCGGGTTTCCGCTCTCCGACAAAGCGCTCAAGCGCGCCGGGATGGACTACCTCGAAATGGCTGCCCTGACCCGGCATGTCGACTGGAACGCCTTCGAGGATTGGCGCAAGGGCCAAGCCTGCCGGCTGGTGCTGCTCACCACCAAAGCCGCGACCCCCTATACGGGCTTCAGCTTCGCCCAAGGCGACATCCTGCTGTTCGGCCGCGAATCCGCCGGCGTGCCGGATCCTGTCCATCAGGCGGCGGATGCGCGGCTGACGATCCCGATGCAGCCGGGCACGCGCAGCATCAACGTCGCGCTGTCCGTCGCCATGGTCGCCGGTGAAGCCATCCGGCAACTCGGCTAGAACCTTCAACGCGTTGTCGTCATCGCCAACGGCCCTTGCGTCTTGCATCATTCTCACCCAGGCGCACATCGCCTTCTCCTCAATTGCCCTATCGACATTTCCTGGCTACAAGCTCAACTTAAGTTGAGGTCAAGCGGAAAATCGAGATGGCTCCGGTAATCGAGATGGCTCCGGTAAAGGAATTGACGGTCGGCCAGTTGGCCATGCGTAGCGGCGTGGCGGTGTCGGCGCTGCATTTCTACGAGGCGCGCGGGCTGATCCGCAGCCACCGCACGTCGGGCAACCAGCGGCGCTATGGCCGCGACGTGCTGCGGCGGGTGGCGATCATCCGGATCGCCCAGGAGGTCGGCATCTCGCTGGCCGAGATCGGCGCCGCACTTGAATCGCTGCCAGAAGGCCGTACCCCGACGCGCGAGGACTGGAACCTGTTGTCGACCGGCTGGCGCGACGACCTCGATCGCAAGATCACTCAGCTAAAGAAGCTGCGCGACGGCCTTACCGACTGCATCGGCTGCGGCTGCATGTCGATCGACAAATGCCCGCTGCGAAACAGGGAAGATCGCTTGAGTGCGCAAGGGCCGGGCGCAAGGCGACTGCTTGTGGAATCCTAATCCGCCGCGGGCAGCCGCCGTATGGTGAATTCGATTACGTCGCCCGGCCGCTCGAACCAGCTTTCGATCTCGGTCCAGTAGGCCTGCTTGGGAAAACGCTCGAACCATTCCTTGGCCTTGAGCCGCGCATCCGGGCGCGGCAGGACGAAGGTCTCGCGCAAAAACCCGTCACGCGGCATGCGCTCGCGCTCGGCGCGTGAACGATCGAGCCTTTTCTTCAGGCCATGCAGCGGCGGTCTTGCCGGCGTGCGCATGAAAGAACTCCTGGGCCGAACCAGATGACACTTGACCCTTGCCCCTAAGAGATTAGGGATCGCGCCCGGAAAAGGCTAGTGGTCCGATTCCAACATTCGCCTCCCTAATCCCCAGGCGCCGTTGCGAATGTTGGAATCACAAGGACCGCTAGCAAGTTTATGTTTCTGGTGGAGTTTTCGAATTTGACATTTGCATCGTGCCCTGCGCCACGCTGTGTGCAAATGTCAAATTCACTCCACTAGGTCCTTTGTCGGCCGCGACCGGAGACAGCATTTTGGAACGACCAGAAATACCGGCAGGCCTGCCACCCGACATCGAACAGAAGAAAATGAAGGCCAGGCTCTGGTTCGAGACGCTGCGGGAGCGCATCTGCACCACCTTCGAGCAGATCGAGCAGGACTTGACCGGTCCGCTGGCCGAATGGTCGCCCGGCCGCTTCGAAAAGACGCCGTGGGAACGAGACCATGGCAAGGGCGGCGGCGGCGCCATGTCGATGATGCGCGGCCGCGTCTTCGAGAAGGTCGGCGTCCATACTTCGACCGTCTATGGCGAATTCTCGCCCGAATTCAGGAAGCAGATGCCCGGCGCCGAGGAAGACCCGAGCTTCTGGGCATCAGGCATTTCGTTGATCGCGCATCCCTGGAACCCCAACGTGCCGGCCGTGCACATGAACACCCGCATGGTCGTGACGTCGCGCCACTGGTTTGGCGGCGGCGCCGATCTGACGCCGGTGCTCGACCGCAACCGCACGGAAGATCACCCCGACACGGTCGCCTTCCATCGAGCCATGCAGTTCGCCTGCGAGAAGAACGCTGCGATCGCCGACCACCCCAAATTCAAGGCCTGGTGCGACGAGTATTTCTATCTGCCGCACCGCCACGAGCCGCGCGGCGTCGGCGGCATCTTTTTCGACTGGCTGCATTCGGGGGAGGAGAAAGGCGGCTGGAATGCCGATTTGAACTTCGTCCAGGATGTCGGGCGTTCTTTCCTTGTCGTCTACGGACACCTGGTTCGCGCCCATTTCAACGAGAACTGGACCGACGACGACCGCGACGAGCAGCTCATTCGCCGCGGCCGTTACGTCGAATTCAACCTTCTTCACGATCGCGGCACCATCTTCGGCCTGAAGACCGGCGGCAATGTCGCTTCGATCCTGTCCAGCCTGCCGCCGGAGGTCAGGTGGCCGTAAAAAATCGGTGAGCGAAACGTGAGCCGCATTGACGTCCCATTCGCCGAATCTGGGCAGCCAATGTGGCATCGCCATTATCTTTTTCGTCTAATAGGCAATTGAAATAAAACGACTATTTGTCGTTTCGGGCCGGGAAGCGCCGGCGGTTCAGTCCCGAACCGCGACACGACGCTACCGGACGGCCCTGAACAAGGCGGAGCATTTTCCAAACGGATGCCCGCATTTCCAGGAGTATTACATGCGAAAGCTCATTGTTTCGGCAGCCGCCGCTGCCCTTCTCGCTTCCGGCTCGATTGCCTTTGCCGCGGTCAAGCACACCACGGGCACGGTCAAGACCTATGATGGCACGGCCATGAGCCTCGTTCTGGACGATGGATCCACCTTCACGCTGCCCCAGACCTTCAAGGATCCAGGCTTGAAGGCCGGCGAAAAGGTCCGCGTTTCCTGGGACATGAGCGGCAAGAACAAGGTTGCCGAGTCCGTCAAGATCGTGAAGTGATGGGGACAAGACCGAACGGTCTTGCCTTGGCTTAGCCTGACAAGAGGGGGCGGAGCAGCGCTGCTCCGCCTTTTCGCACCCACGGCAACCAAAACCGTCGAACCGTGTTATGCTAGCTCCCCCGTGCGTGCCCCCGAAACCGACTGCTGTGACAGGGCGCGGAACAGAGATGGCGGAGCTTCGTGTGCCCATGAGAGGCACAGGCTCCAAGGAGGAAAAGGAGAAAACCCCATGAAGGAATTCCATTGCGGCTCGCTGGTTCCCGGCTGTGAGTGGCACACCCGTGCCGGTGAGGAAGCCGAGGTCATGCGCCGCGCCGTCGACCATATGCGCGAGACACATGGCGAAACGGTCATTCGCGAGACGATGATCGAGGCGATCCGCTCGCGCATCGAGAAAGTTCGCGACGCGGCCTGAGCAGTCCTATCTGGCCTTCAGGGCTTCCGCGGCGCGCTCCAGCAGCGCGTCGCGATCGAGCGCAAAGCCGGACCCGATCCATTCCTTTTCCAGGTTTTTCAGAATCGCACCGAGTATTGGCCCCGGCGACGCGCCAAGCGCCGTCAGATCGCCGCCCTTGACTGGGAACACCGGTTTTTCCCATTTCAGCGCAAAAGCGAGCAGGCGCGAAAACCCGCCGGCCTGAACCAGCGCGTCATTGTCCTCGAGAGCCCGCGCTCGCGCCGACGCCAGCGACAGCCGCAGGCGATCGAGAAAACCCTGGCGCTCGCCGGAATAGAGTTTCTTGGCCAGTTCCGCTTCGCTTGTCTTGGGCTCGACGGCAGCCGTCAGCGCCCAGTGGCGCAGGCGCTCCGCCTCAGTGGTCGAAAGTTTCAGCCGCTCGGCCAGTGTCTTCATCCTCTCCGCATCGGGCGGCACGATCGCCTCCAGCCTGAGCAGCGGGTCCGGCGCCCAGCCCAGATCCTTTTCTGTCTTGGTCAGCCCATGAATGGCATCGATGCCCCATTTCTCGCTTTCCGGCAGGGCGCTGGTGAGCACGCCGGCCTGGCGCATCCACAGCAAGGCGCGCGACGGATCTGGGGCCGATAACAACTTCTTCAGCTCGGACCAGATGCGTTCGGCCGAGAGATGGGCGAGACCGTCCTTGAGCCGGGCGCAGGCCTTCAATCCCTCGGCATCGGGCCGACCCTCGCCATACCAGGCGAAAAAGCGGAAGAAACGCAGGATGCGCAGATAGTCTTCGCGGATCCGCTGCTCCGCATCGCCAATGAAGCGCAGCCTTCGTGCCTCGATATCGCCGACGCCGCCAACCAGGTCGACCACCGTCCCGTCAGCCTCCGCATAGAGCGCGTTGATGGTGAAATCGCGCCGTTCGGCGTCGGCCTTCCAGTCGCGGCCGAACGACACTTTGGCGCGGCGGCCATCGGTCTCGATGTCGGCGCGCAGCGTGGTGACCTCATAGGGCGCGCCGCCGGCAATCACCGTGATCGTGCCGTGCTCGATGCCGGTCGGCACCGCCTTGAAGCCCGCCGCCTCGGCCCGGCGAACGGTTTCCTCGGGCAGGCAAGTGGTAGCAACATCGATATCGGCGACCGGCTGCCCAATCAGCGCATTGCGCACCGCGCCGCCCGCGATGCGGGCTTCCTCGCCGCCCTGCGCCAGCACGGCAAGCAGCCGCTGCAGATGCTTTTCACCCAGCCAGTCGGCTCTGCCCGCCAGCGATACCGGATCACTCAAGCATAGAGCCTTTCATAGAGGGTGCGGATGATGCCGGCGGTGACGCCCCAGATGCGCTGGCCGCCATAGGGCATATCGTAGAAGAACCATTCCAGATCGTTCCACATGCGGCTGTCCCTGGTGTGGTTGGCCGGATCCATCAGGAACGAGAGCGGCACTTCGAAGGCGGCATCGACCTCGTCGGCATTGAGCGACAGCGTAAAACCGGGCTGCACGACCGCCAGCACCGGGGCGATGCGATAGCCGCTGCCGGCGACATAATCGGGCATGCGGCCGATGATCTCGATGCGGTCATGGCCGAGGCCGATCTCCTCGAATGTCTCGCGCAAGGCCGCTGCTTCCGGGGTCGCATCGGTGGGATCAATGGTGCCGCCGGAAAAAGCCACCTGCCCCGAATGGCTGCGCAGTTTTTCCGCCCGCTTGGTCAAAAGCACGGTCGCATCGCGTCCATGATCGACGACCGGGATCAGCACTGCGGCGTCGCGCAGCGCTTTGAGCTGCGTCAACCGTGGATGGCCGGGGTTGAAGCGATGATCGCCATAATCGTCGCCGGCATGGGCTTCAGCTTGCGCCGCGACCCGCGCGCGAAAATCCGCTGTGGAAAACGGCGGCGGCCTCACCTGATCCATCATGCGCTCAGCCGCTTCAGTTTTTCCGCCGGCATGATCGGATAGATTTCGCCTTTCGAGCGTACGGCAAACATCGTCTTGCCGCCGATATCGATCTCCTCGCCATGCTCGACCAGTTCGTACATCACCGGCCGCGCCACCAGCGCTTCCAGCCTCCCGCGCACCAGCACATAGGGCTTCAGGCCGCCGGTCTCGTTCTCGTCGACGAAGCGCAGCGGATGGCCAGGTCCGGCCTCGACGACATCGCCGACATTGGTGCGGAAAGTGATGGTCTGCTCGGCGCCGGCGCCGGAAACATCCATTTCAACCGCGATGAAAGGCGCGTCCACGACGCGGATGCCGACCCGTTCGACCGGCGTCACCAGATAGGTCCTGCCATCCTCGTCCTTGCGCAGCACGCTGGAAAACAGCTGCACCAGCGGCATGCGGCCGATCGGCGTGCCGAGATAGAACCACGTTCCGTCTTGTTTGATCTCCATGTCGAGATCGCCGCAAAAGTCGGGATTCCAGCGCTCCACCGGCGCCGCGCCCTTGCCGGCGCGAGCCGCACGCGAGATCAACGCTTCGAGACCGCGCGCCTCGGTTGCGGCAGCAAGGCTGTGTTCGCGATGTTCGGAGCGTTCCGTCATGGTCACGAAATAGTCACTGTTGTTCCGCTTGTCAGCCTAAGTCTGTGATTTAAATTCATTCGTAGGCGCCAGGCGAAGCCGAATCGCGGCATTCTAAGGCACTACAGTGCAAGCCGGTACTTCCAGCACAAGGATCGATGCGGCATGAGCGTAATGGTCAAGGAAAGCCCAATCAGCGAAAAGGACATGATCGCCCAGGCCGAGACGGCGCTGGCCGATATTTCCAGGGTACGCGACGGCGTCGGCCGTGTCATTTTCGGCCAGGAAGTGGTGGTCGAGCGCACGCTGGTGGCGCTGCTTGCCGGCGGCCATGCGCTGCTGGTCGGCGTGCCCGGCCTTGCCAAGACCAAGCTGGTCGAAACGCTCGGTGTCGTGCTCGGCCTCGATTCGCGCCGCATCCAGTTCACACCCGACCTGATGCCGTCGGACATTCTCGGCTCAGAGGTGATGGAACAGGACGAGGCCGGCAAGCGCTCCTTCCGCTTCATCTCCGGCCCGATCTTCGCGCAATTGCTGATGGCCGACGAGATCAACCGCGCCTCGCCGCGCACCCAGTCGGCGCTGCTGCAGGCGATGCAGGAATATCACGTCACCATCGCCGGCATTCGCCACGACCTGCCCGCGCCCTTCCATGTACTGGCGACGCAAAACCCGCTGGAGCAGGAAGGCACCTATCCCCTGCCCGAAGCGCAGCTCGACCGCTTCCTGATGCAGGTCGACATCCTTTATCCCGAAATCGAGGCCGAGCGGCGCATTCTGCTGGAGACCACCGGCATCGAGGACGCCAAGGCGCAAAACGTGCTGCAGCCGGCGCGGCTGAGGGAAATCCAGACGCTGATCCGCCGTATGCCGGTGCCCGAAAGCGTCGTCGACGCCATCCTCAAACTGGTGCGTTCGGCGCGTCCCGGCCAGGGCAATGCCGAGACCGACAAGCATGTCGCCTGGGGTCCCGGCCCGCGCGCCAGCCAGGCGCTGACGCTGTGCGCCCGTGCGCGCGCGCTTTATGACGGGCGGCTGGCGCCGTCGGTCGACGATATCCGCGCGCTGGCCGAACCAGTGCTGCAGCACCGCATGGCGCTGACCTTTGCCGCGCGCGCCGAGGGCACGACCGTGCGCGACGTGGTGGCGAAACTGGCCAAAGGAATCTGATGGCGCGTATCGGCGAAGTCCAGGCACCGGCAGCGACGCGCGACGCGCTCGCCAGGGGCCGGTTGCGGGCTTCGCTGGTGCCGGACCTGCTGGTCGAGGCGCGCCGTATCGTCAATACGGTAATTGCCGGCTGGCATGGCCGCCGCAAGCGCGGCATCGGCGAGAATTTCTGGCAGTTCCGCCCCTATGTCGAAGGCGATTCCTCGCGCATCGACTGGCGCCGTTCGGCCCGGGACGACCACACCTATGTGCGCGACCGCGAATGGGAAGCAGCCCACACGGTGTGGCTTTGGGCCGACCCCTCGCCCTCCATGCTCTACAAATCGACTGGCGCCAGCGTTTCCAAGGAATCGCGCGCGCTGGTGCTGGCACTGGCCATGGCCGAATTGCTATCTCGCAGCGGCGAGCGCATCGCATGGCCCGGCCTGACAGATCCGTTCACCGCCCGCAACGGCGCCGAGCGCATCGCAGCGCAATTGATGCACGCCGCGGACCTGCCAGCAAAGCCTGACCTGTCCGCCATCCGCCGCTTCTGCGACATCGTCGTCGTGAGCGATTTCCTCGACCCGGTCGAGGAGACCATGGAATGGCTCGATGTGCTGGCGCGGCATGGCGTGCGTGCGCATCTGATCGAGGTTGCCGATCCGGCGGAGGAGACCTTTCCTTATGCCGGCCGCACCGAATTCACCGATCCCGAGACCGGCGACAAGTTGACCGCCGGCCGCGCCGAAATGCTCGGCGACGAATACCGCCTGCTCTACACCGCCCGCCGCCAGGAGATGGCCAGCTGGTGCAAGCGCCTCGGCTGGAGCTACACCGTCAACCACACTGATCGCCTCGCTTCCGAGGCGCTGGTGCGCATCCACATGGCGATGACCGCCGATGGCGCATTCGTGGGAAGGGCCGGCGCATGAGCTGGCTGCCGCTCTCCTTTGGCGCTCCCATGGTGTTGTGGGGCCTGCTCGCGCTGCCGGTGATCTGGTGGCTGCTCAGGCTCACACCGCCCAAGCCGCAGTCCGAAATGTTTCCGCCGCTGAAGATCCTCGCTCGCGTGCTGAAGCGCGAGGAAACGCCGCAGCAGAGCCCGTGGTGGCTGACGCTGCTGCGGCTGTTGATGGCAGCCCTTGTTGTCGCGGCATTAGCCGAACCCGTTTTCAATCCGCGCGAAAAATTGCCGGCCGAGGGCGCCGCCCTGGCGCTCGTCATCGACAATGACTGGGCGAGTGCCGCCGACTGGGGCAAGCGCGTCGCCACCGCCCAGCGGCTGATCGCCGATGCCGGTTCGAACGGCGTACCGGTCGTCATCGCCTTCACCGCCGAAAAGCCGAACGCCGAGATCGGCCCCTTCGATGCGGCGGCTGCCCTCGACCGGCTGCGCGCCGCCAAGCCGAGGCCGATCCCGACCGACCGACCCGCTGTCTATGCCCGCGTCGCCGGCGTGCTGGAAACCTTGCCCGGCGCCAGCGTTGCCGTTCTCGCCGACGGCCTTGCGGCAAAGGGCGACGAGGCCGCCTTCAACACACTGCTGTCGAAAAACGCCGCCCGTGTCGTCTGGGCCAATTCCGACCGGCTGGCGCTGACTGGGCTCACTGGCGCCGAAAATCAGGTCGACGGCTTCGCCCTGACCGCCATCCGCGCGCCCGGCGATCCGGCGCCGGCACAAGTCACCGCCGGCGCCTTCGACGATAAGGGCCGCCGCATCGCCGACGCGACGCTGACCTTCGCGCCGGGTGAGACTACTGCCACCGGCACGATGGCGGTGCCGTTCGAACTGCGCAACGACTTCGCCTCGATCGCGCTCGACGGCGAACGCCAGGCAGGTGCGGTGCGCGTGCTCGACGAAAGCTCCAAGCGCCGCCGCGTCGGACTTTTATCGCAGGCCGAGGCCGACCAGGCGCAGCCGCTTCTGTCGCCGCTCTATTACATCAGGCGCGCGCTGCAGCCTTTCGCCGATCTGGTCGAACCGTCGAGCGTCGATCTCGCCGACGCCATCCCGCAGCTTCTCGACCAGAAGCCGGCGATGATCGTCATGGCCGATATCGGTACCATTCCGCCGCAGGTCCATCAGCGGCTGGTCGACTGGGTCGACAATGGCGGCACGCTGGTGCGCTTCGCCGGTTCGCGGCTGGCCGCCGCCGGCAATGACGACGACCTTCTGCCGGTCAGGCTGCGCACCGGCGAGCGCTCGCTTGGCGGCGCGCTGTCATGGACGACGCCGCAAGCGGTGACCGAATTCCCGAAGAACGGCCCGTTCGCCGACCTCGCACCGCCGGCCGAGGTCACGGTGAGCCGGCAGGTGTTGGCCGAACCGACGCCGGACATCGTCGAGCGCACCTGGGCAACCCTTGCCGATGGCACCCCGCTGGTGACCGGGTTGAAGAAGGGCAAGGGCACGCTGGTGCTGTTCCATATCACCCCGGAAGCGACATGGTCGACGCTGCCGATCTCCGGCAGCTTCGTCGAGATGCTGCGGCGCATCGTGCAGCTGTCGCGCAACCAGGGTGCGGCGGTTGCCAACGCCGAAGCCGCTGCTACGTCGCTGGCGCCTTATCGCATGATAGCCGCCGACGGCACTTTGGTGCCGCCGACGCCGGACGCACGACCGCTGGTCCCTGGCGCCGGCTCGCTGCCGGTGACGTTCGAGAACCCGCCCGGCCTCTATGGCTCGGAAACCGGCGTTTTCGCCCACAATCTGCTCGACCCGGCCACCGCCTTCGCGCCGCTGGTGCGCCCGCAATTCACAGTGCCGGTGACCAATATCCAGTACGCTTTCGATGAATCGCGCGACCTCAAGGGATCGCTGGTCACAGGGGCCCTTGTGCTTATGCTGCTCGACACGCTGGCGGTGTTCTGGATGGGCGGGCTGATGTCGCGCCGACCGCGCCGCGCCCGATCGGCCGCGGCAACGACGGCTGCGCTGCTGCTTGGCCTCGGCATGCTGTTTGGCCATGCCGACCTCGCCCGCGCCGACGACGCCAAGCCCGGCGATGCCGCCGCTATAGAGGACATTGCCAAGACCCGCATCGCCTATGTGCTGACCGGTGTGCCCGGTGACGATTCGATCAGCCGCGCAGGGCTCGAAGGCTTGACCCGCTTCCTGATCGAGAAGACCGCGCTCGAGCCGGGCGCGCCGGCGGGCGTCGATATCTCGAAGGACGAGCTTTCCTTTTATCCGCTGATCTACTGGCCGATCGATCCCTCCGCGCCGATGCCGAGCCAAGCCGCGATCGCTCGCATCGACGCCTATATGCAGCAGGGCGGCACGGTGCTGTTCGACACGCGCGACCAGTTCGCCAACGGCATCGGTGCGGATTCGGCGAGCCCGGCGACGGAACGGTTGCGCGACATTCTCGGCAATCTCAACGTGCCGCCGCTGGAGCCGGTGCCCGCCGACCATGTGCTGACCAAATCCTTCTTCATCCTGCCCGAATTTCCCGGCCGCTTCTCCGGCAGCCCGCTCTGGGTGGAAGCCTCGCTCGAGGCCAGCAATGCCGAGAATCGGCCGGTACGCGTCGGCGACGGCGTCTCGCCGATCCTGATCACCGCCAATGATTTTGCCGGCGCCTGGGCCGTCGACGAGAATGGTGACCCGCTTTTGCCGACCGTGCCATCGGATCCGATGCAGCGCATCTATGCGCTGCGCGCCGGCGTCAACATCATGATGTACATGCTGACCGGCAACTACAAATCCGACCAGGTGCACGTGCCGATCCTGCTCGAACGGCTGGGGCAGTAGGATGGCAGTATTGGCTAATTTCGTCTCGATCCTGTCTGGCGCCGGCGGCGCAGCCTCACCCTCCCCCTTTTGGGGAGGGTTGGCTCGCTGTCGCAGCGAAGCGAAGACAGTGAGCCGGGGTGGGGGTGCAGCGCCAGCGCTCTGTCGCCTACCCCCACCCCACTCCGCTACGCGGATCGACCCTCTCCACAAGGGGGAGGGTAACCCATGAACTGGTCGATTTCCTTCGAACCGCTGCTGTCCTGGCCCTTGCTGGCTTTGGTGCTCGCACCGCTGCTGGTGCTGGCGGCTGTCGGCTTGTGGTTTCGCCAGCGCGGCGCGATCTTCCGCTTCGCGGCGCTGATTGCGCTGGGCGCAGCACTCCTCAATCCGGTCTTCCTCGATGAGGAGCGCGAGGCGCTGAAGAGCGTCGTTGCCGTCATCGTCGACCGCAGCCAGAGCCAGGATATCGGCGACCGGACCAAACAGACCGACGAAGCGCTTGCCGGTTTGCAGCAGCGCCTTGGCCGCTTCAAGCAGTTCGACGTCCGCGTCGTCGAGGCCGGCAAGTCGGAAGCCGCCGACGAGCGCACCGAGACCAAGCTTTTTGCAGCGCTTGAAGGCGCCTTCCGCGACGTGCCGCCCTCGCGCATCGGTGGCGCCATCATGATCACCGATGGCGAGGTGCATGACGCACCGGCCGCCCCCGACTTCAATGCGCCGCTGCACGCGCTGATCACCGGCAACGAGCACGAGAAGGACCGCCGCATCCGCTTCGAGAACGCGCCGCGCTTCGGCCTCGTCGGCAAGCCGCTCGACATGACCTACCGCGTCATCGCCACCGACGGCGAAACCGGCCCGGTCGATGTTCGCGTCTCGGTCAATGGCGAGCAGGTCGCGGTCGAAGAGGCGACCATCGGCCAGGCGATGCCGCTGCAGGTGACCATCCCCGGCGCCGGCCGGAACATCGTTGAACTCTCCATCGACCGCGAGCCGGGCGAACTGACCGACGCCAACAACCGCGCCATCGCGCTGATCGACGGCATCCGCGAGAACTTGCGCGTGCTTTTGGTTTCCGGCGAACCGCATGCCGGCGAGCGCACGTGGCGCAATCTGCTGAAATCCGACGCCTCGGTCGATCTCGTCCATTTCACCATTTTGCGGCCGCCGGAAAAGCAGGACGGCACGCCGATCAACGAACTGTCGCTGATCGCCTTCCCGACCCGCGAGTTGTTCGTCGAGAAGATCAAGGATTTCGATCTCATCATCTTCGACCGCTACCAGCACCGCGACGTGCTGCCGATCCTCTATTACGACTACATCTCCGAATATGTCGAAAAGGGCGGCGCGCTGCTGATTGCCGCCGGGCCGGAATATGCCGGCGACGCCTCGATCGCCCGCACCCCGCTAATGTCGTCGCTGCCGGCAATGCCGACCGGCGAAGTCATCGACAAGGCCTTCTATCCGCGCCTCACCGATCTCGGCCAGCGCCATCCGGTGACGCGCGGCCTCGACGGCTCGGCGACCGAGCCGCCGCGCTGGAGCCGCTGGTTCCGCACCATCGGCGTGCAGAACCCCGAAGGCGAAGTGGTGATGAAGGGCGCCGACAACCGCCCGCTGCTTCTGCTCGATCATAAGGGCGAAGGCCGCGTCGGCATGCTTCTGTCCGATCAGGGCTGGCTATGGGCGCGCGGCTTCGAGGGTGGCGGGCCGCATGTCCAGCTTTACCGCCGCATCGCCCACTGGCTGATGAAGGAACCTGAACTCGAGGAAGAGCGGCTGACCGCCGACGGCCGCGGCATGATGCTGGAAATCCGCCGCCAGACGATGAGCGACGATCCCGGCCCGGCGCAGGTGATCACCCCTTCGGGCAAGGCGCTGATCGTCAAGCTGGAGAAGTCCGAACCCGGCGTTTTCCTGGGCAGCATCGAGACCAAGGAGATCGGCCTCTACCAGATCGGCAATGGTGACCTGACCGCACTCGCCCATGTCGGCCCGGTCAACGCGCCGGAATTCTCCGACGTCGTCTCCACCGAGGACCGGTTGAAGGCTCCGACTGAGGCCACCGGCGGCAGCGTGCGCCGGCTGGCGGCCTCCTCCACCCTTGGCCAGATCACCGGCAGTGTCGCCCTGCCCTCCATCGTCCCGGTCCGCGCCTCCGGTGCGGCCTCGGGCGCAGACTGGATCGGCCTGCGCAGCACCGACGACAGCGTGCTCAAAGCCGTCTCGCGCGTACCCCTGTTCGGCGGCTTCCTCGGCCTTTGCCTGCTGCTGCTGGCCATGGGCGCGATGTGGTACAGAGAGGGACGGTAGCACCGCTTATCCTTCTCCCGGTTCACGGGGAGAAGGTGCCCGAAGGGCGGATGAGGGGCAGCGCGAGCCTGAGGTTGTTGGCAATCTCCTCGGCCCGCGCAAGCGAACTGTCATCGACCTCGGCGCTGCCCCTCATTGTCCTGCCGGACATTTCTCCCCGTATAGTGACGGGGAGAAAGACGCTCAACCTACTCCTCCGGCTCCGTCGTAAACAGCAGCGGGTACCCCTTGGCCTTGGCCGCGTCGATGGCCCGTGTCGCCTTGGTCTCGGCGACATCCCTGGTGAAGACGGCAACGACGCAAACGCCGAGCCGGTGCGCGGTGATCATCACCCGGTTCGCCTGGTCTTCGCTGAGCTTGAACTCGCCCTTCAGCACCGTCACCACGAATTCGCGCGGCGTAAAATCGTCATTGATGAGGATGACCTTGTAGAGCTTCGGTCGCTCGGTCTGCGGCTTGGTCTTGGTCCGGGGTTTGGAGCTGATTTCAGGCATCGGGAACCGGTATCGCGCGAGGGGTCGCTCTCACTTTGTCATGGGGGAAAGCCGTCGTCCATTTTGATCGGCGCGCCAAACCGGCTTCCCGGAAGTGCTGCCGTTCACAAATTTAGGAACTGTGCGCTGCGGTTCAACGGCCCTGGCGGTCGGCGACGCGACGAGCCTGGAATTGCCGTGCGCTGGATGCCGCATCGGGCCTTGATCCGGCCGCCTTGTATTCGACCCAGGCGACCGCGAGCCAGCCGAAGAAGCAGGCCAGCGCCGCGCCGGTGATCACGGTCAGCAGCAGGCTTTGCCATGGTGTGATGTATTGCCAGCTGCTGGAGATTGCCGGTGCAAACAGCGACGGCTCCGTGCGCCCGCTCACCGGATCGGGCACCGGGCTGGCGGTGAACTGGATCAGCACCCTGACCATGGCCGAGGCCACAAGGCCGCCGATGGCCATCGAGCGCAGAATGGATGAAAGCCGCTTCTTCATGCGGGCTGTCCTACCGGACCGGCATTGCAAACGGGTTAAAGTCCTGGGTGGCCGGCACCCATCAACGGGTAATCATGCTCACACGACAAGGCCGCTCCAGCCGGGGGGGTGCTGGAGCGGCCTTGTTACAGACAAGCCTGTTGGCTGTCTGGATCAGGCCTTCGGGGCGTCCGTCTTGACGACCTTCTTCACCTTCTTGTGCTTCTTGACGGGCTTCTTGGCGACGACCTTCTTCACCGGGGGCTTGGCGGTCGTGGTCGCCGGAGCGGTGGTCGTGGAAGCAGCCGGAGCAGCGGTCGTGGTGGCAGCGGCATTGCCCAGAGCCGGCATTGCGAAAGCGAGAACGACAGCGAGACCGGTGGCGGAGAGGATGGACTTTTTCATGGCTTCATTTCCTTCTTTGTGCGGGTCGACTTTCGAGTGTCACTGAACCGGGTCGATCGGTGTCACTCCAAGCAGCTTCAAAGCGTTCGCGAGCATCCGGATACCCTGTGCCTGTTTCTTGTTGGCGCAGAACCGGTTTCCCTTTCTTTGCAGTGCTTTCGCCGCGGTGACCTGCGTTGCCGCGGCATGGGTTTCGAGGGCTTCGTCTACCTGGCGATTGAGATCGATGCAGCGCTCGCTCCTTGTGATCGGCGTCACCTTTGCGGTTGTGGCTCCGATCGCGGCTGTGACGAGCGGAATGCTGAGCAGCGCACCCATCAAGCTGATCGTGAACCTGTGCATCGGTAATGTCCGTTACTCCGGAGACTTCGCGTCGCAGCCGATGTCCTGACCGCCACGGCACCCTTTATGCCCTTGATTCTTTTCGGGAGTTTTTCCGGACTATAGAATTTTGTTTCTGGACTGTTTCTGGCAAATCGGCTTTGCGGGCGATCATCGCCGCTGGCCAACATGTGGCCAGAATTCTATCGTGTGGGTGACGCCACAGAAGCAGACTCAGAAGGCAGCCGCCGACCGGCCGCCAGCAATGACAGGATCGCCGTGAAATCCGATGCGCACATACTGATCGTCGACGACGACAAGGGCATTCGCGACCTGCTTCAGGAATTCTTCCAGAAGCGGGGCCTGCGCACCACGGTTGCCGCCGACGGCGTCGAGATGGAAGACATACTGCGCCGCACGCAGGTAGACCTGATCGTGCTTGATGTGATGCTGCCGGGAAAGAGCGGGCTGGAGCTCTGCCGCGACCTGCGCGCCAGCTACTCGACGCCGATCATCATGCTGACGGCGGTGACCGAGACCACCGACCGCGTCGTCGGCCTGGAAATGGGCGCCGACGATTATGTGCCCAAACCCTTCGATCCGCGCGAGCTGCTGGCCCGCATCCGCGCCGTTTTGAGGCGCAATGGTGCTGCTGAGCCGAAGCGCGCCACCACCAAGCAGATCTATCATTTCGCCGGCTGGACGATGGACTGCTCGCGCCGCCGGCTGATGGCGCCGGGCGACGTCAGGGTCGAGCTGACGATGGCGGAGTTCAACCTGTTGCAGACCTTCGTTAAAAGCGCGCAGCGAGTGCTCACCCGTGACCAGCTCATCGAGCTTTCCGGCGGCGACAGCGACTATTCCTTCGATCGCAGCATCGACATCCTGGTCAGCCGCCTCAGGCGCAAGATGGAAGACGACCCCAAGACGCCGAAACTGATCCTGACCGTGCGCAGCGGAGGCTACCAGTTTCTGCCCGAGACCACCTCCGAATGAGACGTTTCCTGCCGCAAACCCTGCCGGTCTGGGTTTTGCTCATCGTCATTGCCGGCCTGCTGATCAGCCAGGTCGCTACGCTCTATATCGTCTCGCGCGATCGCGCCGTCGCCAATGACGAGGTCGATCTCTACCGACTTAACGACCGCGCCTATTCGCTGGTGCAGCTGATGCATGACGACACGCCGGAGCAGCGCAAGCTGACGGCCTCCGGTCTGTTCAACGCCACCTATGCGCTCACCGTTTCGGACACGCCCGCGGTCACCTCGTCGATCGCCGGCGACGACGAACTGGCCGAACTCGAGGACATCCTGGTCGGGCGGCTGTCGAAATTCGGCATCACCGACGCCCGCGTCCGGCGCGATCCGGCAACCCAGGCAGCCAACGCGCCTGGCGGTGTGGCCGTGACCAAGGATGTCGGCGCGGTGGAGCGCGACCTGTTATCGCTGGCGGCCAGCTTCGCCCAGAGCGACAAGCTGACGGCATCTGTCCGCTTCGCCGACGGCCAATGGCTGAATTTCACCGAGCCCAACACGCCGGTCGGACCGATATTGAGCTTCGACAGCCTGCCGCTCTATTCGCTGATCGCGGCCCTGGTGGTGATCATGTCGATCTGGTCGCTGCGCCGGCTGACGGCGCCCTATCGGATGATGGAAACGGCGGTCAACCGGATCGGCACGGATCTGAAGAGCCCGCCGATCGCCGAGACCGGCAGCCGCGAAATCCGCGCCGCGGCCAAAGCCGTCAACGCCATGCAGGTCCGGCTGCGCGACTATGTCGAGGACCGCGAACATCTGGCCGCCGCGCTCGCCCACGATCTGCGCACGCCGCTGACCCGCATGCGGCTGCGCCTCGAACTGTTGCGCAGATCGACGGCGCGCGAGGCGCTCGCCCACGACCTCGCCGACATCGAGAGCATCGCCAGCTCCGTCATCGACTTCGCCACCTTCGAAGTCACCGAGGAGAAGAGCGAGCGGATCGATTTCTGGTCGCTGGTGGAATCGATCGCCGACAGTTTCGAGGACGTCACGTTCGACCATGACGGCGCCAGGCCGCGTGGCATGATCTGCATGGCGCGGCCGGTGGCGCTCAAGCGCTGCGTCAACAATCTGGTCCAGAATGCCGTGACCTACGGCAAGAAAGCCCATGTCAGCCTGCGGCAGTCGGACGGCACGGTCACGCTGGTTATCCGCGACGAGGGGCCGGGCATACCGCAGGCGCAGCTCGACCAGGTGTTCGGTTCCTTCGTGCGGCTGGAGCAATCGCGCAACCGCCAGACCGGCGGTCTCGGGCTAGGCCTGACCATTGCCCGCAACATTGCGCGTGCCGCCGGCGGCGATGTCAACCTGTCCAACCATCCTCGCGGCGGCCTGCTGACGGAGCTCAGCCTGCCGCTGGCGGCATAAGGCAGCAGACTAGCGTCTCGATGGGCACCGGGGGTGGATCAACCAACCCAACCTTGCAATAGTGCGGCCGCTCGAAGAGGAGGAGATCGCCGCATGCTTTACGCCATCCTGGCCTATCACGTCGAACAGACCATCCAGTCCCTGACGCCGCAGCAGGACGCGGCGCTGATGCACGACCTGCTCGAGGTCAATGCCAGATTGACCCGCGAAGGCAAGCTCGGGCCGGCGGCAAGACTGGGCGCGACCGCCGACGCCGTCACGCTGCGTGGTCCGGGAGACGGCATCGTCATCGACGGGCCGTTTGCCGAGACCAAGGAACAATTGCTGGGTCTTTATGTCCTCGACTGCGCCACGCAGGAGGCGGCGATTGCGGCTGCGCGCGACTTGCGCCGCGTGAACCCCTCGGCGGTGTACGAGATCCGGCCGACCACATTTTACCTTCCCGGCCTGGCGTTCCCCGTGACGAAGGGCGATTTCCAGGAGGCCGCCAGCGGCTGAGAGCCGCTTGCCCTACCCCATGGCCGGTCAGGCAGAAGCGATCTCGTTGCCCAGGCGGACCGTTTCGGCGACGAGAAGGTCGAGATCCTCGCGCCGGGTCCGGTGGTTGTTGATCGCCACCCTCAGGCAATGCTGGCCTTGCACCGTGGTATCGGAAATGGCGGCGATGCCTTCTTCCTGCAGCCTCAGCATGATCTCGGTGTTGAGCGCTTTCGCGCGCTCGCCATCGAGACCATCCGCGCGATAGCGGAAGCAGACGATGTTGATGCTGGTCGGCGCCGTCAGTTCGAGCGCTGGTTCGGCCGCGATCAGCCCTGAGAGATACTGCCCCTGCGCAATGTTCTGGTCGATCAGGCGGCCGAATTTTTCGACGCCGTGTTCTCGCAACGCCATCCACACTTTGAGTGCCTTGAAGCCGCGTGACGTCTGCAGGCCGTAATCGTGCAGCCATTGGCCGGAGGCGAGGCCGCGCGGTGTCGATTCCAGATATTCCGGCGTCACCGCGAAGGTCTTGCGATGCGCCGAGGCATCCCGCACCAGCGCGCAGCCTGCCTCGAAAGGCGCATGCAGCCATTTGTGCGGATCGAGCGCGATGGAATCGGCCCATTCGATGCCGGCGACGCGATGTGCATTCTCAGGCGCGATCGCGATCAGCGCGCCGATGCAGCCGTCGACATGGAACCAGAGGTCCTCCTCATGCGCCAGCTTGGCCAGCGCCTGCAGATCGTCGATGGCGCCGGTGTTGACAGTGCCGGCGTTGCCGATGATGCAGGCCGGCTTGAACCCGGCCGCGCGATCTTCCGATATCGCAGTCCTCAAACCTTCAATGTCGATGCGCAGGCCGGCGTCGCTGGCAATGCGGCGCAGCGCCTTGTTGCCGAGACCGAGCGCTTCCATCCCCTTGCGGTGACAGGAATGGACCTGGTCCGAGCCATAGAAACGCAAAGGCTTTTCGATTGCTCCAACGCCGTGCTCGCGCACGTCGATGCCGGCCTTGGTGTTGCGCGCCACGGTGAGCCCGATGATGTTGGCCATCGAGCCGCCGCTGACCAGCGTGCCGCTGGCCGAAGCCGGCATGCCCATCATCTGCTTGCACCAGTCGACCACCTGGCCGTCCATCAGGGCGGCGGCATGGTTGCCGCCGCCGAGATTGGAGCCCTGGATTGCCGCCAGGAAATCGCCGATCGCGCCGGTAAAATTGCTCGACCCCATATACCAGGACCAGAAGCGCGGATGGATGTTGCCCATCGGATAGGGCATCACCTTGTCCACGACATCGCCATAGATGTCGGCGAGCGGGGTCGGCGATTGCGGCAGCGAGGCGGTGAAGAAATCCCTCACATCTCCAGGCATCTCCTGCCACACCGGCCGTTGCCTGACATCGCGCAGGTAAGCGACGGCATCGTCAACGATCCGATGCGACAGGCTTTGCACATCGGCCCAGTCCGAGGGGTCAAGCGTTTCCTCGGTACTGGTAGCCGAGTGTCCAGGCATCGCGTCCATGCAATTGGCTCCCGCGTCATCATGCCGGGAACTGGCAACCGGGCGTCGACCGCGAGAGAGCAAGCTCTTCCGCATTCATCTCGGCCTCGATGCCGTCGAACAAAGGCGTGGTCATGTAGCGTTCACCGGTATCGGGAAGCATGCACAGGATCACCGATCCGGCCGGTGCCGTGCCGGCGATCTGGCGCGCCACGGCAAAAGCCGAACCGCCGGAAATGCCGGTGAAGATGCCTTCCTGCTGCGCCAGCGCCTTGGCCCATTTCATGCCCTCCGGCCCGGCGATCGGCATCACCTCGTCATAGAAGTTGCCATCGATGGCCTCCTGCAGGACGTGCGGGATGAAATCCGGCGTCCAGCCCTGGATCGGGTGCGGTTCGAAAGCCGGATGGCTGGCGGCCGGCGCTCCGCCGGCGCCACGCATCTGCGGCTTGCCGCTGCCGACAAGCTGCGCGTTGGCCGGTTCGGTGAGCACGATCCGGGTCTCAGGCCGCTCGCGGCGCAGCACCCGCGCCACGCCGGCGACGGTGCCGCCGGTGCCGTAGCCGGTGACGAAATAGTCGAGCCGCGAGCCGGCGAAATCGTTGACGATCTCGCGTCCCGTGGTTGCTTCATGGATGTCGGCGTTGGCCTCGGTCTCGAACTGGCGGGCCAGGAACCAGCCATTGGCTTCGGCCAGTTCCACCGCCTTCTTGTACATGCCGAAGCCTTTCTCGGCGCGCGGCGTCAGCACCACCTTGGCGCCCAGCATCCGCATCAGCTTGCGGCGCTCGACCGAGAAACTGTCGGCCATCGTCACCACCAGCTTGTAGCCCTTCTGCGCACAGACCATGGCAAGACCGATGCCCGTGTTGCCGCTGGTCGCCTCGACGATGGTCTGTCCCGGCTTGAGCGCGCCGGTGCGTTCACCTTCCTCGATGATGTTGAGCGCCAGCCGGTCCTTCACCGACGCAGCCGGATTGAAGAACTCGGCCTTGACGTAGATGGTGGCGTGCGCCGGTCCGAGATTATTGACGCGGATGACCGGCGTGTCGCCGATGGTGTCGAGAATGCTGTCGAACAGGCGGCCGCGGCCGGCCGTGGTTCTGATTTTCTGCTGATGCAACATGGTAGACTCCTGGTTCTTGCTCACGGGCCGGTTACACACCGGCGGTTTGAGCGGCGAGATTTCGACACCTTGCCGCACTACAGGTCCTTGACGTGCGGCAGTGTGGTAAACACCACATTCGGCGCACAAATTTTGCCAGCCGGGTGCACTTTGTCGTGCTCGGTGGTAAAGCAGGGGCCGGCAGGTCAGCGTGGGAGCAGGCGTGGTATCTGGCGTGGAATCGAGCCTGGCGAGCAGCCATCAAGGTGTTGTCGTGCGCCTGTTTGGGCCGCCGACAATTGCGCGCGACGGCGTCCCGGTGGTCTTGCCGGCATCGCGCAAGCTGCGCGCGCTGCTGGCCTATCTGGCGCTGGCGCCCCATCCGGTCGGACGTGGCAAGCTCTGCGAGTTGCTGTGGGATGTTCCAAATGATCCCAAGGGTGAGCTGCGCTGGTGCCTGAGCAAGCTGCGGGCCGCGCTCGACGAACCGGGCCGCCGCAGGATCGAAACATCGGGCGATACGATCGCGCTCGATCTCGACGGCATCTCAGTCGACGTTCTGGATGTCGCGGCGGCGGCTGCCGCAGGCATCGAAACGCTCGAGCCGACGCGACTGCAGTTGCTCTCCGGCCTGTTCGTCGGCGACTTCCTCGAAGGGCTGAGATCGACCGCTGCCCTCTCTTCAACAGCTGGCTGACCGCGCAGCGCCGCCGTTTCGGTTCCTGCCACGCGGCTATACTGGAATGTCTGGTCAAGACGCTCCCGGCCGATTCCGAAGACGTCTCCGCTCATCTCGAAAAATGGCTGGAATTGACCCCGTTCGACAGCAGCGCCCATGTCGCACTCCTGGTGAGGCTGGCGCGGCGCGGCCAGTTCCGTGCCTGCGAGGACCATCTTGCCGCAGCAGCATCGCTCTTCCAATCGGAAGAGCTGGATTTCGGCCCCGTGCGCCAGGCGTGGCTTGCCATTCGCGCGGAACGTCACTGCGCCACTTTGCCGGCACAACCGGCAGCTCCGCCCGGGCCGAACAAGGCGTCAATCATGCTTGCCGGTTCAGAAGCCGCGACGCCGCACAAGGCTTCGCTGGCCGTGATGCCATTTGCCGAAGACGCCGCTAGCGGCGTTCGTGGCGGGCTGGCCGATGGCTTGACCCACGACATCATCACCCGCCTCGCCAAGCTCAGGGACTTCTTTGTCATCGCCCGGGGCTCGGTCTTTGCGCTGGCGGAAAAGGACATCGCGCCGGAAGATGCCGGCCGAAGGCTGAATGTCGACTATGTCGCCACCGGCACGGTGCGCAGCCTGACCGGCCGCCTGATCGTCACCGTCGAGCTCGTCGAGGTCCGCACAGCCAGGATCGTCTGGGCCGAGACCTTCGAGCGCAAGCCCGACGATCTTTTCGCCGTGCTTGACGATATCGGCAACAGCATCGTGGCCTCGGTCTCATCCGAGATCGAGACCGTCGAGCGCAATCGCGCCATGCTGAAAGCGCCCAATTCACTTAACGCCTGGGAGGCCTACCATCGCGGCCTCTGGCACATGTATCGCTTCACCCGCAGCGAGAACGACCTCGCACGGCATTTCTTCGACATTGCTGTCAGGCAGGATCCGACCTTCACCCGCGCCTATGCCGGCCTCTCCTTCACCCACTGGCAGAGCGCCTTCCAGCGCTGGGGCGACCGCGACCAGGACAGCGTGCTTGCCTTTGAGGCGGCCGGCCAGAGCCTTTTGGTCGACGATCATAATCCCGCCGCGCACTGGGCGATGGGCCGGGCGCTGTGGCTGCGCGGCGAGGGTGACGCGTCCGTGCTCGAACTGCAAAGAGCCGTCGACCTCAGCCCGAACTTCGCGCTTGGCCACTATGCGCTGTCCTTCGTGCATTCGCAGTCGGGCGACCCGCACGCGGCGATCGGATCGTCGGATCATTCGCGCCATCTGTCGCCGTTCGACCCGATGCTGTTCGGCATGCTGGGCGCACGCGCCATGGCGCATGTCCGCCTCGGCCAGTTCGACGAGGCAGCCGAATGGGCGCTGAAAGCGGCTGCCCGCCCCAACGCCCATGTCATCATCCTGTCGATCGCCGCTCACTGCCTGGCGCTGGCGGGGCGACTGGACGAGGCGAAAACTTTCGCCGCCGCCATCCGCAAGACGCTTCCGGACTACCGTGCGGACGACTTCATCCACACCTTCCGCTTCGACCGGGATGCCACAGCCCTGTTCAAGCTCGGCGCCACGCGCATCGGGCTGGCTTAGAGCATGATCCCAAAAAGTGGGTACCGGGGAAAAGATCATGCTCCAACAAAGGGTTAGATCATGATGAGATTTCAACCAAATCTCATCATGATCTAGCGCCGCAACACCGCGCTCAGCACGTCGCGTATGCCGATCGCCCCGACAAAGCGCGACTGGTCGTCGAACAGCGCCACGGGTGCCGTCTGCGAGCGGTGCATGGCCAGCATCACCGTCTTCAGCGAGGTCCCGGGATTGGCCCAGAATACTTGCGCCGTCTCCTCCGGCTGCGCCTCGACATCGGCGCATGAAACCCATACCGCCGGTTTGCCGTCGCGTTCCGCCGCCGCCACCAGCCCGTGCTCGTCGATCTTGAAGCGCGTCGTCTTGCGCCGGTCGAGCCACACCCAGCCATTATCGCCGTGCTCGAGGTCGCGGCTGTCGCGCATGACGTTCCAGGCGGTCAGCACCGACAACGGATTCACATTGGCGATGAAGTCGCGGACATAGTCATTGGCGGGCTTGAGCACGATGTCTTCCGGCGCCCCGGTCTGCACGATGCGCCCGCCTTCCATGATGGTGATATGGGTGCCGATCTTCAGCGCCTCTTCCAGATCATGGCTGACGAAGATGATGGTCTTCTTCAGCTCCGCCTGCAGCTGCAGCAATTCGTCCTGCAGCTTGGTGCGGATCAGCGGATCGAGCGCCGAGAACGGCTCGTCCATCAGCAGGATCGGCGCCTCGGTGGCGAAGGCACGGGCCAGGCCGACGCGCTGCTGCATGCCGCCGGACAGCTCATGCGCGTATTTCTTCGACCACTGGTCGAGATTGACCAGTTTCAGCTGGCGTTGCACGCGCTCCTTGCGCTCTTGCTCCGGCACGCCGGCGAGTTCGAGGCCAAGGCCGACATTCTCCTCCACCGTACGCCAAGGCAGCAGGCCGAACTGCTGGAACACCATCGCCACCTGCTTCTGGCGCAGCCGCCGCAGCGTCGCCTGATCGCAGGTCACGACATCGACGATATTGTCGCCGTCCTTGACCAGCACCTGGCCGCGCGACACCACGTTGAGCCGGTTGACGGCCCGCAGCAGCGTCGACTTGCCCGAGCCGGACAGGCCCATCAGCACCGAGATTTCGCCCTCATGCACGGTCAGGCTGGCGCCGGCGCAACCCAGCACATTGCCGGTCTTTTCGAGGATTTCGGCGCGCGTGGCGCCGCCGTCGATCAGCGCCAGCGAACCGGCCTGGTCGGACCCGAAGACGATATCGACATTTTTGAAATCGACGGCGACGGTCATTTCTTGCCTCCAACGCCGATACGCGTCATCCGGTCGAGCACGATGGCGAGTACGACAATCGCCAGGCCCGCCTCGAGCCCGAGATCGATGCGGCGCGAGCCGAGCGCGCGGTTGATTTCAGTGCCGAGGCCGCCGGCGCCGATCAGTGCTGCAAACACCACCATCGACAGCGACAGCATGATCGATTGCGTCAGCCCGGCCATGATGGTCGGCAAGGCCGAGGGCAGCTCGACCTTCCACAGCAGCTGCTGCTTGGTGGCGCCGAACGCCTCGCCGGCCTCGATGATCGACTTCGGCACCGAGACGACGCCGAGATGGGTGAGCCGGACCGCGGTCGGGATGACAAAGATGATGGTGACGATGAGGCCGGGCGCGTTGCCGAGACCGAACAGGGTCAGAACCGGGATCAGGTAGACGAAGGTCGGCAGCGTTTGCATCAGGTCGAGCACCGGCAGCATGATGCGGTAGACCTTCGGCTTGTGCGCGGCCCAGATGCCGAGCGGCACGCCGATGGCCATCGCCATGGCGGCGGCGGCCACGACCAGCACCAGCGTCTGCACCGTCTGCTTCCAGAGGTTCTGGTTGATGATGAAGATCAGGCCGAGAAAGACGCCTATGGCCAGCGGGCGCGAGCGCTGCAGCAGCCAGGCGATGATGGCGATGATCAGCGCCAGCAGCACCGGCGGCACCATCAAAAGGATGCCAACCAGCCCGTCGAGCAGGAAATTGAGGCCATTCGAGAAGGCCCTGAACACAGTGTCGAAATTGTCAGTGAGGAAACCGAAGAACGCCTTTCCCCAGGCGCCGATCGGTATCTTGTGATCGACCATGAATTTCGAAATCGGATCCATATCGCCCCTCTCATGCGAGAGACCGCCTGCTTCCGGCCTCCGCTGTCGTTAGGTCATCTTCTCACAGGATATGAAAAAGGGCAGCCCTTTCTAGATTGGCTGCCCTTCCTGGTTCGGCTTTGCCGAATTCAGTCGGCTCAGCTTCCGAGCGCGGTCTTGACCGCCGCTGCCGCATCGCCGCCATCGAAGGTGGTGACGCCGGCAATCCACGGCGCAACCGCGTCAGGGTGCTTCTTCAGCCAGTCGGCTGCGACCGTGTTGGCGTCGCCGCCCTTCAGGATCGCGTCCATCATCTCGCCTTCCATGTCCAGGTTGAACTTCAGGTTGGCGATGAACTTGCCGGCATTCGGGCATTCGGTGGTGTAGCCCTTGCGCACATTGGTGTAGACGGTGGCGGCGCCGAAGCCGCTGTCGCCCATGCCGTCGAGATAGGTGAGCTTCATGGCGCCCATCACCGGATGCGGCGTCCAGCCGAGGAACGCGATCCACTCATTGTTCTTGATCGACTGCTCGGCCTGCGTCAGCATGCCGGCTTCCGAGGACTCGACCAGCTCGAAGCCTTCGAGATTGTCCTTCGGGTTCTTGATCATGTCGAGGATGATGCGGTTGCCGTCATTGCCCGCCTCGATGCCGTAAATCTTGCCGTTGAACTTGTCCTTGAACTTGCCGATGTCGGTCAGCGACTTGACGCCGGCCTCCGCGACATAGGTCGGTACGACGATGCCGTAGCCGGCGCCGGTCAGGTTGGTGCCGATCGTCTCGACCGAACCATCGGCGGTGTAGTCCTTGATGTCGTTGGTCATCGAGGGCATCCAGTTGCCGAGGAAGACGTCGAGATCCTTGTTTTTCAGCGACGCCATGGTCACCGGTACCGATAGCTGGATCGTCTGCGGCTCGTAGCCGAGCGCGGTGAGCAGCACCGAAGCGACGCCGGTGGTTGCCTGGATGTCGGTCCAGCCGACATCGGAAAGGCGCACCGCCTTGCAGCTCTCCGGATCGCCGGCAAGTGCAGCGCTCGTGGACAGAAAAGTCGCCAGGCCGAGGCCGGCGACGAAGGTGTTCATACGCGACATTGGCAGTCTCCCATTGTGATTCTTTGGCGAAGCTTAGTTACGGTTTCTCTGCCCGCCTTGTTTCGTCAGCCAAACACCATTCTGGTGTGGTTTCAAGCGCTAAGACAATCACGATCAACGGCGCGGACTGGCCAAACAGCGACACGCCCGCCGCTTTTTGGATTGCAGACGGCTTTTCCCATGAAATGCAGCGGTGCCCTCTCCCCGCGCCGCGCCAACTCGGCTTAAAAGGACGGCATGGCCAAGCTCTACTTCCACTATGCGACGATGAATGCCGGCAAAACGACAATGCTGCTGCAGGCGTCCTACAATTATCGCGAACGCGGTATGACGACGATGCTGTTCGTCGCCGGCCACTACAGAAAGGGCGACACCGGGCTGATCTCGTCGCGCATCGGCCTGGAGACGGAGGCCGAGATGTTCCGCGACGGCGACGATCTCTACGCTCGCGTCGCCGAGCATCACGAACATACGACGGTGCATTGCATCTTTGTCGACGAGGCGCAATTTCTCGAGGAAGAGCAGGTCTGGCAGCTCGCCCGTATCGCCGACCGGCTGAACATCCCTGTGATGTGCTACGGCCTGCGCACCGATTTCCAGGGCAATCTGTTTTCCGGTTCGCGAGCGCTTCTGGCCATCGCAGACGATCTGCGCGAAGTGCGCACCATCTGCCGCTGCGGCCGCAAGGCGACGATGGTCGTGCGTCTCGGCGCTGACGGCAAGGTGGCCAGACAAGGCGAACAGGTGGCGATCGGCAAGGACGTCTATATCTCGCTCTGCCGCCGCCACTGGGAAGAGGAAATGGGCCGCGCCGCGCCCGACGATTTCATTGGCTTCACCAGAGGCTGAACGGCCGGGACAACATGAAAATTCTGCAGTTCACAGTTGATTGCCCGTTTCCGCCGGTCTCCGGCGGAGAGATCCGGAACGCCGCCAATGCACGCGCCCTGGCATCGATGGGCGAGGTCCTGACGGTAAGCCTGACTGGCGCCCCGGCACCCTCCACACCGCCGAACATCCGTCACCGGATCATCGAGGCAGCGCGCGGCAGGGCGCCCTGGGGCAGGCGCAGCCCGCACCCGACCGTGCATATGATGCCGGACGACGAGCTGGCCGAAGCCGACGTCATCTGGAGGGAATTCGCGCCCGATCTCGTGGTGATCGAGGAGATCGTGCTTTCGCAGCTGCTGACGCTGGCGCCGAAGCATCGCGCGCGCACCGTCCTTGACCAGCACAACATTGATTCCCGGACGGTGTCCGACCGGATCGCCGGCCTGACGCTGTGGCAGCAAATTCGAGACTGGCGCCAAAACAGGCGAAGGAAGGCAGAGGCGCGCGAAGCCGACAGGTGTGCGGCTGCCCTGGCCGACCAGGTCTGGGTTTGTTCGCGGGCCGACGAAGCGCTTCTGTCCGCTCTCGGCCCCGTCAACGACATCAGGTTCGTCGCCAACCCCATTCCAGACGAGAGCGTGCTCTCCCTGCCAATTGCTGCCGAGCGCTTCAGTGAGCTCAGCCTGTGCTTCATCGGGCATCTCGGCTATTTTCCCAACATCGACGCCGTCAAGCAGATCGGCCGCGCGATGGCGCCGTGCCTCGCCGCCTCCGGCCGGCCCTGGTCGATCACCGTCGCCGGCAGAAACCCGCGCGATGTCGTACGCGGTCTATGCACCAGGCATGGTCTGCGGTTGATCGAGAACCCGCCGCATCTGCCGGAATTGCTTGGCCGCGCCGGCTATGCGCCGATCCCGCTGCGCTTCGGCGGCGGAACCCGCATCAAGGTGCTGGAGGCGATGGCGGCGGGCCTGGTCGTCGCCGCCACCGAAAAGGCCGTCGAAGGGCTTGGCCTGCAGGCGGGCAGGCATTTCCTGTCCAGCGACGATGCCGGCAAGTTGGCATTGAAAATCATCGATCTCGCGACACGCCCGCAAGCGGCCGCCGAGATGGCGGAGATCGGCCGCGCTTTCGTGCGCGACAATCATTCGTCGGCGGCGATTGAAAAGCAGGTCAAGCAGGCGGTCGCAGCGATCCCGCGCACGGATTGAGCCCGGCTGCTATCCACCGGCATACGGCGTTTGTTAAGGCCTGCAGCCTATTTTGCCCTCAGCCAGAGCCAGCCGGGAACCGCCATGCTTCGAGCCATTTCATCAGGCCTTGTCATTTACTTGGCCGGTATCCTCGCCGCGCTGGCCGACGGCGATGCAGCACTTGGCAAGAAAGTGTTCTACCGCTGCATGGCCTGTCACGAGGCGGCAAGCGACCGCGACAAGGTCGGCCCGCATCTCCTCGGTATCGTCGGCCGCACCGCCGGCACCGCCCAGAATTTCAACTATTCGCAGGCCATGAAGGACGCCGGCGCGGCCGGCCTCGTTTGGGACGAAGCCAACCTCAAAGCCTATCTCGGCGCTCCCAAGCTGAAAGTACCCGGCAACAGGATGGGCTTCTCCGGCCTGAGCAGCGACGAGGACATCGCCAACGTCATCGCCTATCTGAAGGCCGATCCGAAGCCTTGAACGGCGCGATGCGTAGCGTGATGGCGACGGCTTCCGCCAGCTGTCTCGCGCTTGCAACTCATTGAGCCCTCTGTCGAATTCAGCACACCCACACTGTCCGAGATCGACTTCTTCGCAGCCGTCAAAGTTCAATGACAATTGAACAATACTTGGCCGGCTGGTTAATCACGCCATGACCCCGCCTTCATTGCCTTTCAAGACGACCAGGCATTTTTTTGTTTTCGGGGCGGGTCTTGTCTTGCGTCTTCCAATCCCCTGATACCCCACATATATTCGCCGCTGTTCGCAGCCAGCGACCGGAAGCCGAAGCGGGAGGCCCCTATGGCGACATTGCAGAATTTCGATGCCGAAATTGCCAAGACCAGGCAGGTCGTGCAGGACATGCGCTCCAAGATCGAGCAGTCGGGCACGGTGCTTGATACGCTGGCCACCGCCGACAAGAAGATCGGCGACGCCAATTTCGACATCGAGAATGCCCGCATCGAGGACGTGCTGAAGCAGCAGAAGGTGATGGAAGGCAACATTGCCGACCTGATCATCGGGCTGGAAGACGCCACCAACGTCTTCGGCACCGAATTCGAGAGCATGAAGAACTACACCGGCTGGGAAAGCTTCGTCGGCGTCTTCTCGGCGCAACGCAAGCAGCGCATGCGCACCGACCGCGTCCGCAACATGTCGCTGGCCGGCAATCTGCAGGAGCTTCTGGTCAAGTCCGACACCATCGTCGGCATCCTGAAAGCGCAGAAAGAGGTCCTCGACCAGCGCTACAAGACCTCGGAAAATAGCCTGTCGCAGGTGATCGAGCGCCGCAAGGTCACCATGACCAACCTCGAGGCGGTGCAGAAGCGCATCGAGGAGGTCAATCCGCTGCTGCTCGACATCGAAAACAAGATCGCCGCTTCTACCAGTCAGAAGGAGCGCACGCAGCTTGAGGGCGAGCGCTCGAAACTGGCGACCGAATACAATGAAAAGCAGGCCAAGGAGCAGGAGCTTCTGGCCGAAAGCCAGACGCTGGAACGCTACACCTCGATGTTCCAGACCTTCGTCGATTCGCTCAACAATCAGATCGCAGCGCAGTCGACGCTTATCAACAAGCTGACCATCGATACCGAGCAGCGCATCGTGCTCTACAAGGCACTGGAAGATTCCTTGAAGACCGCCGCCCAGCAGGATGTCGCCCACAAGATCAACACGCTGGGCAGCCAGGTCGACAACACCGCCGAAGAGACCATGGCCGGCATTGGCGCCGCCTCGCAAAAGCACATCGGCGATCTTCTCGAAATGCACGAGAAGAACATGGTCGCCAGCTCCGACATCCAGCGCCGCAAGAAGCTCGCCGACGACGCCTTCGCCCGCCGTTTCGACGACGTGATGAAGAAGCACAATTCGGCCAACTACGTGCAGTCGTAAGGAGCGGCTGCACGCGGGCACACCGGCATGACTCCCGAAAACGAAGCGGCGGCGCGCTATTTTTCCGCCATCACGGCGGCACTCAGCGGCCTTGAAGTGTTCATGCGCGACGACCGCTCGCCGCTTTACCGGCACGGCATCGTCGCCAAGATTGTCGCCGAATACATTGCCCGGCTGGACAAATCGTTTTCCTGCTGGCGCAACCGGCTCGGCTTCATGGACACGTTCCGCATTTCGCGCGCCGACAGCGGCTATCCCGTCTTCCAGAACCTGCTCGAACTGGAAAACGACCGCCGCCAGGCCGAGGCGCGGCTGGCCAACATTCCGCTGGCCGGCGAATTGCGCGAGGAAATGGCCGACTTCATCCTGCGCCACAAGGAATTCCCCGAAGCGCTGCAGAAGTCGATGGCCGAGCGGCTCTATCTCGAGGACGTCAAGAGCGAACAGACTTTTGGCCCGTTCTCGCTGGCGCAGACGGCCAAGGTCTCGGTCAATCCAAAGACCGGGCGCCCCTATTACCTCGTGCACTGGGCGAGCTTCGACGGCAGCGCCAACCTGCCGCTGGTCTACATGGTGACGGTGGAGGATTCCTCCGAAAGCATGATCCGGCAGCTCGTTGACAGCAGCGGCAAGCTCAATGGACGGGTCGACATCCCGCTGCCGGTAGACGGTCTGCTCAACCCCGAACTCGCCCATCGTTTCGACGATTTCACCGAGAAGAATTCCGCCTACACGCTTTCGCCCGCAACGATTGCGGTCAATCTCGACAAGGATTTCGAGCCGCTGCACCCCAAGCAGCTGCGCCGCGTCGTGCTCGGCCCCTTCTATTCCGCGGGCATTACCGACAACAATTCGACGGTGGCCGAAGTGCTGGCCAAGGTGCGCAAGCCGGAAAATGCCTGGCTGCTCACCTGGACCATCCAGGAGATCTACTCCAAGGGCGAGAAGCCCGGCCGCAAGGGGCTGTTTTCGAGCGATAAGACGACGCAGGAATTCTTTATCAACACCGACGATCTCGAAGCCGCGCGCCAGGGTGTGTCGAGCTACGAGAACCACGCCCTGATCCCGCACGAAGCCTATCAAGCACTCTACGCCGCCGGCGAAGCTCAAAAGATCTTTTCCGGCTACAAGGTCCATATTCTGTCCAACGGACAGGTGATCAGCGATGTGTGAGGTGGCATTTTTGGTGGGCCTGACAATCTCCGGGGCGCGGTCAGGGGCAGAAGGCGATTGTGATCGAAACGGATAACCTTGCTTCCCGCAGTAATGAATCGCCCTACCGGGTTCTCGCTTGGTGGGATGTCGATATGCATATCGGTGCTTACAAGAAACACAAACTGACCGCCCGACCATTGCGTAACCTTGAGCGCATTCTCGGACACCGGGTTCACGTTGAAAGTCGGTGGCGTCATCGAGGATTACCGGATGGGGTGCGGAAGCTTGAAGCTTTCAATTATATCGATGTTGCAGACCCGGCGCTTGCCGCGTTTTTTGTTCTTCAACAAATTTCCGGCTTATCCGAATGGTTTTCCGGGTTCGGCTACAGACCGGTTACTTCGCGGTCTGAAGATGAAAATACAGACGGTGACACGATCTGTACTTTCTATTGGTACGAATTGGATCAATATGAAGCATACCGTCACATTCGATCCGGAGGCGTCATGCTCGTTCTGGTCGAAAAATTACCTGTCCGAACACGTAATTCATCCCGTCCGATCATTGGAATAAGACAGAGTCGGCAACCAAGATATAGCTACAATGTAAAAATCGTGATTCAGTTCTTTTGCGGCAATAGACAAAAGCTCGTCGAATATCACTGGCCAAGATTGATGAAAAGATATGCATTTGAGCCAGAAGACCGTGTTGAATTCGGACCGCCATCTAACAACGGAAAACCGAATCAGATTTGCGTTAGCGCGATGTTAGCGGACCTAACTGAGTACCAGGCTGTCGCTTATTGTCTTGCACGGACTGAGCGTTGCCGTTTCAAGCTTGGAGGGCCGGGAGAGGCCATCTTTCAAGCCGAACGCTTTCCCGATCACGAACCCTTTGACGGGATGTTTTCAATTTTGCTCACGCGAGGGCAGGCACAAGAGTGAGTCGCGAGGAGGATTGATACGATGGACACCGGCCTGACCACCATCCCGGAAGCCGCAATCGAAAAGCACCGCGCCACGGCGCAGAGCTTCATCACCCGCGTCGTGGTTCTGGAAGACCCTGCGCGCGAATCCGGCACAGCACTTGCCGGCACCAATCGCCGCTTTGTCTCGACAGTCTCGGTCGGCTCGGTGCGCCGTACCCGCGAGGTCGAGCTTACCAAGACCGTCGCCGCGATCCATCCCGACGACCAGTTGATGAGCATCCCGCAGCACACGCTGCTGTTCCGCGCCCGCCGCGGCCTGGCGATAGCGCTCGCCATCTCCGACGTCTTCGCCGAGGGCTCCGACCTCGAAAGCCTCCAGGCCAAGAACACCCGTGCGCCTCTTGAGGGCGATGAGGCGGCGACCTTCAAGAAGCTTCTGTCAGCCTCGGCTTACGTTTCAGCCTTCAGCCTCGCCTCTTACCTGTTCCAGCTGATCGACAGCGACGGCGAGGCTCCCAACGATATCCCCGAACCGGACTTCCTGTTCGACACGCCGCAGGACGCGGTGAAGTCGATCGTCGCCGGGTTGGACAAGGCGATTGCAGGCTCCAAGGACGATGGCGACCTGACGGCGCGCGCGCGAGCTTTTGCACGGGTCGCCATTGATGGGCTGCTGGCCCGCAAAGGCCGCTTCGACGGCATCGGTCCGTTCGAGAACGCCCATATCCGCATCGACGCCGACGATTTCACCCTCGACGGCTTCGACGTCGCGCCCGGCAAGCGTTCGAAACCGCTGGTGATGACCTTCAAGAAGCCCGAAGAGGTCGTCGGCAACCACATCGCCAAATACCAGTCGGTTAAGCTCGCCAAGATGCTGATGGCCTATGATTTCGAGCGCGAGCTGAACCCGTTCGTCGAGCTCGGCGGCTTCCTCTTCACCTTCATCGGCGATGGCGCGCCGGGCACCGGCAAGACGACGCTGATCCAGATGATCGCCGGCCTCGTCAACAATTATTGCCAGGTTGCCGGCTATCCCTTCGCCTATGAGAATTTCGGCGTCGACCAGATCTCGTCCTACCAAGGCAAATCCGGCCAGAATTGCCGCCAGTTCATCAACAATGTCTTGAACCCACGTGTCATCGGTTTCGGCACCGTCGACGACATCGACCAGGTGGCGGCCCGCCGCTCCGACGACCGCGCCTCGGCCGGCCAACAGGAAATCACCGGCGTCTTGATGGACGCCTTTGCCGGCGCCGGCACGGTGGTGCGCGGCAATTGCTCGTTCGGCATGTTTTCCAACTATCCCGAAAATGTCGACGATGCGCTGCGCCAGCGCGCCGGGGCCCGCTGGCTGGTCGACGGCCCACAGAGCCGCGACGACTATATCGACATCTTCGTCCTGCTTGCCGGCAAGAACCACAAGATCCCACTCGGCGACCACAAGCTCTACGCCGCGCAGGAGATCCAGCGCGCGATGACCGAAGCCTATGAGGAGCACGAGAAGCCTCAGGAAGACGGGCTGATGAAGGTCTATGAGCGCTACATGAAGGAGAATGGCGCGCCGAAATCGATGGCCGACATCGGCACCTATCTGCACCTGATCAAGGATGCCGAGCCGCGCTTCACCGGCCGAGCCATCAAGAACGTCACCGACGCCATCAAGATGCGCGCCATGGACATCGAGCTGCCCGACGACTGGTTCGAGAAGCCGGAAGCCTTCATGCACAAGGGCTACGACGAGAAGAAAGCCATGATCGAGGAACTGCGTGGGCCGTTCTCGATGGACATGGTCATGCAGGAGATCAACCGCTACGCCGACTCGGAGTTCCGCTATTCCGACAAATCCGACGACGCCGCGGTGGAGAAGCTGCTGCGCGACGCACGCCTGCGCGAACGGGCGGGGCGCGAGATGGAGGAGATGAAGAAGAAGGGGCTGTGGAATGCGTGAGCTTCCTTCGCTGCCCGCGGGTGCTGAAAGGCTTGGCGCTAACGCTGACGCCCCCCTCTCCCCGTCCTTCACGGGGCGAGGGCAAGGGTGAGGGGCGGCGCATGCGTGGACCAGAGATCGCTACGACCATACTGGCAGCTATCGAACAGCGCCTCGATCGGCACATCCGGACCAATGATCTTCGATTTTTGCCGCCAAAGGCCATGGGGAGACATGTCCTTGAATGCTAGCGCTGCCCCTCACCCTTGCCCTCTCCCCGTGCAGAACGGGGAGAGGGAGGCGTCAGCGTTGGCGCTTCGCCACAACAGGCAACGCCACTCGGAACGTTCTGCATGAGCCACGCCAAAAAGCCCGACCTTCTCCGCGACAATGAGCTGATCTACGGCCGCTTGCTCACCGTCGACGAGCCGCACCTCATCCAGCGTTACAACAAGGCGCTTGTCGCCTTCGGCCTCAAACCGACCAAGCTGAAGAGCTTCCAGATCGACCGCACCGGCTTCTCGCCCGAAGTGGCCGAGGAATGCGGCGACTACGACTATCTCGATCCCAACGAGGTCAACCGCCGCTTCGTCATTCTGACGCCGTCGCAGATCGATCTGCCGGTGGTGCACACCGCCTTTTCCAACACCTCGCAGCTGATGTTCGAGTTCATGTCCAAGAACCAGCGCGCCATCGATGCGCTGACCATCAAGGATGTCATCTACGGCGAGATCGAGGATTCCGTTCCCCTGGTCAACGACATCGAGGATCTGCTGTCGATCAGCCAGGTCGAGTTCAGGGTGCTTTCGGCCGAGGACGTGCTGGGCAAGGCCGCCGAACTCGGCAAGCTGGTCGACCGGCTGAAGCAGGAGCCCGATGCCTGGCGCGACAACACCATGCTGAGCCGTATGGTGGAGCTGGCGAAGGTCTGCGGCGATATCCGTGAGAATGCGCTGGTGCCCGACCAGGTGATCTTCCGCCACAACGCCTACTGGACCAGCCATTTCGGCGGCGTCTACGTCTTCGTCGATCCTGATATGACCACCGTCATCGGCGACCCGGCCGCCCCCGGCTTTCGCCGTTCGCGGCCCTGGCAGGTCAGCTATCTCTCGATCAACGATGCCGACAAGGTGTTCAAGTTCCTGGCCAGCACCGGCCGCATCGAACTGCCGCGCGCGTCATGGGTCGAAAGCTCGGGCTATCTCGAGCATCGCGCCGAGATGGTGGTGCGCGCTCTCATCCGCGACACAGAGCCGAACCGCAATTTGACCGAGGTCGACAAGGTCTGGCTGCAGACCTGGATCCATGGCCATGCCGATCTGATCACCAAGGACGGCAATTTCCCCTTTCTCAACGCCGCCAAGCGTGAGATCGCCCAGCTCGGCCATCTCAAGATCGAGGATGTGTTTCCGCAACAGCGCTTCCTGGTCGTGCGTGGCAAGCCCGACCATCCCGACGCCTGGCTGACCAACCAGCTGATCTCGGATTTCGTGCCGCAGGACTTTGTCTCGCGTTACGTCTTCAACAAGCCGGGCTTCTACAAGGACTATGACGGCTACAGCGACGCCTGGCGGTCGCATGTTGTGGACGTTCTGAAAACCACATATTTGAAAGACAAAGTGGCGTTTCGCACGCGCCTTTACGGCCTGACTGACTGAGGGGTGAACGAGAGCCATGCTTGATCCGATCGTGAATTTCTTCACCCGCATCTTCCAATGGATAGGCCGCGGCATCGGCCTCGTCATCGGCGCGATCCTGTGGCCGTTCCTCTGGGCTGGGCGCTGGTATACGCAGCGCGGCTGGATCCTGAAGGCTGTGGTCGGCCTCGCGCTTCTGGTGTTGATCGGCCTCTACGCCAATTTCTTCTACGCCACCCAGTGGTGGAACAAGTTCGATCCCAACTACGTCGACAAATACACCTTCGAGAACCGCAACATTTCCGCCGGCGAACAGGTCGCGGCCGGCGCCGGCACCGACACCGCCAAGACCTGCGGCAATTCGGGCATCGCCCAGGTGGCGGCCGACCTGACGGACTTCAACGTCAACCAGAATGCCTGGATCTCGTCGATGATCCTCTACAAACTCGGCCTGTTCGGCATCGACTGGGACAACACGCCGTTCATGGACAACAAGGCCTCGTTCCAGCGTGGCATCAACCAGGCGGTGCGGCGCACCGCCACCGAGCTTGCCGACAATCTCGGCCGTGTCCGCACCACATCGCAGATCGACGGCGACCTGCAGGATGCGCGCGGCAATCTGCAGTTCGACGAGGAGACCTGGTATTTCGGCCTCAACCCGTTCGGCCCCAAGACGCCGACGCCGAGCTATTATCGCGATGCCGTCACCAAGCTGCGCTCCTTCAACGCCCGCCTCGGCAGCTGCCAGGCGACGTTCGATGCCCGCGCCGACAATCTGAAGCAGTATATCGACCGCATCTCTTCCGACATCGGTTCGACATCGGCGATCCTCAAGGAGCGCGCCGAAAACCATAACAATGGCTGGTTCGACTTCCGCGCCGACGACCGCTTCTGGTTCGCCTATGGCCAGCTCTATGCCTATTACGGCCTGATGAAGGGCGCCCAGGCCGACTTCGAGGACGTCATCAAGGAAAAGCATCTCGGCAATCTGTGGGACACGATGGATGCGCAATTCGTCTCGGCCCTGCGCATCCAGCCCTTCATCATCGCCAATGGCCGCGAGGATGGCTGGATCATGCCGACGCACCTGACGACGATGGGTTTCTACGTGCTTCGCGTGCGCTCCAACATGGTCGAGATCAGCAACGTCCTGACTCAGTAGCGTTCACTGCTTTCCCGGCGAGCGATGGCGAATTTGCGCCGTCGCCTCTGTCGCATTCCGTGCATTGGGCGGCTGTTTTGAGACGGCGGAACGTCGCGTCCTCTGGCTTCTATACGGCGCGGCAACGGAGCCAGGAAGAACCGGCGACAGGTCGGCCGGCCGCGGAGACACTTTCTTCATAGGAAACATAGTTGCATGCAAGTTGACGCCGCGGGAGCGACAGGGTTAGAACATGCCCGCGCCCGGGTTCAACATGCCTGCGAGTGAGATCAAACCCGTCCCCTCCACCGTCCAATCCGAAGGAAAGCCGTCATGGCCGAAGTGAAGTCCGACATCGAGATCGCGCGCGGCGCCAAGAAAAAGCAAATCCAGGAGATCGGCGCCAAGATCGGCATCCCGACCGAGCACCTTTTGCCCTACGGCCACGACAAGGCGAAGATTTCGGCCGAATTCATCAAATCGGTGAAGGGCAACAAGGACGGCAAGCTGATCCTCGTCACCGCCATCAACCCGACGCCGGCCGGCGAAGGCAAGACGACCACCACCGTCGGCCTTGGTGACGGTCTGAACCGCATCGGCAAGAAGGCGATCGTCTGCATCCGCGAGGCTTCGCTCGGCCCGAATTTCGGCGTCAAGGGCGGTGCCGCCGGCGGCGGCTACGCGCAGGTCGTGCCGATGGAGGACATGAACCTCCACTTCACCGGCGACTTCCACGCCATCACCACGGCGCACAATCTTTTGTCGGCGCTGATCGACAACCACATCTACTGGGGCAATGAGCTCGGCATCGACACCCGCCGCGTCGCCTGGCGCCGCGTCATGGACATGAACGACCGGGCGCTGCGCGAAATCATCTGCTCGCTCGGCGGCGTCGCCAACGGTTATCCGCGCGAGGCAGGCTTCGACATCACCGTCGCCTCTGAAGTGATGGCGATCTTGTGCCTTTCCACCGACCTCAAGGATCTGGAAAAGCGCCTCGGCGACATCATCGTCGCCTACCGCCGCGACAAGAGCCCGGTCTATGCCCGCGACTTGAAGGCCGACGGCGCCATGGCGGTGCTGCTGAAGGACGCCATGCAGCCAAACCTGGTGCAGACGCTGGAGAACAACCCTGCCTTCGTGCATGGCGGCCCGTTCGCCAACATCGCGCATGGCTGCAACTCGGTGGTCGCCACCACCACGGCGCTGAAGCTCGCCGACTACGTCGTCACCGAAGCCGGCTTCGGCGCCGACCTCGGAGCCGAAAAATTCTTCGACATCAAGTGCCGCAAGGCGGGTTTGAAGCCGGCGGCTGCCGTCATCGTCGCCACCGTGCGCGCCATGAAGATGAATGGCGGCGTCAAGAAGGAAGACCTCGGCAAGGAAAACATCGAGGCAGTCAAGAAGGGCTGCCTCAATCTGGGCCGCCACATCGAGAATGTGAAACAGTTCGGCGTGCCTGCGATCGTGGCGATCAATCATTTCACCACCGATACCGAGGTGGAAATCCAGGCGATGAAGGATTTCGTCGCCTCGCTCGGCGCCGAGGCGATCCTGTGCAAGCATTGGGCCAATGGCTCTGCCGGCATTGAGGAGTTGGCGCGCAAGGTCGTCGAGATCGCCGAATCCGGCGCCTCGCAGTTCGCGCCGCTCTATCCCGACGCAATGCCGCTGTTCGAGAAGATCAACACCATCGTCCAGCGCATCTATCGCGGCGACGAGGCGATCGCCGACAAGTCGGTGCGCGACCAGCTGCATGCCTGGGAGCAGGCCGGCTACGGGCACCTGCCGGTCTGCATGGCCAAGACCCAATATTCCTTCTCGACCGACCCGAACCTGCGTGGCGCGCCGACCGGCCACACCGTGCCGGTGCGCGAGGTCAGGCTTTCGGCGGGCGCCGGCTTCGTCGTCGTCATCTGCGGTGAGGTCATGACCATGCCCGGCCTGCCCAAGGCGCCGTCCTCGGAAAAAATCTTCCTCAACGAGATCGGCCAGATCGAAGGCCTGTTTTGAAAATTTCGAGATCGTTGCGAGATCCAAGAAGGGCGGCCACTGGCCGCCCTTTTGCTTTTCGGGGACAGATTTGCCTATGCAGCGTTGCGCGCCAGCGCGCGCTGGTTTGACGCATAGGGCGTGTCGCGTTCGGGCAAAGCACCGGTCTTCAGGCAATCGATCCATTCGGCGGTCTTGAGCACGGCCGCAAAGCGCGACTGCAGGATGATGGACACCACGCGGTGGATCTCCTCGGCCGAGGCGTAGCCGGCGCTGTTGGCGTAAGGCAGCGAACCGGTGGCGTCGGATAGGAACTCGACCGCAAAGCCGACATGCGCGGCGTGGATGATGGTCGACAGGTCGCAATTATGCGTCATGTAGCCGATCACCGTTATCGTATCGATAGTATTGGCGCGCAGCCACGCCTCGAGGTCGGTGCCGGCAAAGGCGCTAGGCAGTGACTTCTCGACATAGTGGTCGCGGCTTCGCCGGGCGATATCGGGATGCAGTTCGCCGCCATGGCTGCCCTTGGCGAAGACTGGCGAGGTCTCGGGCGCCATCTGCTTGACGACCACCACCTTCACGCCGGCCGCAGCGGCGGCATCCATAGCGCGCGCGACATTGACGACGCTGTCGCGGAACGGCGGACACTGGATGGCGAGGTTGCCGCCATCATAATCATTCTGGACATCGATGACGATGAGTGCGCGGCGCGGCGTGATATTGGCGGACATGGTGTTCTCCTTCGGGCTTGAATGGGACAGGTCGAAAATAGGCGAATCCCCCGACTGCCAAAAGTGGCCCGATTGACATCATTCGAAAGAATTGGGACAATCCGCTTTTCGCTTGCTGGAAACACGCATGGCCGACCCGATCATTGCCGTTCTCGCCTTTGACGGCATCAGCCCGTTCCACCTCTCCGTGCCGTGCGTGGTGTTCGGCACCGACCGCACCAAGCTTGGCCTGCCGCGTTTCGACTTTCGCGTCTGCGCGCTCGACGATGGAGCGATCCACACCGATGCCGGGCTGACCATCGCGGTGCCGTATGGCCTTTCCGCATTCGACGATGCCGACATTGTCATCATTCCGAGCTGGAAGGATCTCGAGGCCCCACTTCCGCCGCCGCTCCTGGCAGCGCTCACCCACGCGCACCGGCGCGGTGCGCTGATCGTTGGCCTCTGTCTCGGCACCTTCGCCATTGCCGCCGCCGGGCTGCTTGCGGGCCGGCGTGCGACGACACATTGGGCCTCCACCGACCGGCTGCAAACATTATACCCGGACATCGAAGTCGACGCCGACGTGCTCTATGTCGACGACGGCGACATCGTCACCTCGGCCGGCGTCGCCGCCGGGCTCGATTGCTGCCTGCACATTGTGCGCGCCCGCTATGGCGCAGAGGTAGCGCTGCGGCTGGCCAGGCACATCGTGCTGTCGCCGCACCGGCAGGGTGGGCAAGCGCAGTTCATCGAGCGCCCGCTGGCGAAAACCCCGGCCACCGACCGCTTCACCCTGGCGCTCGACACGGTGCGGGCAACGCTCGGACAAACGCACAACCTCGACCGCGTCGCGGAGGCCGCGGGCCTGACCCGGCGCACTTTCACCCGCCGTTTCCAGAAATCGATCGGCACCAGCTTTGGCGAATGGTTGGCCGGCCAACGCATCGAACTGGCGCAACAGCTGCTGGAGGCGACGGAAAAATCGATGGACATGGTGGCCTTCGAAGCCGGCTTCGGCAGCGCCACCTCGCTGCGCCAGCATTTCGCCGCACGGCTCAAGACGTCACCGGCCCAATACCGGCGTGAATTCTCGCGGCGAGCCGGTCCGGACGAGCGTATGGCACGCACGGCTTCATACTGACCGCCCACGACGAGTTCAGCCCCGCTTGACCGCCCGCGCCGGATTGCCGACCACCGTGGTGTTGTCAGGCACGTCGCGCGTCACCACCGCGCCGGCGCCGACTATGGCGCCATCGCCGATGCTGATGCCGCCGAGGATGATGGCGCTGCCGCCGATCCAGGCGTCATCGCCGATGGTGACCGGCCTGGCAATCTCCAGTCCCGACTGACGGCCAGCGGCCTCCTTGTGGTGCTCGGCGCAGTAGATCTGCACATTGGGGCCGAGAAGCGTCCGCCTGCCGATACGCACCGGCGCGGTGTCGAGGATGGTGCAGCCGGCATTGAGGAAGGCACCGTCGCCGAGATGGATGTTGAAACCGTAGGCGCAGTGGAACGGCGCCTCGATGCGGGAGCCTGCGCCCGCGCTGCCGAGCAGCGCCAATAGCGCCGGGCCGATATTGCCGCGTTGCTGGGGCCGTAGCGTATTATGCTCGAACACCGCATCGCGCGCGATCGCCCGCAGCGCCTCCAGTTCGTCGTCGATGCAGATGTACCATTCGCCTGCAATCATCCTTGTGCGTTCGCTTCCGGCCATCACAGCGACTCCGTCCCTTCGTCATGTTCGACTGGTTACCAAAGTACAATGCTCACTGATGGAAGAAGCACCATCGCCTACTCTCGTCAAACGCAGGACCTATGCTAGCTTGCCCTCGTGGGCCAGTCCCGGGCCTGCTTTCGAGGGGATCGACATGCTCTATTTGCTTGCACTTCTGATCGGCGTGATTGCCGGTCTTCGCGCCATGACCGCGCCGGGCGCGATCGCCTGGGGCGCGTATCTCGGCTGGCTGCCGGTGGCCGGCACCTGGGCAAGTTTCATGGGCCATTGGGCCGCCGTCGGTATCTTCACCATCCTCGCCATCGTCGAACTGGTCACCGACCAGCTGCCCTCGACGCCGAGCCGCAAGGTGCCGCAGCAATTCGGCGCCCGCATCCTGCTTGGCGCCTTCAGCGGCGCGGTGATCGGCGCCACTGCCGGTTCCACCATTGGCGGCCTGATTGCCGGCGCCATCGGCGCCGTCATCGGCACCTATGGCGGCGCCGAAGCGCGCGGCCGGTTGGCCGCCGCCTTCGGCAAGGATTTGCCTGCCGCCCTCATCGAGGACGCGGTGGCGATCATCGGCGGCCTGCTGATCGTGGCGGCGGTGGTATGACTGCCCAAGCCTCAGACGCCAAGACATACGACGCCATCATCATCGGCGCCGGACAGGCCGGCCCTCCTCTCGCCGGCCGGCTGACGTCAGCCGGCATGAGCGTGGCGCTGATCGAGCGCAAGCTGGTCGGCGGCACCTGCGTCAACACCGGCTGCATGCCGACCAAGACCATGGTCGCCAGCGCCTATGCCGCGCATCTGGCGCGGCGTGCCGCGGACTACGGCGTGACGTTCTCAGGCCCTGTCGGCGTGAACTACAAGAGGATCAAGGCGCGCAAGGACAAGGTCACAAACGACTCCCGCAGCAATCTGGAGACGTGGATCGCCGGCATGAAGGGCTGCACGCTTTATCGCGGCCATGCCCGCTTCGAATCCGCCAACACCGTGCGTATCGGCGACGACCTTCTGACCGCCGAAAAGATCTTCCTCAACACCGGCGGCCGCGCCTCGGTGCCCGACCTGCCCGGCGTCAACGGCGTCGACTACCTCACCAACTCCTCGATGATGGACCTCAACATTTTGCCGCGCCATCTCATCGTCGTCGGCGGCAGCTACATCTCTCTTGAATTCGCGCAGATGTTTCGCCGCTTCGGCTCTGAAGTCACCGTCATCGAGAAGAGTTCGCGCCTGACCGGCCGCGAGGACGAGGACGTGTCGGCGGCCATCCTATCGATCCTCGAAAACGAAGCCATAGAAGTCCATGTCGGCGCCGACGACATCCGCTTTGCCAGACAGGGCAAGGACATCGCCGTGACCTTCTCATCCGGCAAGCCGCCGGCGGTCGGCTCGCATGTGCTTCTGGCACTCGGCCGCACCCCCAACACCGACGATCTCGGCCTCGACAAGGCTGGCATCGCGGTCGATCTGCGCGGCTTCGTCACCGTCGACGACCAGTTGCGCACCAGCGTGCCCGGCGTCTGGGCAATGGGCGACTGCAACGGCAAGGGCGCCTTCACCCACACCTCCTACAACGATTATGAGATCGTCGCCGCCAATCTGCTCGACGACGATCCGCGCAAGGTCAGCGACCGCATCGAGGCCTATGCGCTCTACATCGATCCGCCGCTCGGCCGCTGCGGCATGACCGAGGCGGCGGTGAAGAAATCCGGGCGCAAGGCGCTGGTCGGCCAGCGGCCGATGACCCGCGTCGGCCGCGCCATCGAAAAGGGCGAGACGCAAGGTTTCATGAAGATCCTGGTCGATGCCGACACCAGGCAAATCCTCGGCTGCTCCGTGCTCGGCCCCGGCGGCGACGAGGCGGTGCACTGCGTGCTCGACCTGATGTACGCCAAGGCGCCGGTCGATACGCTGGCGCGCGCCGTGCATATCCACCCCAACGTCTCGGAGCTGTTGCCAACCATCGCCCAGGAGCTGAAGCCGCTCGCCTGACATGACTCCGCGTCAAGCTCAGCGCTTTCTGCATTGGTGCGTTGCAGCAATGTGCATTGCGCGCGGCAAGGCTTCTCGTTCAGTCTGAATTGAACCGATTCAGTCTGGATTTTCCATGCCTTTGCCGATCCTTGCGCTTGCCATTGCGTCCTTTTGCATCGGCACCACCGAATTCGTCATCATGGGCCTGTTGCCGGAGGTTGCGGCCGATCTCGGCGTGTCGATCCCCTCGGCCGGCCTGCTGGTCACCGGCTATGCGCTGGGCGTCGTCTTCGGCGCACCCATCGTCGCCATGGCCACCGCGCATCTGCCGCGCAAGCCGGTGCTGGTCGCGCTGACGGCGATGTTCGTCGTCGGAAATCTGCTCTGCGCCATTGCGCCCAATTACTGGCTTCTGATGGCCGCGCGCGTCTTCACCGCGTTCGGTCATGGCGCCTTTTTCGGCATTGGTTCCGTCGTTGCCGCCAGCCTGGTGCCGCGCAACAAGCGCGCCAGCGCCATGGCGATGATGTTCGCGGGATTGACGCTCTCCAACATTCTCGGCGTTCCTGCCGGCACCGCGCTTGGCCAAGCCTTCGGCTGGCGCTCCACCTTCTTCGCCGTCGTCGGCATCGGCCTGATCTCTGTTGCCGCCATCGCCTGGCTGGTGCCATCCAATGTCGTCGAACCGAGCGGCGGCGGCCTGCGCAGCGAACTGCGCGTGCTGGGCAAGCTGCAGGTCTGGCTCGCCATGCTGATCGCCTCGCTGGCCTCGGCCAGCCTGTTTGCCGTCTTCACCTACATCAAGCCCTACCTTACCGATGTCTCCGGCCTGTCGACCTCCGCGGTCACCTGGGTCCTGCTGCTGTTCGGCGCCGGCATGACCATAGGCAACATCATCGGCGGCCGGCTGGCCGACTGGAAATTGATGCCGACGGTCATCGGCACGCTGCTTTTGATGGCAGTTCTGTTTGTCGGCTTCATGCAGTACGGCGCGATCGCCAGCGTCGCCATCGGCATCGTCTTCTTGTGGGGACTGCTGATCTTCGTCGTCGTGCCGCCGCTGCAGATCCGCGTCGTCGAAACGGCTTCGGAAGGGCCGAACCTCGCCGCCACGCTCAACCAGGGCGCATTCAATATCGGCAATGCCAGCGGCGCCTGGATCGGCGGCGTGGCTCTGTCGGCCGGCGTTTCCTATGCTCATTTGCCGCTGGTCGGCGCGGTGCTGGCCCTGCTGGCGGTCAGCGTAGCCGTTGTCTCGCAGGCGCTCGAAGGATCGGCGCCGATGACGACGGTTCCGACCGCCGCCGAATAATTCCATTGCGCCCATGGCGGCGCGAACTGGACCAATCGACAGCCCTTCGGCAAAAGTGCATGTGTTCTGCCTCTTATCCTGGAGGCATCCCATGCAGAAATCGATCGAACGCATCGCCGGCGATACCGAAGGCGTTTCCTACGAATTCCCGGTGTTCCGCTTCGCCGGCGCCGACAAGGCAGCACCTTCGGCCTACCTGCAGGCAGCGCTCCACGCCGGTGAATTGCCTGGTGTCGTCGCCATCGACGCGCTGATGCCGGCGCTGAACAAGGCCGAAGCGGAAGGCCGCATCAAGGGCAGCATCACGGTCGTGCCCTGGGCCAATCCGATCGGCCGCGCGCAATATCATTTCGGCGAGCACCAGGGCCGCTTTCATCTCGGCACCCGCAACAATTTCAACCGCGGCTTTCCGTTGCTCGCAGCACCGGACGCCAAGCTTTTGCCCGACACCACGCTTGGCACCCCCGACCAGCGATTGAAGACCCGTCTGGTGCAGCTGTCGCTCGGCCACGACATCGTGCTCGACCTGCATTGCGACGACGAGGGCCTTGCCTATCTCTACGTCCACGCCAGCCTGTGGCCGGCGATGGCCGATTGCGCCGCCGCCATGGGTATCGACGCCGTGGTGTTGTGGAGCGAGGACGCCGACGGCACCTTCGAGGGCGCCACGATCATGCCCTACCAGAACGTCCCCGCCAACGTGGCGAAGCTCGACCGCCGTGTTGCCACCACGGTAGAATACCGTGGCATGCTGGATGTCGACGGCACGCTGGCAAATTCCGATGCCGCAGGCCTCTACCGGCTGCTGGTGGCGCGCGGCGTCATCGCCGACACCGCCCTTCCCCCGCCCAGCCCGTTCAAGGGCCTCGTCGCGCCGCTCGAAAACATCGACATGATGCCGGCGCCCAGGGCCGGCGCCATCCTCTACGACGTCAGGCCCGGTGACCGCGTCGCGAAGGGCGCGCGCCTCGCCACCATCGTCCACACACCGGGCGAGGCCGGCGGCCGCACCGAGGTGCTGGCACCGCAGGACGGCGTCATCCTGACCCGCCGCTCGCGCCGCATCATCCGCGCCGGCGAGGATCTCTTGAAGCTGGTCGGCGACAAGAAGAGCGCCGACGCGAGGTCAGGCACGCTGGAGGACTGAGCTAACCCGAAATCGCCAGCCGCGCTTTGGCCTCGAGCCATTCGGCCATCTGCCGGTACGGCACCGGGCCGTGGCTGACACGGGCGACACCAAGCTCGGCCAGGCGCTGGCGCGGCGGCACATGCGCCAGCGCGATGATGTTGACCGGCAGCACGGTGGCCTTGCACAGCGCCTCGATCAGACCCTCGTCGCCGAGCCCCGGCGCAAAGAAGCCGCTAGCTCCTGCCTTTTCATAAGCGTGCGCCCGCTCGATGGCCTGGTCGAGCAGCACGCTGTCATGCGCATCCGGCTTGGCCTTGAGGAAAATGTCGGTACGGGCGTTGATGTAGGCGGGAATGCCGGAAGCCTTCACCGCCGCCGCTGCCGCCACGATCCGCTTCACCTGTACCGCGATGTCGTGCAGACCAGCGCCGCCGACGATCTGGTCCTCGAAATTGAAACCGATGGCGCCGGCCTGCAGGGCACGTGTCACCGTCTGGGCGACAGTCTCCGGCTCGACGCCGTAGCCGCCTTCGAGGTCCATGGTCACCGGCAGGTCGACTGCCGCCACGATGCGCCTGATGTTGTCCAGCGCTAGCTCCAGCGGAATTTTCTCGCCATCGGCATAACCAAAAGCAGCCGCGACCGGCCAGCTTCCGGTGGCGATCGCCTTGGCGCCCGCCCTCTCGACGATCTTGGCCGAGCCCGGATCCCAGGCATTGTAGAGAACGATCGGGTTGCCCTTGACATGAAGGGCATGGAACGTGCGTGCGCGCTCGATCTGCTCGGTCATTGCTGTCTTCCCGTCTTTCCGATGTTGGACGAACAGTCTAGGCAGGACCCCAAGCCTTGGCGATGTGCCATGGGCTGCAGAAGCGGCGGCCACAAACAGGCCTTTCAAACCTGTTGCGCATCCGGCTTTTCGCCGCTATGGATTTCGCCCATGAACATGCGCTCGATCAAGACCATTTGGTGGTGGGCTCGCTGACAGCGGCCTGTTCGAACGCGTGCGCGTGAAAATAGAGGGTGGCCGCAACGGAATGTCCGGGCGGCCATTTGTTTTTTCAAAGCCATTCCCGGGTCCGTTGCCCCAACAAGCCATATGGAGACGGCAATGACGATGAAGGCTCTGGAAAACGGCGCGGAAAGCTTCGTGACCGCAGGTGGTGTCACCATCACCCGCGAACGCCACGACAAGCCTTACGCCGGTGCGATCGATGCTTATGTCGACGGCTTGAACTCGCGCCGTGGTGCGGTGTTTTCCTCGAATTACGAATATCCGGGCCGCTACACACGCTGGGATACGGCCATCATCGATCCGCCGCTGGTGATTTCCGCGCGTGGCCGCGCCATGCGCATCGAGGCGCTGAATGGCCGTGGCGAAGTGCTGCTGCCGGTGATCGGCAAGACGCTGGCCGGCATTGCCGAGGTGACGATTGCTGAAACCTCGAAAAAGCTGATCCGCCTCGATGTCGCCAAGCCCGGCCGCGTCTTCACCGAGGAAGAGCGCAGCCGCGTCCCCTCTGTGTTTACTGTGCTGCGCGCCATCACCGCTTTGTTCAAGACCGATGAAGACGCCAATCTCGGCCTTTACGGCGCCTTCGGTTACGACCTCGCCTTCCAGTTCGATCCAGTCGACTACAAGCTCGAGCGCAAACAGAGCCAGCGCGATCTCGTGCTGTTCCTGCCTGACGAGATCCTGGTCGTCGACCATTATTCGACCAAGGCCTGGACCGACCGCTACGACTATTCCGGCGACGGTTTTTCAACCGAGGGGCTGCCGCGGGACGAAATTGCCGAACCGTTCAAGACCGCCGACCGCATCCCGCCGCGCGGCGACCATGAGCCGGGCGAATATGCCAATCTGGTGCGCAAGGCGATGGACAGTTTCAAGCGCGGCGACCTGTTCGAGGTCGTGCCCGGGCAGATGTTCTACGAACGCTGCGAGACGCAGCCTTCCGAAATCTCGCGCAAGCTGAAGTCGATCAACCCGTCGCCCTATTCCTTCTTCATCAATCTCGGCGAAAACGAGTATCTGATCGGCGCCTCGCCCGAAATGTTCGTGCGCGTCAATGGCCGCCGCGTCGAGACCTGCCCGATATCCGGCACCATCAAGCGCGGCGACGACGCCATTTCCGATAGCGAGCAGATCCTGAAGCTGCTCAACTCCAAGAAGGATGAATCCGAGCTGACAATGTGCTCGGACGTCGACCGCAACGACAAGTCCAGGGTCTGCGATCCGGGCTCGGTGCGCGTCATCGGCCGCCGCCAGATCGAAATGTATTCACGCCTGATCCACACCGTCGATCACATCGAAGGGCGCCTGCGCGAAGGCATGGATGCCTTCGACGCCTTCCTGTCGCATGCCTGGGCGGTCACCGTCACCGGTGCGCCGAAACTGTGGGCGATGCGCTTCATCGAGCAGAACGAAAAGAGCCCGCGTGCCTGGTATGGCGGCGCCATCGGCATGGTCAATTTCAACGGCGACATGAACACCGGCCTGACGCTCCGCACCATCCGCATCAAGGACGGCATTGCCGAGGTGCGAGCCGGCGCCACATTGCTCTTCGACAGCATCCCCGAGGAAGAAGAAGCCGAAACCGAACTGAAGGCATCCGCCATGCTCTCCGCCATTCGCGACGCCAAATTGGGCAATGCCGCAGGCGCCGAACGCACCACCGCGCGCGTCGGCGACGGCGTCAACATCCTGCTCGTCGACCACGAGGACTCCTTTGTCCACACACTGGCCAACTATTTCCGCCAGACCGGTGCCAATGTCTCGACCGTGCGTTCGCCGGTGCCGGAAGAAGTCTTCGAACGGCTGAAGCCCGATCTCGTCGTGCTGTCGCCCGGACCGGGCACGCCGAAGGATTTCGACTGCGCCGCGACCATCAAGAACGCCCGCGCCCGCGACCTGCCGATCTTCGGCGTCTGCCTTGGCCTGCAGGCGCTGGCCGAGGCCTATGGCGGCGAACTCAGGCAGTTGCACGTGCCGATGCACGGCAAGCCGTCGCGCATCCGCGTCTCCAAGCCCGGAATCATCTTCTCCGGCCTGCCCAAGGAAGTGACCGTCGGCCGCTACCACTCGATCTTTGCCGATCCGGTGCGGCTGCCCGACGATTTCATCGTCACCGCCGAGACCGAGGATGGCATCATCATGGCCTTCGAACACCGCAAGGAGCCGATCGCCGCCGTCCAGTTCCATCCGGAATCGATCATGACGCTCGGCCACAATGCCGGCATGCGCATCATCGAAAACATCGTTGCGCATCTGCCGCGCAAGGCCAAGGAAAAGGCCGCTTAGAAACGATGGCGGCGACGGACAACATGGCGGCGATCGCAGCGAAGGCAGCGGCCAGGCAAAGGATCGCCAGCCTTGCCTTCTGGTCGATTGTCATCGCCTGCGTGGTGCTCGCGCTCAAGCTTGCCGCATGGTACGTCACCGGCTCCGTTGCGCTCTATTCGGATGCGCTGGAGTCGATCGTCAACGTCATAGCCTCGGCCGCCGCCTATTGGGCGGTCCTGGTCAGCTACAAGCCGGCCGACCAGGACCATCCGTTCGGCCACCACAAGGCCGAGTATTTTTCGGCGGTGCTGGAAGGCGTGCTGATCGTGCTCGCCGCGCTTTTGATCCTCAACGAGGTCTGGCGCTCCTGGCAGACGCCGACCCCGCTCGAACAACCCTGGGAGGGCCTGGCGATCAACGGCGTCGCCACCGTCATCAACGCCTTCTGGGCCTGGACGCTGATCCGCGCCGGGCGCAGCGCAAAATCACCGGCGCTGGTCGCCGACGGCCGGCACATCATGACCGACGTCGTGACCTCGGTCGGCGTCTTCGGCGGCCTCGTCGGCGCTATCCTGACCGGTTGGCAGATCCTTGATCCGGCGCTTGCCGTCATCGTCGCGCTCAACATCCTGTGGCAGGGCTGGCACGTCATCGGCTCGTCGATGAACGGGCTGATGGACCGCGCAGTGGACACGACCGAACACATGCACATTCGCGACATCATCTCGGCCAATTGCAAGGGCGCGCTGGAGGTTCATGACCTCAAGACCCGCATCGCCGGCCGCGCCACCTTCATTGAGTTCCACCTGGTCGTCGACGCCGACATGACGGTCGGCGCCAGCCACGTCATTTGCGACCGCATCGAGGACGCGCTGAAGGCCGAAATCCCCTCGGTGCGCGTCACCATCCATGTCGAACCGGACGACGAGGCGAAGCTGCCGAAAGGCACGACGGCGGTGCCGTTCGCGTGAGGAAAAACTCAGGGCATCATCCTCGGGCGAGGATCTGCCGACCTCGCCGGATCGATTGCGCCATTACCGCCATGTGGGGTAGCCCGCCAATGGCTACATCCAGGCGTTGATTGCCTCCAAATCGGGCAGCGCCTGCTGCTCAAGCGCGCGCCAGCTCGGCCTCGGCAAAAGCGTAGTCAGGCGAACCGTCTAAGTTCGTCAAATCCAAACTCGGCAAGCGAAGTCCGATCCAAGGTAGCACCCGCTTGCGATCGGCTCATCATGTGTCGGTCGACATGTCATCCCATTCCTGCCCCATATACCCAATCAGCCAATTGAGCGCGTAATGACGTTCGACAACCACGTCTCGTTCCAATCCTGCCGGCGCGGCTTTCCCATTCACCCGCGCATCCATCACAGCCCAATTGTACCGATAGATCAGATCGGCAGCATCGAGAAGCTCGCTTTGCGGGCGCAAATTGGCCCGCTTGAGCAGCCCTTCCGTGTCGAGGTCACGCAACACCGAAACCATACGCGACACATCGCAAGGCTTGTCTGGACGCCCAAGGTTTTTGAAGACTTGCAACGCCCACAACATTACGAAAGCCCCTTCATAGCGCCCGCTAAAATTTGCGCGATCTTGCTCGGTTGCAACGGGGTTACCGACAAACGCTTGCTCTTTGGGCGTAAAAAACCCTTCGGCTCCAAACTGGCTGATCAAGTTGCTTAAAAGATTTCGATCATTGGTCTCCGCTGTGACGGCCACGATCACCAGTGCGATGGCGCGTTTAACCACTTCGTCCTTCGTTCGTCGCCGACTTTCGGCTTCGGTTTCGATCGTCGGCAAATGGTCGATGAACGGCACGCCCTCCTTCTTCAACTGTGCTGTTGAGGCCGCCTTGCGAGCCTCAGCCTCGCCTTCAGCGTTGGCGGAACCGATGAAAGCCAAGGAAGTCAGAAAACCAAGAAAGCTGCGACGCATCATATTCATTTCCAAATGGCTGCTAAAGTGACTAAGGCGCACACGCCGACTGCGGCATGGCCTCCAACCGGTAAACCTTGTCGTCCGACTTCGTCTTGCCATCCGCCGTCTTCGAGCACAAATCGACGATCGCCAGGCTGCTATTGGGGTTGGCCAGCATCAGGGTGCCGTTGGCGCCGCGCTTGAGGAAGATTTCCTTTTGCGCGATATCGCAGGAAAAGTTGCTCATCTTCGAACTGGCCGCGCAGCGCCATTGATCCGCTTCGCCCTGGCAGGAATAGGTCTGCGTGACCTTCGTCCCGTTCTTCCTGGTGGTCACCGAAACGGCGACATCGGAGCCGTCGGGCCAGTTGGCGACATCGCCTGAGGCAAAGGAGGCGAGTTCGGCCGGCCCGCGGAAGACCCGGATCGACTGCGTCACCTGGTCGGGATGCGAGGAGAGATGCGCGGCATCGTAGTCTCGCCCGAAACAGAAAGGCTGGTCCGGCTTCAGTCGCTCGCGCAAGGGAGCCCCAAGCGCCGGATCGATCGGGTCGATCTTGGCGAATTCAGCCTGGCAGGTTGCGGCCGGCATCGGGTCGAGGTGGAAATTGTTGTCCTCCGAGCCCAGAGCCTGCCGGTCATATTCGGCTTCGCCCAGTTCGTCTTCCGATCCGGCGTCGAGATAGAGATCGGACGAGACGTCGGTGAGGATCAGGCGGCCTTTGTCATCGAGCTTCAGCGACGCCATGGTGCGGTCGCAGTCCATGCCGCAGCGGATCGGACCTGACTTGCCGTCCTCGGACTCGTGATTGCACCAGCCGCCGGCCCATTGCGGCGCCTTGGCGCCGCGCACCATGGTGGTGAGAAAACCGTTGTAGGAGGTGTCGGCGTTTGCCATCGGCTCCTCGTTCGGATGGCTCACCGGATCATGGCCATAGAGGAAGAAGATCCGCGCCACCTTCTGCTTTGGATGCGCCTTGAGGTGCGCCGCATCATAGACGCGGCCGAAACAGGCATCGGCGCCATTCGGGCTGAGTTCGGGTAATTTAAGCACATCGTCGGCCGCGGCCGAACCCGCAAGCGCGCCGAGCAGCACGGCGCCAAATCCAGCGCTGGCAACAACCTTCCACTTCCTGAACGCCATGTGACCCCCTCCTCGCATCGACAGGACGTAACGTGAATTTATGCTAGTATCATGGCCGCAGCCACGCAATTTGCGGGGAGCGCCAAGCCGAGAGGATGCCATGCGTCGACGCGACATGTTCCGGGCCAGCCTTGCCGGTGCCGCCGGCCTGTTCGGGCTGAGCCGGGCCGCCGCCGCTGAAGACAGACCGAAGGTCGCCTATCACCTCAGCGACCTCGATAAGGTCAACTTCGTGCTCGGCAACATCAAGAACCACTATGAAGGCACCGGCGGCAATGTCGACATCGTGTTGGTCGTGCATGGTCCGGCCCTCGCCGGCTTCAAGTCGAAAGGCATATCGGCGGCGATCTCGGGACGCTTTGCCGGCCTTGTCCAGCAGGGCCTTGAGCCGCATGCCTGCGGCAACACCATGCAAGGCATGGAGATCACGCTTGCCGACCTGCTCGAGGGCTTCCACGCCGCCGACAAGGGCGGCGTCGTCAAGCTCGCCGAACTGCAGCGCCAGGGCTACGCCTATCTCCGGCCCTGAGCCGCCACGGGCTTGAACGTGAAGGCCATGAGAGCCTACGAAGGGTGGCCAAACAGCCCGAAGGAAAGTGCTCATGACCGCGACCACCCTCGTCATCCCCGATCTTGCCGGCAAGGCGGTGCTGGTCACCGGCGCTTCGACCGGCATCGGTGCCGCCCTTGCACTGGCCTACGCCGCCCAGAAATGCCGGGTCGCCCTGCACTACAATTCGAGCCGGGAGGCCGCAGAAACGCTGGCCAAAAACATCCGCGACAGCGGCGGTGAGGTGTTCCTGACACAGGGCGACTTCTCACAGGCAGCCGATGTCGAGCGGGTAGTCGAGGAGAGCGCCGAAACATTCGGGCGGCTCGACGGGCTGATCAACAATGCCGGCGGCATGCTCGGCCGCGTACCTTATGCGGAGCAGACCGAGGCGCACTACGACGCGGTGATGGACCTCAACGCCCGCTCGGTGCTGACGGCCTCGCGCAAGGCGATGCCATGGCTGAAGAAGCAGGGCGGCTTCATCGTCAACACCTCGTCGATCGCGGCGCGCAATGGCGCTGGCGGCGGCGCCGGGCTGTACGGTTCGGCCAAGGCCTTTGTCTCCAATGTGACGCGCGGCATGGCCAAGGAACTGATCGGCTTCGGCATCCGCGTCAACGCGGTGGCGCCGGGCACCATCGCGACACCCTTCCATGAGCGCTATTCCACCGACGAGCAGATGAAGGGCATGGTCGCCACCATTCCTCAAGGGCGTGCCGGCACGGCCGAAGACTGCGTCGGCGCCTTTCTCTTCCTGTCCTCCGATCTCCTGAGTGGTTACATCACCGGCCAGGTGATCGAGGTGAACGGTGGCCAGTTGATGCCGTGAGCCGGCAATTGCATACTGCGTCTCGCAACCATGCATGTCGTGCGCACGTTTGCTGAGGTTGGAAGAAGGGGAGAGGCAATGTACGGATTGATCGGAAAGATGCGGGCGTCGCGCGGCCAGCGCGACGCGATCATGGATGTGCTGCTCGCCTCGACCGGCGCCATGCCGGGTTGCCTGAGTTATGTCATCGCCCGCGACCCGGCCGATGCCGACGCGATCTGGGTGACCGAAGTGTGGACCGACGCCGCAAGCCACAAGGCTTCGCTGCAGCTGCCGGAGGTCCAGGCAGCGATCGCCAAGGCCCGGCCGATCATCGCCGGCTTCGAATTCCAGGTCGAGACCCATCCGGCCGGCGGTTTCGGCCTGCCCGCCATCAAGAACGAGTGACATCCCAACGCGGGGTCGGGGTCGTGAATTTCGTCCGAGACAGCGTTCGCATTTTTCTCTTCCAGGTCTAAGACCCAAACATGGACTCTTCGCCAGACCAACCGGCCGTCGAACGCATGGCGCGCATGCGTCCGGTTCGGCAGTGGGTGGTGCTGCTGATCGTCTCGCTGCTGTTCGCCGGCGCGCTGGAATACGCCGCACTGCCGGCGGCGCTGCTGATCGGCCCGATGCTGGCGGCGATCCTTGCCGGCACCAATGGCGCCACGGTGCGCGTGCCGCGGCCGCTGTTCGCCGCCGCCCAGGCCTTGGTCGGCTGTCTGGTCGCGGCGTCGATCTCCACCGACATTTTTTCGGTGTTCTACAAGGAATGGCCGCTGGTCCTTGTCGTGGTGCTGGCGACCCTTGCGGCGTCCAGCCTGCTTGGCTGGTTGATCAGCCGCTGGCGCATCCTGCCCGGCACCACCGCGGTCTGGGGCTCGTCGCCGGGTGCTGCCACTGCCATGGTGCTGATGGCCGGTGCCTTCGGCGCCGATCAGCGCCTCGTCGCCTTCATGCAGTATCTGCGCGTCATCTTCGTCTCGATGACGGCAGCACTCGTCGCCAAGATGTGGGTCGACACTTCGGGCATCGAGGTACCAGCCATCGTCTGGTTCCCGCCGATCGAACCGGCAGCCTTTGCCGCCACGCTCGGCGTGGCGCTGGTCGGCGGCCTGCTCGGCCGGTTGTGCCGGCTGCCGTCACCCTTCTTCCTCGGCACCTTCATCATCGGCACCATCGTCCATCTCGGCTTCGGCGTGGCGATGCAATTGCCGCCATGGCTGCTGGCGCTCTCCTATGCGATGGTCGGCTGGTCGATAGGGCTGAATTTTACCCGGGCGATCCTGCGTCATGCGACACGGGCGCTGCCGCAGATCGTCGGCTCTATCGTCGTGCTGATCGCCTTTTGCGGCGGGCTAGCCTGGCTGATCAGCCACGTCCTTGGTATCGATCCGCTGACCGCCTATCTCGCGACCAGCCCCGGCGGCATGGACAGCGTCGCCATCATTGCCGCCGCCGCCCAGAACGTCGACATATCCTTCGTCATGGCCTTGCAGTCGGCCCGCTTCCTGGTCGTGCTCATCGCCGGGCCGAGCATAGCGCGGCTGATGGCGAGAGCCGTCAGGGACTGAGATTCAAATATCCAGGGAAGAGGAAAAGTGCCCATGAAACGTCGTGTGAATGCCGTCGATCTCTCAGGCCGGGTCGCCGTGGTGACCGGCGGCGCGCAAGGCATCGGCCTTGCTGTCGCCCGGCGACTGCTGTCATCGGGCGCCAGCGTCGCCATCTGGGATGTGGACGAGACCGCCATGGCGAAGGCCGTTTCCGAACTCGCCCCGCTCGGCCGGGTCGAGGGTTTGCTGTGCGATCAATCGCTGATGGAGGCCGTCGACAGCGCCGCGACCGAAACCGAGCGCTCGCTTGGTCCGGTCGATCTGCTGGTAAACAATGCCGGCATCGCCGGACCGGCAGCGACGGTGGCGGATTATGATCCTGCCGCCTGGCGCCAGATAATCGACATCGACCTCAACGGCGTCTTCTACTGCTGCAAGCGCCTGGTGCCCGGCATGATCGCGCGCAGCTACGGCCGCATCGTCAACATCGCCTCGGTCGCAGGCAAGGAAGGCAATCCGAATGCCGCCGCCTATTCCGCCGCCAAGGCCGGCGTGCTCGCGCTGACAAAATCGCTCGGTAAGGAACTGGCCGGCCACGACATCGCCGTCAACGCGCTGACCCCATCGCCCGCCCGCACCCGCATCCTCGAACAGCTCACTGAGGCCCAGGTCGCCTACATGCTGGGCAAGGTGCCGCGAGGCCGGTTCGTCGAAGTCGAAGAGGCGGCTGCGATGATCGCCTTCATGCTATCGGACGAAAATTCCTTCACCACCGGCGCGACCTTCGACCTGTCCGGCGGCCGCGCCACCTACTGAGAAGCAGAGCTATTCCTCGCTGTCTTCGTTATCGCCGTCGGCCGCGAAGGACTAATTCAAGAGCCGCTCAGCGTCGCGGCAAGCCGGTCGGGAAGGAAATCGACGAAGGCGCGAACCTTCGGCGACAAATGGCGATTGGACGGCCAAAGCAACCGGAACTGGCCGCGGCCGTCGACATGGTCGTCCAGCACCGTGCGCAGCAGGCCGTCACGCAGCGCCTCGCGGACCAAGAAATCGGGCATCGAGCTGATGCCGAGCCCGGCCATCGTGGCGCCCTTCAGCGCCTCCGTGTTGTTGCAGGTCAGCATCGAGCGGACCTGCGGCTCGGCGCTGCCGCCGATGAACGGCCAGCCTTGCAGCTTGCCGCTGTTGGGAAAGCGGAAGCGGATGCCGTAATGGTTCACGAGATCGTCCGGGCGGCTCGGGTTGCCGTGCTGCTCGATATAGGAGGGTGCCGCACACAACAGCAGCCGGAAGGGTGCAAGCGGCCGCGCCACCAGGCGCGAATCCGGCAGGTCGCCGCTGCGGATCGCGATGTCGACGCCTTCGTCGATGAGGTCGACGATGCGGTCGTTAAAGTCGATGTCGAGTTCGATTTCGGGATAGCGCGCCATGAACTCGGACAGCACCGGGAACAGCAAATGATAGGTCACGATCGGCGTCGAAACGCGCAGCCGCCCATGCGGTGTTTCGCGGCTCCGCGACAGCATCGCCTCGGCATCGTCGATGTCGTCGAGGATGCGCCGCACCCGCTCGTTGAACAGCTTGCCCTCTTCGGTCAGGCCGATGCGGCGCGTGCTGCGCTGAAGCAACCTTACGCCGAGATCCTGCTCGAGCCTGGCGATGCTCTTGCCGACGGCCGATGCCGAGATGCCGAGCGTGCGGCCCGCAGCGATGAAGCTGCCGAACTCAGCCGTGCGGGCAAAGGCCAGGAGCCCATTGAGGCGTTCCATCGCATCTCTCCATTCGAGCGTTTCAGTCCGGTATATCTGGAGATCTAACACTATTTTTCTCGAAGTGTCGCGAGCCTATCTTCCCGTTACGACCGGCGCAGCAAGCTTGCGGCAGGCCGGCGGATCCTGGTTCAGATAGGAAATCCATGACCTCGAAGACCACAAACGGCGCGGTCGCGCCATGGCTTGTCCTGTTGTCGGTATGCCTTGCCGCCATGACAATGCCCTTGACCTTCACCGGCCCGGCCGTCGCGCTTTCCCGCATTGCGGCCGACCTCGGCGGCAGCCCGATCGCGCTCAACTGGGTGACCAACGCCTTCATGCTGACCTTCGCCGCCACCTTGATGGCATCAGGCGCGCTGGCCGACAATCATGGCCGCAAGCGGCTCTTCCTTGTTGGCCTCGCCACCTATGTGCTGGCATCGCTGGGATCGATGTTTGCCCCTGATATCGTCTGGTTCGATGTGCTCAGGGCTGCGCAAGGGCTCGGCAGTGCCGCCGCCTTTGCCGGCGGCGCCTCCGCTCTTGCCCAGGAATTCGATGGGCCATTGCGGCTGCGCGCCTTCTCCTTCCTCGGCACCAGTTTCGGCATCGGCCTCGCTTTTGGGCCGATCGCGTCGGGCCTGCTCATAGATGCTTTCGGCTGGCGATCGATCTTCGTCTTGGTGGCCGTGCTCGCGATTGCAGCCGCTTTGCTCGGCCTGCGCACCATCAGGGAATCGCGCGATCCGGATGCGACCGGCCTCGACTGGGCGGGAGCCGGCACCTTTACGATCGCGCTGGCATCGCTGACCTACGGCGTGCTGCAAGCGCCGCAGAGCGGCTGGACCGATCCCCTGGTGATCGCGCTTCTCGTGGCGGCCGCCCTTTGCTTTGCCGCTTTCGTCGTCGTCGAGCGGCGCGTGCGCCGGCCGATGCTTGATCTCTCGCTGTTCCGCTTTCCCCGCTTCGTCGGCGCCCAGTTCCTGGCGGCCGCTCCCGCCTATGGCTTCGTCGTCCTGCTGGTGCTGTTGCCGATCCGCTTCATCGGCATCGAGAGGATGAGCGAGATCAAGGGGGGGCAGTTGATGATCTGCCTGTCGGGACCGCTGTTGATCCTGCCACTGCTCGCCGGCCAGGTAGCGCGCTGGATCGCTCCGGCAACGATCTGCGGTGTCGGCCTGCTTGTGGCCGCCGGCGGCCTTGTCTGGCTGAGCCTGACACCGCCTGTCGTCGCAGCGCTGGTGGCGCCGCTGATCCTCATAGGCGTCGGCATCGCCTTGCCCTGGGGGCTGATGGACGGACTTGCCGTCGGCGTCGTGCCGAAAGAGCGTGCCGGCATGGCGGTCGGCATCTTCAACACCACCCGCGTCGCTTGCGAAGGCGTGGCGCTGGCGATCGTCATGGCAGTCCTGTCGGGTTTCACGGCAGCCCAACTGGCGGCTCAGGGAACGGCGTCTTCCCTGGATGCAACCGCCGCCGCGCAGCTGCTGGTGACCGGCAACATCGGCGAAGCGGCAGCCCGCTTGCCGGGTGCCGGAGCCACGGTCCTGGTCCAGGCCTATGAGATCGCGTTCGACAGGCTGCTGATCGTGCTGGCGGCAATCACCATCGTCACCGCCCTTGTCGTCTTTCTCGGCTTGCGCCGTGGATCGGCGGTGGAACACGAGACCATTGCTCTGCCGGTTTGCCAGGAAGGGTAGCTGAGCCGCGTCAGGAGATGACGAGGCTCGCTATGCGGTGGCCGTCCAGCACGAAGGTCATGTCACCCTCGCCGTTGAAGCCATTGCCTTTCACGGCAATGCGGACGCGGTAGCTGCCCTCGACCTCGGCGATGCGGACAATGCGAAGATTGGACTTCACGCCGATATTGTCCGACTGGTTCCAGCGCGCGATCTGCTGGCGGCCTTGGAAGGACCGCCCCCAGTCGGTCAGGGACGCGTCGGCTGTGAACGTGTGGAGAACGGCTTCGCTATCACCCGCATTGGTGGCCTCGATAAAGCGGCGGATAGGTTCGGGTGTGGTCATCAATCGAGCCGGTGCATCAGATCATCATCCAGCCAGCGGCCGAAGAAATAGACCAGCTGCTTGTGCCACCATGGCCAGTCATGACTGACATCGCCGCCCCAATAGTCGACCCAGGCGGGAATGGATTTGTCGCGCAGGATCTGTTCCAGCCTGCGGGTCTCGACCAGCATCCGCTCTTCCCAGGCGCCCTGCCCGCAGCAGAAGATCATCCTCAGCGACTTCAGCCGGGCAAGCAGCTTTGGGTCTACGGTGCCGGGCAGATAGTCGAGCGGTGAATTGTAGAAGATATCACCTTCCAGCGCCTTGCCGAAGAAGTCGCCCGCCGAATAGACGCCCGACAGCGCGATGACGCCGCTGGCGAGTTCGGGAAAGCGAAAGACGAAGTTCGTGGAATGATAACCGCCCATCGAACAGCCGGTGAACAGCGGCTTTAATTTGCGCCCGCCATTGGCTTGCTCAGCGGTCGCCAGAAACTCCGGCAGCGCCTCCTCGCGCACATATCGGAAATAAGCCTCGTGGCGACCGATGCGGTGGGCGGCGCCGGCATGCTTGTTGAAGAACGATTCCGAATCGACGCCGTCGACCGCGAACAGCTGGATGCGGCCGGTGTCGATGAATTCGGCCAGCGCTCCTACCCCGCCGGAATCCTCGAACTGGTAGAACCGCCCCTGCGACGTCGGGAACACCACCACCGGCCGGCCGGCATGGCCGTAGCGCTTGTATTCCATGTCGCGGCCGAGATTGCCGGAGAAATGCTTGTGATAGGAGATGTCCATCGCGTTCAAGCCTTTTCCGCGTGGATGTAGGCGACGGCCGCGCGCAGTGCTGCTTCGTCTTTCGAGCGCATCTGGTAGGCGTAATTTCCCATGGCGCGGCTGAAAACCTCTTCAATTGGCTGATGATGGACGATCTTGTCGCGATGCGCGGCTAGCACGTCCTCATGGCTGTGCAAATAGTGGAGGTGCTGCTTGCGGCTGGCATAAGCGGTGAAATACTTGCCCTCATAAGGACCACCGGTGGCATCCTTCACCACCATGTCCGCCCAGGCCGCGTAGACGTCGATGTCGAACGTGTAGTTGATCGCATCGGTCATCCAGGCGCCGGGCGGCCGCATGTTGACCTCAAGCGCGATGACGCGGTCGTCCTTGGTTTCGAACAGCTCGATGTGGAAGAAGCGCTCGCGCACGTCGAACGCCTTGAGGATTTTGCGGCCGGCCTCTTCGATCGCCCGTCGGACCTTGGGAAAGCAGGTGTAGCTCATGTGGCGATCCTTGTTGACCACTTCCATGATGCTCTGGTCGTAGCGGTGGCTGGCCGCCAGCACCACCTCGCCGTCACGGTTGACCAGCCCATCGAAGGTCACCACCAGCCCCTCGATGAACTGCTCCATGACGAAGGTCACGTCCTCGGGCTTGTCTCTGAAAAACTGGTCAAGCTCCCTGGCGTTGGAAATCTTGAAGGTGTTCGAGGCGCCGGACCCGGAATCGGGCTTCACCACCACGGGATAGCCGACGCGGCGGATGAAGGTCATGGCGCCGGCCCGGTCGGAGCATTTGCGCTGGGCGATGGTGTCGACGCCGCTCTTGCGGAAGAATGCACGCATGCGGCTCTTGCGCTTCAAATTCTTCACGAAATCGAGCTTGGTGCCGTAGATGTTGAAGTCGGTGCGGATATTGGCCTCCAGCTCCAGCCAATGCTCGTTGAGGGACTCGAAGCGCTCGATCCGGCCCCATTTGTGGATGAAATGACCCATCGCCCGGAACACCGGATCGTAGTCCTCCATGTCGGCGATGCGGTAATATTCCGACAGGGCCGCCTTCAGCTTGCCGTCCAGCGCCTCATAAGGCGCATCGCCAATGCCCAGCACCGTAGCGCCGGCCTTTTTCAGCCGGTCGCAGAAATCGGCGCCGTTGGCGGGAAAATGCGGCGAGAAGAAAACAAAATTCACGGATGACCCCTCCGACGGCGAAGCATTGCGGCCCCGGCTACACGCAAGTCTGGCGCATTTGCCGCGCATGGGGAAGAGTGCTCGCGAGTGGTGGAATGGCAGCCCACTTGCCTGTCCATGGCGGCTCCTGTATGAACCCCGCCATGAACACGCGCGTCTCCTCCGTCGCTTCCCGTCCGACCGGCTTTGCCGGCGAGACCGTGCGCGCGCTGGCATCGACCCTGCTTCTTCTCGGCCTTATCGGCGATCGCCGGGTTCGCTGAAGGAGCGCCCGGCGGTCGAACCGCCGCTTACGCGCACGCTCCTTGGCCAGTTCAGAAATTGGCAATTCACATCAAGCGAACGAAAATCTGATAAGGCGCTGCTCGCCCTGGAATCCGTCCGAAGACCGATCCGCGAGCCGCCGGGAGAACAAGACGATGAACGCACGAGAAGACATCCGCGCCGGCGAAGCCGAAAGCGTAAAACGCGCGGCCGGCCACATGCCGGGCGCGGCCCGAAAATACCAGCCCTACCCGACGGTCGGTCTCACCGACCGCACCTGGCCCAACAAGGTCATCGACAAGGCACCGGTCTGGTGCTCGGTCGATTTGCGCGACGGCAACCAGGCGCTGATCGATCCGATGGGTCATGAGCGCAAGGCGCGCATGTTCGCCCTGCTGCTCGACATGGGTTTCAAGGAGATCGAGATAGGTTTCCCCTCGGCCTCGCAGACCGATTTCGATTTCGCCCGCTGGTGCATCGAGGAAGGCAATGTGCCGGCTGATGTTTCGCTACAGGTGCTGGTGCAGTGCCGTCCCGAACTCATCACCCGCACCTTCGAATCTCTGAAGGGCGCCACCAACCCGATCGTGCATTTCTACAATTCGACCAGCGAGTTGCAGCGTCGCGTCGTCTTCGAGAAGGATGTCGGCGGTATCAAGCGCATCGCCACCGACGCGGCCAAGATGATCACCGACATGGCGGCCAAGGCCGGCGGCGGTTATCGCTTCGAATATTCGCCCGAAAGCTTTACCGGCACCGAGCTCGAAGTCGCGCTGGAGATATGCAACGCCGTCACCGAGATCGTGAAGCCGACAGCCGACAACAAGCTGATCATCAACCTGCCGTCGACGGTCGAGATGTCGACGCCCAACATCTATGCCGACCGGATCGAATGGATGTGCCGCAACCTGGACGACCGCGAGAACCTGCTGATCTCGCTGCACCCCCACAACGATCGCGGCACCGGCATCGCCACCACCGAGCTCGGCCTGATGGCGAGTGCGGACCGCGTCGAAGGCACGCTGTTCGGCAATGGCGAGCGCACCGGAAATGTCGACATCGTGACGCTGGCGCTCAACATGTACACGCAAGGCGTCGATCCCCATCTGGATTGCTCCGACATCAACCGGATGAAGGACGTCTACGAATATTCCAACCAGCTGAAGATCTCCGAGCGCCATCCCTATGTCGGCGAACTCGTCTACACCGCCTTTTCCGGCTCGCACCAGGACGCCATCAACAAGGGCATGAAGGCCTTGAAGAAGGCCAACACGCCGGTCTGGGAAGTGCCCTATCTGCCGATCGATCCGGCAGATGTCGGACGCAGCTACGAGGCGATCATCCGCATCAACTCGCAGTCGGGCAAAGGCGGCATCGCCTATGTACTGCAGGCCGATTACGGCCTCAATCTGCCGCGCAACCTGCAGATCGAGTTCAGCCAGGAGATCCAGGCGATCACCGACGCCGAAGGCAAGGAAGTGCCGGCAAAACGCATCCATGACCGCTTTATTGAAACCTATGTCGACCAGCCCGGCGCACGACTGAAGTTCCTCGACCATCACACCTATCCCGATACCGAGAAAAAGGGCCGGCGCGTGGTCGAGGCGGTGATCCTCGACAACGGCAAGGAGACGACAATCGCCGGCTCCGGCACCGGCCCGATCGACGGCTTCGTCGATGCGCTGTCGCGTCATGTTGGCGTCGACATGTCGGTGCTTGATTATTCCGAACATTCGCTCCAGCGCGGCTCGAACGCCTCGGCGATTTCCTATGTCGAGATGGAATATCCCGGCGGCAAGCTGTTCGGCGCCGGCATCAACACCAACATCGTCGCCGCCTCGCTGGAAGCCGTTGTTTCGGCCGCCAACCGGATAATCGGCCGCAAGGCCGGCTGATATTCCCGGGCGCCGAATGTCCGCGGCGCCCGGAAATCCCCCATTTGCCGAGGGAAATTCCGGTCTTTTGTGTCAACCACCGGCAACTATCCGGTGTGTTACGCGATCGCATAACATAAGCATGCTTGTATGGAAGTGCAGGCTCTATATGATTGCGCCTCAACCTGTGCCGACTTCGAGAGGATCGACACTTGCAGCATGCCACGCCTGCCGCCCCCGCAGTGCGCGAGACACTGGAGCGACTGCTCGCCAGCGAAACGTTCGGACGTTCCGAGCGCGCGCGCAAGTTGCTGCGCTATCTTGTTGAGCGCGAGCAGGCCGGCGAAGCCGACAGGCTCAAGGGTTTCTCCATCGCCATGGACGTCTTCGGCAAGGACGGCGATTTCGATTCGTCGACCGACGCCGTTGTCCGGGTGCAGGCAGGCCGGCTGCGCGAACTTCTCCAGCATTATTTCGCCAATGAAGGCATAGCCGAACCGGTTCGCATTGCCATTCCGCGCGGCGGCTACGTGCCGTCCTATGAGCTCAACGCCATACGCCTGCCGGTTGGGCAGGAGCCGCTTGCGGCGGCGGTAGCCGCCTTGCCCGGATCGCCCGACCAGGCGGCTCTTGACGCCGTTCCCGCTGCCGCGACAGCTTCGGGGGTTACAGAACCTGGGCCTTCGCTGGCGCGCCATCTCCAGTTCTTCTGGGTCGCCATGACGCTGGTCATTCTCATGCTGGGCGTGCTCATCCTGCGCCAGGGCAGCGGCGCATTGCTAGCCAGCAGCGATCCTACCGCGGTGGTCGAGACCGCGGGCGTAACGAGCAGCATCGCATCGCCGTCGATGGAGGCCCTGCCCCTCGTCTACATCGCGGTGAAGGCCACCGGCCCCGAGGCCGGCCGCGTCGCCGCTTCGCTGCGCGCCGGCCTTGCCGGTTTCGACACGATCGACTTCATCGGCCGCGACGCCGACAGCAAGCGCGATCCGAGCACCGACCCGACCAGCTTCGTTTTCGATGTCCTGCCGGGACCAATGGCAGGTGACGTGACGCTCGAACTGCAGAGCGTGGCGACCGGCCGCGTGCTTTTGTCCCGCAGTCTGACGGCCGCCGACAGCGCACCTGGCACCGTCGAGGATCGTATCGCCGCCATCCTCAGCTCGACCGTTCCCGCCTCCGGCCCGCTCTACAGCTACATCGAACAGAACGGCATTCAGACCGGGCTGACGAGCTGCCTGATCCTCAACGACAGATACTATCTCGACCAGAGCACCAGGACGCACGAGGCCGCCTATCGCTGCCTGGACAACCTCGCCGGCCAGGGTGCGAAATCGTCGTTGGTCTATTCGGAACTGGCCTCCCTGACCCTTGAGGCCGCCACCGATCATTACGCCTATCCGCCTGGCGCGACGGTCGAACAAGCAATGTCTTTCGCCCATCGCGCCATCCAGATGGGACCGACCAGCCCCTATGCGCACCGCGCCTATGGCTACCTCAATTCGCGCCTCGGCAACACCGAGGAATCGATCCGCTGGATGCGCAAGGCCTATGAGCTCAACCCCTACGACCTCGGCATGGCTGCCGCTTACGGCTATGGCCTGATCTTTGCCGGCAAATATGCCGAGGGAACACCCATCCTGACCCATGCCGTCGAGACGTTCAGCGGCCATCCGACATGGTGGGATTTTGGGCTTTTCGCCGGGCAATTCATGCTGGGCGACATGAACAAGGCCGCGATAGCCAGCGAGTCGCTGCGCACGACGGCGATGAAATCGCATTATCTGGCGGCGCGGCTGATCGGCGCCAAGGCTGCCGGCCGCGAACAGCTGGCAGCCAAGCTTCTGGATGAGCTGACCACCAAATTCCCGAAATTCGCCGCCGATCCGCGCGCGGCCTTCGCCGAGCGCAAATATCCCGCCGATCTGACCGACCGGCTGGTTGAGGCGCTGCGCGCCGCGGGCCTCGGCAACGCCAGCTAGTCTTTCCGGATCGCGAAAACTTTACTGGCCATCGGTCTGGACTGGGAGCAATCCAGCCTCGATTCGAATTTCCTCTCCAGTCTTGCAATAATCGCACATTTTCATGGTCTCATCCCTCTATGTTGCCGAGCGGGGCGCCGGGCCGAAGACGGTCGTCCTGCTGCATGGCTTCGGTGGTTGCCATGATATCTGGCGCGAGGTGACCGCGTCGCTAGGGCCCGATGTCAGGACCTTGGCCTACGATCTTCCGGGACACGGACTGTCTCTCGAATTTCCTGGCAGCGGCCCGGCCAAAACAGCGGCGCGAGCGGTTCTCGCCGATATCGCCGCACGCGGGATAGCAAGGGTGCATGTCGCCGGTCATTCGATGGGCGGCGCGGTCGCCTCCCTGATGGCGCTTGCCGAGCCTGAAAGGATAGGCTCGCTGACGCTTCTGGCGCCGGGCGGTGTTGGCCCCGAGATCAACGGACCGCTGTTGCGCCGCTACGCCGCGGCCGCCGACAGACGGGAAATCCGCGCCTGCCTTGCCGCCATGTCGGGACCGCGAAGCCCGCCGCCCGAACGCATCGTTGGCGTCCTGGCGGACCTACGCCGTCGCCCCGGCCAGTTGCGCAAGCTGATTGAGATATCGGCCGTCATGACCAGGAACGAGCGGCAGGGGGTCATACCCCGCGAACAGCTGGACACCCTCGACATGCCGGTGATGGTGGTTTGGGGAACGGACGATCCGGTGCTGCCCTTTACCCAGGCTGATTGTCTGCCGGCGCATTTTCATATTCATCACGTGCTCGATGCCGGCCATATGCTGGTCGAGGAAGTGCCTGATGTGGTCGCCCAGGCCGTGCGCCGAAACATGGCACGCCGCGGCAGGCGCCTGCGTCCGACATTCGAGGCCGCGGCGAGCTAACTTACTTGCGCCCCGCATCTCGCCAGTGCATTTTGCCGCCGCCTGTGTTAACTCGCAATTAACCATATCAGCGAGGCGACGCCGATGAAGGACACTGGCGAAAACATCACCCCCATCGACACCTCCCGCAAACTGTCCGACGCCGTTCGCGATGTGAAAAATGCCTTCGCCGATCGCGACGATGTCGTGGTCGACATGCGCGAGGCGCACCGGATGCGGCTTGATCTGCTCGCCGCCGAGCTCGCCCCGGTCTTTGCCGACGTGCCCGCCGACATGGACAATTTCGACTTCGTCGTCTCCTCCGGCCTGCAGCCCCGCCTGTGGATCGACGCCATCAGCCATGTCGCCATGGGGCGCGACCGCCGCACCTACCGCTTTCTCAGGGATACCCGCATCGGCCGCGTCGTGCTCGCCGAATCGACCGATATGAAACCGGTCGCCGATCAGGTCACGCGCTATGTGGCGGAGCGTATCGTCGAGCGTCAGCGCATGATGGAGGGCGGTGTCGAGCCGGCCGTCGCCGACCTGAAACGCGCCGCCGTGCCGGAAGCTGAGCCGCCCTTGCAAGCAGCCGTGCCCCGCAGGGGCTGGTCGACGTTCCTTTCCGGTCTCGGCTTGGTCGCCGCCGGCGCGCTTGTTGGCCTGGCGGTGGCGGCCGCGCTGTTTTGGGATCGCCTGATGGCGATGAAGATCAGCTTCTGATCAACGATCTGGAGGCCTCGGTGTCTGCGCGCCGAGTTCAATGACCTGCAGGTCCGATGGCGGCAAGGCCGGCCCGGTCAGGCCGCGCCGCGTCAGGCGAATCAGCCAATTGCCCTTCTCCCCGTCAATATCGAGCAGATTGTACTGTGCCGCCGGGTTCTTGCTGCCTGGCGACTGCCCGGCGGCGGCGACGCCGACGACCGGAATCCTGGCGCCGCGCCCGCCGATGAAGAACAGCGACGGCAGATGCGAATGGCCGTGCAGCACGAGTTCGGCGCCATGCCTATGAACGGTCTTGTGGAAGCGGGAGATGCCGAACAGGCGCTTTTGCTGGGCGACGGCGCCGCGCACCGGCGGATGATGGATCATGATCACCCGCAACAGGCCGCGTTTGTTCGTTGCGTCGAGCACTGTCGCCAGCCTTTGCGCCTGACCTTCGAGGAAGAAGCCGTTGGCCATGAACGGCGCCGTGGCGCGCGCCGTCGAAACGCCGATCAGCGCGACATTGCCGCGTACGCGCAGATAGGGAAAAGCGTTGCGGTCGATCGGCGCAGTCACGCCGTCGCCGCTCATCCACGCCGCCCAGGAGCGGCAGACCTTGTCGAAGGCGCCCGGCACATAGGCGTCGTGGTTGCCCGGCACCACCGAGACATCCTCCGGCGAACCCAGCGTCTCAAGCCAGTGCTTGGCCATCTCGATCTCGCCGTCGAGCGCCAGATTGACCAGATCGCCGGTAACGGTGAGGTGGTCGGGTGTGCTCGCCTTCATGTCGGCGACGATGGTGTCGATGACGGCATCGTGCATATGGCGGCGGCGGTTGCGCTGCCAGTTGACGTAGCCGACGACGCGCTTGGACGCGAGTTCGCGATAGGTTACACCGGGAAGCGGCCCCAGATGGACATCGGAAATATGCGCGAGCCTGAACATCCTTCCTTCATAGGCGACGCGCTCCCCGCTTTCCACTCACTGTTTCCTGCCCATCCACGGTTTCGCTAGTCATGGCTATATCGGACCCGGAGCAGGCGTTTCGCCAGACCGGCTGGGCAGGCCTCAGGGCAAGGCTGTTCCATCTCTATTTCCTGCTGCGGCGGCCGATGACGCTGGGCGTGCGCGGCCTGATCCACGATCGCGCCTCAAACACTGTCTTCCTCATCCGCCACACCTACGTTCCCGGCTGGCAATTGCCGGGCGGGGGCGTCGAAGTCGGCGAGACGCTCGGTGAGGCGCTGGTGCGCGAACTGGCCGAGGAAGGCAACATCGCGCTGACAGCCCAGCCGGTGCTGAAATCGATGCATTTCAACCGCCGCTCCAGCCGCCGCGACCATGTCGGCCTCTATCTCATCGAAACCTTCAACCAGACCGCGCCGAAACTGCCGGACCACGAGATCGCCGAAGCAGGCTTCTTTCCGCTCGACCGCTTGCCGCATGGCACGACGCCGGCGACGCTGCGGCGGCTTGCCGAGGTTTTTGAAGGCGAGCCGGTATCGCCGTACTGGTAGGCTGTCAATCCGATGCTCACGCCGCCTGCCTGAACCGCGCCCGGTCGTGCGGCGCGCCATAGTCGAGCCCAGGCCCGACCGGCACGATGCGCGTCGGGTTGATGCTCTCGTGGCTGCCGTAATAGTGCATTTTGATGTGGTGCAGGTTCACCGTGCCGGCGATACCGGGCACCTGGTAGAGGTCGCGCAGATAGTTCGAAAGGTTCGGATAGTCGGCGATGCGGCGCAGATTGCATTTGAAATGGCCGACATAGACCGGGTCGAAACGCACCAGCGTGGTGAACAGCCGCCAATCGGCCTCGGTGACACGCTCGCCAGTGAGATAGCGCTGTTTTGACAGTCGGCCCTCCAGCGTGTCGAGCGCCGCGAACAGCTCGCCGAACGCCTCTTCATAGGCCGCTTGCGTGGTGGCAAAGCCGGCGCGGTAGACGCCGTTGTTTACGGCGGGAAAGACCAGCGCATTGACCTTGTCGATCTCGCCGCGCAGGCCTGGCGGATAGGAATCGAGAGCGGCATCGCCCCACTCGTCGAACGCCGAATTGAGCATGCGGATGATTTCGGCGGATTCGTTGGAGACGATGGTCTCTTCCTTCTTGTCCCACAGCACCGGCACCGAAACCCGGCCCGAATAGGCTGGATCGGCCTTGGTGTAGATTTGGTGCAGGAAGTCGAGGCCGTAGAGCGTGTCGCCGGTGGCGCCATCCTCGGCCAAAAACGTCCAGCCCTCAGCACCGAGGAAATGATGCACGACTGAAACCGGGATGATGTCTTCTAGCTTCTTCAGCGCGCGAAAGATCAGCGTGCGGTGCGCCCACGGACAGGCGAGCGAGACATAAAGATGGTAGCGTCCGGGCTCGGCCTTGAAGCCGCGCGTACGACCTTGCGCCGGCGCGCCGTCGCGCGTGATCCAGTCACGCCACTGCGTCTCGGCGCGGATGAACCTGCCGCTGCTATCGACATTGGCCGGACGGTCCTGCCATTTGCCTTCGACCAGCAATCCCATACGAAATCTCCTTGCGTGCCTTGGCCAATGTAGTCGCAAGGCGGCAATGCCGAAGCCGTCATCTGCTGAACAGAGCGTCACTCGTATGAAACGCCGGATGAAAACAGCCGATTGCAGCCGCCGGAAATTGATGCTAGCGGACACTCCGCATGTTCGATCTTGGCTTGATCCGGTTTGACCGACGACGAAAGGGCGCCCGCGCTTAGAAAGCGCTGACTGGCGAACGCTGCCGCTTGCAGCAACCTTTCCTCTTTATCGGACCGCGAAGACCATGAGCCTTGCCGACGTGAAATACCTGCCGGAAACTCCGGCGCATGATCCCGAAATCGAAGCCATCAACGACGAAGCCTTTGGCCCCGGCCGTTTCGTGCTGGCCGCCTACAAGATTCGCGAGACCGGCGGCCACGAGCGCTCGCTATCCTTTGTCGCCATGGATGGCGACATCGTCGTTGCTTCGGTGCGCATGACCCGCATCGCCGCCGGCGCCGGACGCGCGCTGATGCTCGGGCCGCTCGCCGTGCGGCCCGCCTTCAAGAATCTCGGTATCGGCCGCCGGCTCGTGGCGATCGCGCTGGAGGCGGCCGCCAAGGCCGGCGCGCCGGCGGTGATCCTTGTCGGCGACGAGCCTTATTACGGCCCGCTCGGCTTCAGAAAGATCCCCCGCGGCCAGATCTCCATGCCGCGCCCGGTCGACCTCGACCGGCTGCTGTCGCACGAGATCGTGCCCGGTGCCGTGGCGCGGCTCTCCGGCGAGGTCGGCCATGCCAGCCTTGCCAGGATCGCGGAGCAGGCACCAGTGATGGCCTGAGCTCCAGGATCGGTCGCGGCACCGGTCGCGATGGATCCCCATTGGTCAGGTTGCACCATGGCGGCGACCTCCGTAGCATGACCTGGAACAGCACGGAGCATGCAGCATGAACCCGAACGGCCAGATTGCGATCGTAACCGGCGGCGGCTCCGGCCTCGGCGAGGCAACCGCCCGCGCGCTGGCCGACAAGGGCGCGCGCGTCGCCATTTTCGATATCGGCATCGACCGGGCATCGAAGGTGGCGGGCGACATTGGCGGCGCCGCCATCCAGTGCGATGTGAGCAGCGCCGACAGCGGTGCGGCCGCGGTCGCCGAGGTGGAAAAGAGACTTGGGCCAGCGCGCATCCTGGTCAATTGCGCGGGCATTGCCATCGGCGTGAAGACGATCGGCAAGGATGGTCCACATCCGCTCGACCAGTACCGCAAGGTGATCGAGATCAATTTGATCGGCACCTTCAACATGATCCGCCTCGTCGCCGACCGTGCCGCCAAACTCGAACCGCTGCAGGGCGGCGAGCGCGGCGTCATCGTCAACACCGCGTCGGTGGCCGCCTATGATGGCCAGATCGGCCAGGCCGCCTATGCCGCATCCAAGGGCGGCGTCGTCGGCATGACGCTGCCGGTTGCCCGCGACCTGGCGCGCTCCGGCATTCGCGTCTGCACCATCGCGCCCGGCATCTTCAAGACGCCAATGATGGCCGGCATGCCGCAGGAGGTGCAGGATTCGCTCGGCGCGGCCGTGCCCTTCCCGTCCCGCCTCGGCGAGCCGTCCGAATATGCCGCGCTCGCCCTGCATATCGTCGAAAACCAGATGCTGAACGGCGAAACCATCCGCCTCGATGGGGCAATCCGCATGGCGCCGAAATAGACGGCCATGGCGGCCGGCGCAGTGAAGACCGGTCCGCTGGCCGGCCTGAAAGTCATCGAGATGGCTGGGCTCGGCCCGGTGCCTCTGGCCGGGCTGATGCTGTCGGAGATGGGGCGCCGAGGTGCTGCGCATCGAGCGCACCGGTTCGGACCAACCCCTGCTGCCGCTCTCCGATGCGTACAATCTCGACCGTCACGGCCGCTCCATCCTGCGCGTCGACCTCAAGCAGGCCAAAGGAACGGAACTGCTGCTGCGCCTTGCCGAAAAGGCCGATCTGTTTGTCGAAGGCTTTCGCCCCGGTGTGATGGAGCGGCTTGGTCTCGGCCCGGATGCTGCATTGGCGCGCAATCCGGCGCTGATTTACGGCCGCATGACCGGCTTCGGCCAGGACGGGCCGCTCGCAGGTCGTGCCGGCCACGACATCACCTACCTCGCCTATTCGGGTGTGTTGCATGCCATCGGCCGGGAGGAAGGTCGGCCGGTGCCGCCGCTGAATCTGATCGCCGACAATGGCGGCGGCGCCATGATGCTGATCGCCGGGGTGCTTGCAGCGCTGTTCGAGCGCTCGCGCTCCGGCAAAGGCCAGGTGATCGACGCGGCGATGGTCGAGGGCGCTTCGATGCTGGCGGCCCCCATACACGCCTTCATGTCGGCAGGTCTGTGGAGCGACCGGCGCGGCGCCAACCTGCTCGATTCCGGTGCGCCCTTCTACGACACCTATGAGACGGCGGACGCACGCCACGTTGCGGTCGGCTGCCTTGAGCCGTGCTTCTTCGCCGCATTCGCAAAGCTGCTGCCGCTCGGCGAGGATTTTGTCCGCGGCCAATACGACAAGGCGTTGTGGCCGGACATGCGCGCGGCCATTGCCGACCGGTTCCGGCAGAAGACACGCGACGACTGGGACGCGCTGTTTGCCGCAAGCGATGCCTGCGTGGCGCCGGTTCTGTCGCTGGCCGAAGCCAGGGATCATCCGCACAACCGGGCGCGTCACGCATTTGTGAAGGCCGGTGCGCTCGAGCGCCCCGCGCCCGCGCCACGCTTCTCGGCCTCGCAGCCGGCGCTTGCCGGCATGTCTGAAGATGACGATCAGCTGCCCCAGACTGTGCTGGCGCGCTTCGGCTTTTCGACAGCCGAGATCAAAGCGCTTGTCAAAGCCGGCATGATTGGCCAATAACTGGATTTAGAAAATCAACTTACCTGGTGGGCATTTTGGACCAGCCGAAGAAGGACGTCATTCGCGCGACGGACGCCGAGGCGATCAGGCTGGCCGCAACGCTGATCCGCAGCGCCCGTTTCGGCGCCCTCGCGGTGATCGAGCCGTCGACCGGCGCACCGCTGGCCTCCAGGGTCGGAGTCGCCACCGACATCGATGGCACGCCTCTGATCCTTGTCTCGGCGCTGTCAGCCCATACCGGCGCCATCCTTGCCGAGCCGCGCTGCTCGCTGCTTGCCGGCGAACCCGGCAAGGGCGATCCGCTGGCGCATCCCAGGATAACGCTGGTCTGCCGGGCGCAGCCGCTGGAACGCGGGTCGAGCGCGCATACCCGCGCCGAGCGGCGCTATCTCAACCGCAATCCCAAGGCAAAGCTCTATGCCGGGCTCGGCGATTTCTCGATCTTTCGCCTCGAGCCGGAGCGCGCCAGCCTGAATGGCGGCTTCGGCAAGGCCTACCTGCTCGACCGTGCCGATCTCATCACCGAGGGGTTGATCGTCGACGAGCTGGCCGCCAGCGAACAATCCGCTCTCGACCACATGAATGCCGACCATCTCGACGCCATCGCCGTCTATGCCCATCATTTCGCCAGGGTTGAAGGTGATGGTTGGACCATGACCGGCTTCGATGCCGATGGCATGGACCTGGCATCGGGCGACACCGTTTGCAGGGTCTATTTTCCGCAGCCATTGAAGACCGCGCGCGACCTGCGGCCGGTTCTGGTCGACATGGCCAAAGCCGGTCGTGCGCCAGCTACGCAAGGATAATCGTCATGAATCAAAAGCACGTCTTGAGATTTGGGCGAAATGATCTACGATTCAGGCGACGCTGAATCAGCAGCGTGATCCATAGCTGAATTATAGCAGCCAACGCTATTTGCCCCCATAGCGTTTGGATGAGCAGGAAAACATGGGGCATCGATGGTCTCGACCAAACTAATCGCCAATGCCGAATCGGCGGCGACATTTCTGACCCTTATGGGCAACGAAAAGCGGCTCTTGATCATGAGCTATCTGGCCGACGGTGAAATGTCGGTCGGCGCCATCGCCGAAAAGGTGATGCTCAGCCAGTCCGCTTTGTCGCAACATCTGGCCAAGCTCAGGGCGCTCGATCTTGTCGAGACCCGCCGCGACCGGCAGATGATCTACTATTCCTGCAAGTCCGAAGCGGTGCGCGAACTGTTGCGCATGCTGGACGGCATTTTCGGGATAGGCGACTTGTCCCAGATGGCAACGCGTCTGCGCCGCGCCGGGACTTGACCTGCAGGGCTTGACTGGCGACTCCGATCGCTCCTTACCTCGCTGACGATTTTTCGCCGGCCGAGGTATTGATGGATCCGATCCAGATCGACGACGCGCGCGATCCGCGGGTCGCCGCCTATCTCGACATCCGCGAGCGCGATCTCACCGGCCGCCATGGCCGGTTCGTTGCCGAAGGCAAGGTGGTGCTGGACGTCCTGCTGTCAGCCGGACGCTTTGCTGCGGAGTCGGTCCTGGTCCTCGAAAACCGGCTGGCCGGGCTCGACGACATCCTGCGCAAGGCCCCTGCCGACCTGCCGGTCTACGTTGCGGCAAGCGCCGTCATGGACAGGATCGCCGGCTTCCACGTGCATCGCGGTATATTGGCGATCGGCAGCAAGGGCACGCCACAGCCCGCCGAGGCCTTGCTCGACACCTTGCCTGCCGAAGCGTTGATCGTCGTTCTCATCGGCATCGCCAACCATGACAATATCGGATCGATCTTCCGCAATGCCGCCGCCTTCGGCGCCGATGCCGTCTTCGTCGACGCCACCTGTTGCGACCCACTGTATCGCAAGGCGATCCGCGTCTCCGTCGGCGCCGCGTTGAAGGTGCCCTTTGCGTCCTTCGGCGACACTGAAGCTTTCATCGCGAAGCTCGGCGAGTTGGGCTTCGGCCAGGTCGCTTTGTCGCCGCGTGGTGAGGCTGACATTCGTGATGCCGCGCGACCGAAACGACTGGCGCTCTATCTCGGCACCGAAGGCGAGGGCCTCCCGGAGAGCCTGCTTGCCCGCCTGCGGACGGTGCGGATCGCGATGTCGGAAGGGTTCGACAGCCTGAATGTTGCTGCCGCGTCAGCCATTGCGCTGCACCATTTTTCGCCCTGATAGGCGTAGTCAGGCAATTCCAAGCCGGGGCTTGAAACTCAGCTCGGCAAATCTGCCTTCTGCAACGCCCGCACGCGATCGGCCAGGCTGGTGGTTCCTGACCGCGTTTCCTGCGGCGCCGCCAGCGCCTTGGCGATCGGTGAATCGGGTCCTTCGAGCTTGGCCGTCAAATGGACGACCTCAGCCGCCAGATTGTTCATCTGTTCGCGCAAGGCAGAACCGGCATCATTGCCATTGCCGGGGCCATTCCCGGGCTTCGCGGATCCAGAACCGCCAAGCTCCGCCTTCATCCGCTTGTTTTCGCGGGCCAGCGTCGTCAGCCTGGCTTCGAGCCGCTCTCGGTCGCCTTCGAGCTTGGCGAGCGTCTTGTCGATGTCCTCGTTCCTGGCGCGGGCACTGTCTTGCGCACCAACCAGGCCAGCAGCCACGGCGCCTCCTGTAGCCTCGCCCTTCACCCGCTCGCGAAGCCGGGCCAGTTCCTTTTCGCGGCGATCGAGCTTGTCCTCGCGATCGGCCAGCGTGGCGAGCAGGCGCTCGAGCTTTCTGTCGAGGTCGGCGGTTCTTTTCTTTTCGGCCTTCAAGGCATCGCGCGTGGCCTTGCCTTCGGCGACGACTTCCTGATGGCGCTTGTCGGCCTCCTTCCGCTGGCCGCGCAGCACTGAAATGTCGTTGGCAAGTTTTTCCAGCTCGGATTCGCGAGCCACCAGTTCGATCTGACGATTGCTGGAGGAGAAGGACGCGTCGTCGTACATATGTTCGAGCTTTTCCAGCTCGAGCGCGCGCTTTTCCATCATGCGCTCTGTTTGTGCAAGCCTGTCCGACAGCTGTTGTATCTGCTGCTCGCGATGCAGCAGCAATTCGTTTTTTTCCCCGAGCTCCGAAAGCGCCTGCTTCTTGTCCTTGCGCTCGACCGCCAGGCCCTTCAGCGCCTCGCGGCCGCGATTGATTTCGACGAGTTGCTCATTCGCCTGCTCACGCAGCGTCTTGATGCTGATTTCGAGCCGGCGCGTCGTCATGGCGAACTCGGCCCGCAAGCTGTCCTTGTCGGCCTGGATCTCGGCCAGCGTTCGCGGCACCGACGCCTCGACACGCTTGCGTGTCAGCGCGACCGCCCGCCGCCAGATGGCCGGCGCGACCAGCAGCGCCAGAAAGCCTGCGCACAGAAAGCCGAGGGCGAAGAACAGGATCGACTGAACCAAGGTGACTACCCGTTACGGGCGGGCCGCTATCCGGCAACCGCCAAGTCTGGACTTTGCCATGTTCGCATGACGCAAATCCAGCGCTGCGGCAAGGGTTTGCCGCAGCTGCACCGGGTCAGAATCTGTTGATCGGGTCGAAGTGTGGTCGGAATCGCTCAGAAAGGATTCCAGGTCGGCCTCTGCGTCAGCTTCAGATAGCCGAGATTGACGCCAAGCCGCGCGCCGACGCCGGTGCGGATCGGCACCAGCAGCACCCTGTTGTTCTGCAGCACGTTGAAGCCGACGCCGGCCACGACATAGGCCGAACCGGCAACGCCGCCGAACCGATTGTAGAGATTGCTGACGTCGTCGAGGTTATAGACGAGCATCATCACCCGCGATCCCTCGCCGCCGAAATCCCAACCGAGCGAAGGCCCTTGCCAGAACACCTTATGGTCGCCGGCATTCTTGGTGTAGAGCGTACCTTCGCCATAGGTCAGGCCCCCGATCAGCGCGCCGGATCCCTCTTCGCCGAGCAGATAGCCATTGGGCAGGCCGTAGGAGGCAAAAATCTTCTCGACGACGGTTGCGAGACCGCCCGACGTCGCGCCGAAGAACTTGTGACCGGAATCGACGATCTCCTGAGCGGTGTATTCCTGTGCCCGCGACGCAGAGGCTGAGAAAGCGAGAGCGCCCATGAGGGCAATCGCCATGAAGAAGACGCGGACAAACGTCCGGTCGTAGAATCGGGAAACCATGCTTCCAATCTCCGTCAGGGAGCACTTTCGCCGACGCCTCGCACCCCGTCCGGCTCTTTAGGCGGCCGTTAAGGATGACTGTTACGGGCAAACTATGCCGTAATCCTTTTTCAACCATTAACCTCCCACATGAACATGGCGGTTCGAAGGCTGTTTCTGACTGTCTGCGCGGGCTCCCATCCTGTGCAAAGATGCCGTTTTTTCTCACGAGAATTGTGGATTGTTGCTGCACGCTCGGGCGCTGTGTATTCAGAATGCCTGGGGGGAGAGAGCGTGATTCGGGTGGTGAGCGTGGCTGTCGGCCGCGCGGCCACCAGGAAGTGAATTTTAGCAGGGATTTTTCGCCGATGGCTGAGCTTTTCTCTCTCTCCGCACCCGATCTCGCAGCCTTGTTGTGCAGCCGAGTCTGCCACGACATCATTTCGCCGGTCGGCGCCATCAACAACGGCCTTGAACTCCTGGACGAGGGCGGCGCCGACGAAGACGCCATGAAACTGATCCGGCAGAGCGCCAGAAACGCTTCGGCCCGCCTGCAATTCGCCCGCATCGCCTTCGGCGCCGCCGGTTCGGCCGGCATGATGATCGACACCGGCGATGCCGAGTCCGTCGCCATCGCCTTCCTGAAGAACGAGAAGCCGGAATTGATCTGGAACGGGGTTCGCGCCCTGCTGCCCAAGAACAAGGTCAAGCTGCTGCTCAATTTGCTGCTCGTCGCCAATGCTGCCATCCCGCGCGGTGGCAGATTGGTGGTCACGCTGGAAAACCTCGACACCGAGCCGCGCTTTGCGCTTGCCGCAAGCGGCCCGATGCTGCGCGTGCCGCCGAAATTCCTCGAGCTCCATTCCGGCAACAAGCCCGAGGAGCCTATCGACGCCCATACCGTCCAGCCCTACTACACGCTGCTGCTGGCGCGTGAGGCCAACATGACGATCTCGATTCATGCGACCGCCGAAGAGATCGTGCTGTCCGCGGCTTGAGCGAAGCCGTTCGGCAGGACGCCGAGCATCAAGAACAATCAAGTATCTTTTCCCGCTGATATTTGCGGCAATTCAGAACAGGCAAGTTTCACCGCCGGCAACGCCCCTGCCGAATGGGGCTGCAAACGACATGTTTGTAAAAACTTTACCTAACGGCTTTTCTGCTTCTTTACCAGATCGGCCTAGTGTGCATCCCGATACCCGGATGCCGCCGGTTCGCCCCATGGCAAAGAGGACCCGGAAATGAAGCGCTGCATGTTTGTCGACGATTCGAGCGTCATCAGAAAGGTTGCAAAACGGATTCTTGGCGGCTCCGACATGGTGGTGATCGAAGCGGCAACTGGACTTGATGCTGTCGAGATGTGCGCTGCCGAGATGCCTGATGTGATTGTCGTCGACGGCGCCCTGCCGGACATGCAAGCGGTCGACGTCATTCGCCAGGTTCGCGCCATGGAGAGCACGATCAAACCGCAGATTCTGATCTCACTGGTCGAGGTGGATGTTGCCTCGATCATGAAGGCAAAGCGCGCCGGCGCCCAGGGTTATCTGTTGAAGCCGTTCAACCGGCCGCAACTGCTCGAACGTTTTCGTACCTTGAAGGTTGCCGCCTGACTCGGCACGTCCTCGGCCAAGAAGGACAGCAAAAAACCCGGCCTGAGCCGGGTTTTTTGCGTTGATTCAATTGGATGATGTTCGCTCAGGCGCTGACGCGGATGTCTTCCGGCTCGCGCAGCACATAGCCGCGACCCCAGACCGTCTCGATGTAGTTCTGGCCACCGGATGCTGCGTCGAGCTTCTTGCGCAGCTTGCAAATGAAGACGTCGATGATCTTCAGTTCCGGTTCGTCCATGCCGCCATAAAGGTGGTTGAGGAACATTTCCTTGGTCAGCGTGGTGCCCTTGCGCAGCGAGAGCAACTCCAGCATCTGGTATTCCTTGCCGGTCAGATGCACGCGCTGGCCGCCGACTTCGACGGTCTTGGCGTCGAGATTGACCACCAGATCGCCGGTGGTGATGACCGACTGGGCATGGCCCTTGGAACGGCGCACGATGGCATGAATGCGGGCGACCAGCTCGTCCTTGTGGAACGGCTTGGTCATATAGTCGTCGGCGCCGAAGCCCAGGCCGCGCACCTTGTCCTCTATACCGGCCATGCCGGACAGGATCAGGATCGGCGTCTTCACCTTGGACAGGCGAAGTGTCCGCAAGACTTCGTAGCCGGACATATCGGGAAGGTTGAGGTCGAGAAGAATGATATCGTAATCATAAAGTTTACCGAGATCGACACCTTCTTCGCCGAGGTCGGTCGTGTAAACATTAAAACTTTCAGATTTGAGCATCAGCTCGATGCTCTGAGCGGTTGCACTGTCGTCTTCTATCAGCAGAACGCGCATTTCATTCCCCTTTTCTGCCGCCGGACCATGTCACGACCCATCCGGGACCGGAGCAGTGATTGCCTGAACAGAGGCTGCCATCGAATGGTTAACAAAACCTAATTCCGCACCAAGGACGGTACCAGATTTTTTAACCCCTTTCTACACCCTCTTGAATCTAATGATGAATCACAGAACCAAATCGCTAATGCAACACATTAATAAGTCGGACTAAGTGACTCAAGGGACTCGCTGGCCGGCTTCCGTATCGGGAGCCGGAATTTTTACCCGGCCTTAAGTCCTCGCCCTTATGATTAACAATGCGCGTAAACGAATGGTTACCGCCGGCAAAAAACTTTAGGGATTTGTTTCCCATAGTTCGGGGAATGCCGGTGGATACGGGCGACGCCAGGCCCTGGCGGGCGGATTGGACGATATGTGCAGGTGTGCGTTTCCGGGAGTACCGAATCATGAAGTCACGTGAAAACCTCGTTCGGCTGAAGCAATTTCAGGTGAATGAGAAGCGGCGGCAGCTGCTGCAGCTCGACATGATGATCGCCGAGTTCGAGCGCATGGCCGTTGAACTGGAGCTTCAGATCACCGCCGAGGAGAAGAAGGCCGGCATCACCGACATCAATCATTTTGCCTATCCGACCTTCGCCAAGGCGGCGCGTCTGCGCCGTGATAACCTCAGAAACTCTCAAAGCGACCTCGCCCAGCAGCGAAGCGCTGCCGAATCATTACTCGGCGAAGCTGAAGCGGAGCTTTCCAAGGCCGAGATGCTGGAATCGCGCGACACCAAGATCCGCGACGCGGAACTCGGCGGTCGCAGCGCCATGATCGGCTGACGGCAGGGTTTTAACCCGACCGGCGCCGCCTGACGCCGCGCTTTGCTTTGCGTGTAGCGCGCCAAAAGGCTCCGGCGCTGCTGACCTGGCCGCAAGGCGGCCGCAGCTTCAGGCCCGTGTCAAATCCCCGTCCTGGTTCGCCGCCGCCCTCGCCCGCGCTTGCTTGATGTCAGGCACATGCTCTTCCGACCAGGAGCGTATCTGGGTGAGCAGCCCCGCCAGGTTCTGGCCAAGTTCGGTCAATTCATATTCGACCCGCGGCGGGATCACCGGAAAGATTTCGCGCCGCACCAGCCCGTCGCGCTCGAGGACGCGCAGGGTCTGCGTCAGCATTTTGGGTGTGATGCCTTCGAGCTTACGCGCCAGTTCCCCATTGCGCATCCGGCCACGGCGCAGCGCACAAACCGTCAGATAGACCCATTTGCTGGCCAGCATCTCGAGCACGGCGTGCGAAGGACACGTCCGCTGGAAGGCGTCATAGCCGGAGCCGCAATCATTATCACTATCCATGAGGTGCCTATATATGGAAAAGGTACATACTGGACAAGGGAATGTTACTATCCAAATAATAGTTGCTCAGAAAACCCCAGCAGGAGCCTCCCATGCGTGCCGTTATCCAGAATTCCGTCGGCGGGCCCGACGTCCTCGTCATCGCCGATCGCCCCGCGCCCTCGCCCAAGTCCGGCGAAGTGCTCGTGCGCGTGCATGCTGCCGGCATCAATCCGGTCGATGGCTCGGTGCGCGCCGGCTACTATCCATTGCTGGGCGAACCGCCCTTCACTTTGGGCTGGGATATTTCAGGTACGGTCGAGGCGGTAGGCCCAGGCGTCGATGGCGGCCTCAGGGTCGGTGACGCCGTGTTCGGCATGCCGCGTTTTCCCAAGCAGGCCGCGGCCTATGCGGAACTCGCTGTCACCCCGGCCGATGAAATCGCACCGAAGCCGCAAGGCATTGACCACAGTCATGCCGGCGCGCTGCCGCTGGCCGGTCTGACCGCCTGGCAAGGCCTTGTCCGCCATGGCGGCCTGAAGCGCGGCCAGCGCGTGTTGATCCATGCTGCGGCCGGCGGCGTCGGGCATCTGGCGGTGCAGATCGCCAAGGCGCACGGCGCTTATGTCATCGCCACCGCCAGCCCGAAGAAACTCGATTTCGTCCGCTCGCTCGGCGCCGATGAAGTGATCGACTACACCAAGGGAGATTTCGCCGCCGAGGTCAGCGACATCGACCTGGTGCTGGAGCCGATGGGCGGCGACCATGCCGACCAATCGCTGACAGTCCTGAAGGACGGTGGCGCCCTGGTGTCGCTGCTCAATGTCCACGACACCACCCGAGCCAAGGCTGCTGCGCGTGGGATCCGCGTCGAGCGCATGTCCGTCGTGCCCGACCGTGAAGGCCTCGTCGAACTTGGCAAACTGGTCGATGCGGGAAAGCTTGCGGTCCATGTGGCAAAGAGCTTTCCGCTCGAACAGGCGGGCGCCGCGCACGCTTTTCTCGCCACCAGGCCGATCGGCAAGGTGGTGCTGACGGTCTGAAGCAGGCATTACCGACAGGCAAAAGGGCGCGGTTACCGCGCCCTTTTCTGTTGTGGTCCTGGCTCTAGTGCCGGTATTGCTGGATGCGCGTCGTGCGCAGCCCGGCAAGGCCATATTCGTCGATCGACGCTTGCCAGGACAGGAATTCCTCGGTGGTCAGCTTGTAGCGCTGGCATGCCTCGTCGAGGCTCAAAAGCCCGCCGCGCACCGCAGCAACCACTTCCGCCTTGCGCCGGATAACCCAGCGACGTGTATTCGTCGGCGGAAGATCGGCAATCGTAAGAGGGCTGCCGTCAGGCCCAATAACATATTTGACTCGCGGTCTAACAAGATCGGTCATCGTACTCTCTACTAAAAACTCAAAGACCCAATCCCCACCACATTACCGCCACAGCTTTAAAAATTGCCTAAGCGAACCCTAATGAGTAGGTAAGGATCATGAACGCCGCGTTAGTCTTTTCGTCGGCATTTGAGGCAACGGCGGGCAGGCGCGCAATTTTCCCGCAAAATCGGCACCGCCGCAAAGCTGGCGCCGCTGGTGTGGTTGACCTATATTCGCGCCACTGCCATTGAAGCGCCGCGCAGAACGAAAGAACCATGAACAGCCTCGACCTTCCCGCCAGCCCGCAAAACACCCGCATCGTCGTCGCCATGTCGGGCGGTGTGGATTCGTCTGTCGTTGCCGGCCTTTTGAAGCGCGAAGGCTATGATGTCGTCGGCGTCACGCTGCAGCTCTACGACCATGGCGCCGCAACGCACCGGGCCGGGTCGTGCTGCGCCGGCCAGGACATTGACGATGCCCGCCGCGTTTCCGAGACACTGGGCATTCCGCATTACGTGCTCGACTATGAGGAGCGCTTCCGCAAGGCGGTCATCGACCCGTTTGCCGAGAGCTACGTTGCCGGCGAAACGCCCATTCCGTGCGTCTCTTGCAATCAGACGGTGAAGTTCGCCGACCTTTTGGCCACCGCCAAGGACCTTGGCGCCGATGCGCTCGCCACCGGCCATTATATCCGCTCCGGGGCCAATGGCGCCCACCGCGCGCTGTTCCGGCCCGTCGATGCCGACCGCGACCAGAGCTATTTCCTGTTTGCCACCACGCAGGCGCAGATCGACTATCTGCGCTTTCCGCTGGGTGGGCTGTCCAAGCCTGCGGTGCGGGCCATCGCCGAAGAAATGGGGCTGACCGTTGCCGCCAAGCAGGACAGTCAGGACATCTGCTTCGTGCCGCAGGGCAAATATTCCGACATCATCGCCAAGCTGAAGCCAGCTGCCGCCAACCCAGGCGACATCGTCCATATCGACGGCCGCGTGCTCGGTCGCCATGACGGCATCCTGCGCTATACGATCGGCCAGCGCCGCGGCATCGGCATCGCCTCGGGCGAGCCGCTTTACGTCGTCCATCTCGACGCCGACCGGGCCCGTGTCATCGTCGGCCCGCGCGAGGCGCTGGAGACCCACAAGATCTATCTGCGCAACATGAACTGGCTGGGCGATCGCGCGCTGTCCGACATTCCGGCCGCCGGCATGGAGCTGTTCGCCAAGGTGCGCTCGACGCGGCCGCCGCGCCCGGCCGTGCTGCATCACCGCGCCGGCAGCACCTTTGTCGAACTGGTCGACGGCGAGTCCGGCATCGCGCCGGGACAGGCCTGCGTGCTCTATTCCGACGACGGCAACGAAGCCCGCGTTTTCGGCGGCGGCTTCATTGAGCGCTCCGAGCGCGGCGCCGAGGCCGAAGCCATGCTCAGCCGGCTCGCAGCCAGGCCGGCGCAGATTCCCGCAGAGTAAACACTACCCTCTCGGAGACAGTTTTAGTTTCGATCTGCCTTAAGGGCAGAGTTTCGAAACGGTCTCAGGACTTTGTGTGCGTGACTGTACCCGCCGTCAGGATGCGCAGCACCCTGATGGCTTCCTCGCCGCTGGTGCGCGGCTCGGCCCGCGTCTCGATACACTGGATAAAGTGCTCGAGCTCGCGCGTCAGCGGCATCCCCTGGCCGACCGCGACATAGGACGGCTCGTTGGTGGTGAAGGCCCACTGGCCGCTGTCCTGCCACACCGCGTGGCGGTAGACGGCCAGCTTGCGCTCCCAGGGCTCGACATCGTCGAACACCGCCATTGCCTTGGTGCCGACCACGGTCAGCCGCCGCTCGCGATAGGGATTGAGCCGCGAGGTGAAGAGATGGCTGCGCAGCCCGTTGGGAAAACGCATGTGCAGATGCGCGAAATCGCTGAGATTGTCGAGGAGTGCCGCCCCCTCGCCCCTGACCTCGATCGGCTCGGTGCCGGTGATGGCCAGGATCATCGACAGATCGTGCGGCGCCAGATCCCAAAGTGCGTCGTTCTCGGTGTGGAATTTGCCGAGGCCGAGCCGGTGCGAGTGGATGTAGCGGACCTCGCCGAGCTCGCCATTGTCGATCAGCGCCTTCAGCGTCTCGAAGGCGGGATGGAAGCGCAAGACATGGCCGACCATGAACACGCGGCCATTGTCCCTGGCCGCCTGCACGGCGCGTTCGGCGTCGGGCACGGTCAACGCAATCGGCTTTTCCACCAGCACGTCCTTGCCGGCCTCAGCGGCGCGCACGGCAAGATCGGCATGGAACTGCGGCGGCAGCGCCATGACGATGGCGTCGATATCATCACGCACGAACAGCTGGTCGGGCTCGATCGCCAGGCAGTCCTGCTCGCTGGCAAAGCCTTCGGCCCGCGCCCGATTGGCATCGGAAACCGCATGCAGCGCGCCGAGCGCCTTGAGGGTGCGGATGTGGTTGCTGCCCCAGTATCCGCAACCGAGGACTGCAATGCGCGGCTTCATCAGCTTCAAACTCTAATTTCTTGGCCGAGACATAGCGGCGTGCCCCGTCGAACTCAACCCCGGTGGCTTACCGGAGATGCCAGCCCGGCAAAGCTTTTACCGGCGACAATATGCCGGCGCCCCTCGCGCATCGATGCTTGACAGGCTCGCCCTCCCAACCTTATATCCGCGCGACCTTGGCGAACGCCTCGAAATGCCTTTCGATTTAAGGCGGATTTCGGGCCTTTCGCCGCCCTGGCGGGGTAGCTCAGTTGGTTAGAGCACGGGAATCATAATCCTGGGGTCGGGGGTTCAAGTCCCTCTCCCGCTACCAGTCATCCTTTCGAACGCAAAAAACGTAATAAAATCAATAGGCCGTGTTGGCGTTGTGTCCCGATACGTCCCAATGCATCCCTTGATGTGGAGTCAAATGTGGGTATGTTGGCCCGATCGCGACTCCACACTCTAGTAGGTTCCATCTTGCCGCTGACGGATATCCAGTGCCGCAATGCCAAGCCCAAGCCTGACGGCTCACCCGTGAAGCTCGCCGATGGCGGCGGACTGTTCCTGGCCGTTACGGCAGCGGGCGGCAAATACTGGCGAATGAACTACCGCTTTGAGGGCAAGCAGAAACTGCTTTCCATGGGCGAGTACCCTGCCACGTCGCTTGCGGATGCCCGCGCCCTGCTGCTGAGCAACAAGCGACTACTCAAGGCGAACAAAGACCCTGCCCTGCACAAGGCAGACGCGGCGACAGGTGGCCCTGATGCCTTCGAGACCGTGGCTCGCGAATGGCTCGAAGCGCAGAAGGAAGCATGGGTGCCCGAGCACTGGCAGCGCGTACTGAGCCGCTTCGAGAAGGACGTGTTTCCGGTCATTGGCAAGATGCGGTTGCGCGACATCGGCGCACCGAAAATCCTTGAGGTTCTGCGAGCCGTGGAAGCCCGTGGAGCGCTCGACGTAACCAAGCGCATCCGCCAGTCGATCGGCGCCGTGTTCCGCCTGGGCATAGCCACCGGGCGGGCCGACAACAACCCGGCAGCCGATCTGGTCGACGCGCTCAAGGTGCGGCCGAGAGTCAAACACATGGCCGCGCTCGATGCTGACGACATCGGCGAATTCCTGGGCAAGCTGAAGGGCTACGACGGCGAGCGGCAGACGCGTCTGAGCATTGAACTGATCATGCACACGATGCTGCGGACAAACGAGTTGCGTTTCGGCACCTGGTCCGAGATCAAGGGCGACCATTGGTTGATAAGTGGAGAGCGGATGAAGATGTCCCGCGACCACAAGGTTCCGCTCACCAAGCAGAGCCTGCGCCTTCTCGCCGAGTTGAAGACGATCGCGGGAGATTCGGAATGGATCGTGCCCGGCGTCGGCGGCGACAAGCCGATCAGTCAGAACACCATGATCTTCGCGCTCTATCGCCTCGGCTACCACAGCCGCCTGACGATCCACGGTTTCCGCTCTACGGCGTCGACCATCCTGAACGAGTCTGGACTGTGGACGGCCGATGCAATCGAGCGGCAGCTTGCCCACGTCCACGGCGACAAGGTTCGCTCGGCCTACAATAGGTCTGAATATTGGGCCGAGCGAGTGAGAATGATGACCTGGTGGAGCGACTACCTGACGGAACGAGAGTCGAACGACCTGTCGACGCTGCTTGGCTAAAGTCCGAGCTTGCTTCGGATGTCCGTTACAGCCTCTCCGCAAAGGACGTGATCGCCTTGAAGTGTGCAGTGTCGGCGAGGCGAACCTCGTAGGCACCGGGCTTTCGAGAGCCCACCTTCTCAATGGTCGCCCAATCCAGTTCATAAATCGAAACCTGAAAGTTAGGCAGCGGGATGACGCCAAGCACGATCGCGTTAGCGCTCGCCTCATGCGGCACAACAAAGTAGCCGCCGCGCTCGCCGATGAGGGCGCTTACATGAAAGCGGTAGTGGGCGCCGCGAATGATCGCGTAAAGGTTGATCTTGCTCGCCTTCGCCAGTTCGTCGCCATCTTCGGGGAAGGAGGGATGCCCACCGCCGATCTGGATGAAGCCGGCGACGACATTCACCGCGCCGCCCGCCACGACGTTATGGTTTTTGCGCTGAGTTTCAGAGAACTCGGGCGACTTGCCCGTGACCAGCCAGCCTTCATCGACCTTGAGTATCTGAGCCAGTGCGTGCTGCGGCTGCCGGCGCGGCAAGGTCTCGCCAGCGAACCATTTGCGGACGGTCTCATTTGCAACATGGACATCGTGCATCGCCAGTTGCTCGACAAACCAACCTAGTCGGCCGAAGTTCAGCGGCGGCACGTCAGGGTGTCCGTCACAAGCCTGCTCCAGGCGTCGTCCAAACTCAGGGTGCGCTATTTCTTTCAATGGTTTCTCCTTCTTCAAATGTGCTCTTTCGGTCCTCGCTCCCAAAAGTCTCTGTCCGCCGACATCTGAGTCGAGAAATGTGCACATTTAAAGTGAAAGTCAAGTGCGCAGCGTGAAATTCCTGATAATCCGATCCTGAGTCGCGTCTCTCTCGTTTAGAATAGTTAACGCTCGCTCATCGTAAGTGCCCTCGGCAATGATAGGATAAATGAGAACTTGCTCAGTTTGTCCTGGTCGCGGCAAGCGCATGTTGGCCTGCAACCAAAGCTCAAGTGAGAATGTGAGCCCATACCAAGCCGCGAGATGGCCACCGTACTGTAGATTGGTGCCATGTCCAATCGATGCCGGATGCGCTAGACCTAGCCGAATTCTGTTTTTATTCCAATCGGTTACGAAATCCTTCGACTCGTTCGCCACGACGGCGTGAGGATAACGTTTTCTAATAGCGTCCTTGTCGAACTTGAAACCGTAGAAAACTAGAAGGTTTTCACCCTGCGACGACTCAATTAGCTCGTCTAGTGCGTCCATTTTCGCGTCGTGGATGTGCACGACGGATCGGTCTTCTTTGTACATATGACCGTTGGCGAACTGCAGGAGCTTGTTCGCCAGCACGCCGTTTGACACCGCTTCGACATCGTGAGGTTCACTGTAAAGTGTTTTTTCAAATTCACGATAATCTCGCATTGCCCGTTCAGGCAGACGCACTTTCATGGGGACGAATTGCGCGTCGTCGCAGATTTTCTCCTGCGGGATCGTGACCAAGATGTCGCGCAGCAGGTCGAGGATTTCTTCCTCGGCGTTGGCCTTGGGCTCGATCGTCTTGCTGTATTCGTTCCTGTCGAACCACTTCGCTTCGAAGGCACTCTTGTCGCGGCCGAGCCGCTGCCCCTGATCGAGCAGATACGCCTGGCCCCACAGGTCGATAAGTCCCTTCGGAGCCGGCGTGCCGGTCAACTCGATGACGCGGCTAATCTTTCGCCGGGCAGTCGTCATGATTCCGAAGCGAGTCTGATTTCCGCCTGCCCGCACCTTGTAGACAATCTTGCCTTCCGCCGTGACGGTCTTCACCTTGGTCGGCTTGGTGCGCGCCTCACCGCTTTTCATGCGTGAGGATTCGTCGATCACGACGCAATCCCAATACCAGTTGTTGACCGTGCGGATGTGCTGCGCGAGCCAGGGCAGGTTCTCAAAATTGATGGTGGTGATTTCGGCCCGACGTTTGATCGCGGCGGCGCGTTCTTCCGGCTCGCCCACAGCCACGGCGTAGGAGAGCGCGCGTGTGTGCTGCCATGCTTCGATCTCGTCGGGCCACGTGTTGGCCGCGACAAAGCGGGGAGCGATCACGAGGACGTGGTGGACCTCGAAGCGGCTCAGCAGGTCGTAGAGCCCGTCCAGCGTGGCGCCGGTCTTGCCGCTACCCATGCCGCTGATGATGAGCTTTGCGGGATCGCCCTTGACGATCCGAGAGATGATGCGCTGCGCGTTGCGCAGATCGGAGCGAGGGCGAACGATGGCGTTCATACGAGCGGCATCTGGTCTTTCAGGAAGGCGATCGTGTCCTCGGCCGTGTAGAAGACATGCACCTTCACGCCGACTTCGGCGTAGCGCTCAAATTCTTCCTTTTGGCCCGCCGATAGCTTGCCGTCGCGCGAGGGCGTCTTGCCCTTACGCTTCATCTCGATCAGGAACAGGTGGCCGTAGCCTGCGAACAGGCGATCGGGGCAACTTTTACGGCCGATGTACTGCATTTTGCGGACCATCCAGCCATGGTTTTCGGCCCAGGCCACGGCGTCCAGTTCTTCGTTCTGCTCGATGCGGCGCGGCGTGAAGTCGAAGTCGTCCAGTACCCTCATGCTGTCGCCTCACGGCCGGCGATCACCGCTTCCATATGGCGGATACGAATTCTGCACCCGTTCAGCTTGTGGTGCCAGAAATCCGGGCCGTAGCGGTTCATCCTGTCGGCAAGAGTCGCTTCCCATTTGCGCAGGGATGCAATTCGCCGCCGCAGTTCATCAGTAGGCTGGTATTTGGCGTCGCTCATGCCGCCGTGCTCCACAGTGCGTAGAAAATGAATCGGTTGGCCTTGGTGATGCGGATCGGCTTTCGCGGTGCCACCTTCGGGCCATAGTAGCCAAGGTCGCTCAAGATGCTCTCGGTCTCGGCGATGTAGCGGGCGTAATCCACGTCCTCTGGAAACTCATCCGGCAGCCTCATGCACTCAACAGCGCCGTCAGATTTCGGGATTTTCTTGAAATTGCCCGTCGAGGCGTGCGCCTCGGCTTCCAGAATGGGCTCACCATCCACGCCCCAATAATAGCGAACGGTTTTGCCCAAATAGTCGCCCCGCCAGGTCGCACCCTTGGCGGCCTTGATCACGGTGACAAACTGCGTCATGTCGCGGCAGGCACGGATCGTTTCTTCAACTGGTGTGCCATCCTTGATGAGCGCCAGCGCCGCGTCAGAGCAGATCGTCATTTGCGGGTTTTTCATCAACTGCCCGCGCACCGGATCAAAGTCCGATTTGTGCGTATTCCAAGGATTGCCGATCGGCCCTTTTCGCTTGTGCCCGCCATCCGGCTTGATGGCGAAATAGGCGTTCACCGACGCGTTGTAGATCGATTTGTATTCGCCGAACTCAAGGTCGAATCCGGTGTCGATTTCCCACTGCGCACAGACTTCTTGGAGCCGGCTCGGGTTGAGGCGGTCCTTCGCGATGCCGGCGAACATCTCGCGCGGGCAGCGGAACAGCACACCATCGGTGTTGCCACTGACGACGGCGATGTCTGCTTCCAAGGCGCGTTCGATCAGCATGAGGACTGCCAACTGGCAGGTGAGCGTTACGGATAGCAGCAGGTGTGGCGCATAGAGGATGCTGTAGCGGCTGCCGAGCTTCCCATAGACGCCGTTCAACTGAATCTTGCCGCCCTTGTCTCTGACCTGACATTCGAGCAATTCCTTTTCCAGTGCCGCTTTGCGGTCTGGATCGTTGACGCCTTTCAACTCATCGGTGATCGCCTTGGCGCGCTTCTTGGCAACAATGCGATCGTCTCGAATCGCTCGATAGGCGGTCAGAAACTCAGGGCCGAGCGCGGGCGGGTAGAGGCCCAACATGAGGATCGCGGCGGGATACTGTGAGGCAACGTCGGCGTCGATGAGCACGTTCGACTCATCGGAATGGGTCGCTCGGTTGCTCTCGGTGCTGTGAATGCCGCCGATGCCGAAGCTGTATGTCTCGCTGCCGAGCTTGATCGTGGCGCCGTCGCCATCCATCCACGCCGGGGCGATCGTCTTGCCTTCCGGGCCAACGGTGAACACGCTCTCGCGCACGCGGGCGAGCAGGTCTTGGAGGGCTGGCGTTTTGAACTGCACCCACGCCGGCACGGGATATTGGAACGTGGTGCCAGGCTTCGTCGGGTTCTTGAAGACCTTGCTGCCACTGATCTGCTCGACGCGCTTCTTGACGATCGCCTCACCGATCTGAGCGTCAGACTTCGACATAAAGTTCGTGTCGTGCCGAGCACTCAGGGCGCGCCGCAATTCAAGCGGCTCGGCCAGTGTTTTCCAGAGGTTTTCGGTAGCGTCGAGATCGGTGTGCAGACAATAGTTTCCGACAATCTCCATCTGCTCGGGCGTCAACACCAGGTCGGGCGGAAAAGGCAAGTCCTGCAACTGCTTGCCATGCATCCGGCCGTTCAGCGTCTTGAGGCTGGCAACGGCGTTCGGCTGCGGCTCGATCAGGTCGATGTGCTTCTGCTTGAGATCGTAAGGGATGCGGATGCCGAGAAGGTCTTCAACCTCCCACCACGGCACCCTGCCCTTGATGATGCTGTCCGACGCCGCTTTCAACTTCTCGTTGGTCACTTCCTCGCCGAGCGAATACCAGAGCATCGGCAAGTCGTATGAGAGGCTGTTGAAGCCCACGGTCGTGTGCCGCAGGAGCACGTTGCGCACGTAGTCGCGGTCGTAGGTTGGCTTGCGGCTGCTGTACTCGACGCCGACGCGCTTGCCGTCTTCCTGCCGCTTAAAACCGACGTAGAAGAAGCCGTGGTAGCACTCGATATCGGTAAAGATCGTGCTCAAACCAGCAAGTCCTTATCCTGGGTCGGTGGCACGACTTCCCAACGATAACCTGCCCTTGTCGGCCCCCACCCGAGCCCTGAGTTGAGGATCGTGAGCACGTCGTCTTCTGTGAGGATACCTGCCTCGGCGAGGCGGCCGACCATCAGCCGCAAGGCGACGGCCTGTGCCTGCGGATGCTCGACATCGAGCGCGTTGCGCAACGCATCCGCGAGCGTCATGCCGGGATCGATGGTGTAGTCGTCGTCGGGGCAAGTGCGATATTTCGTGCTCATCTGCGGATCACACCAGCAACTCATCGAAGGACGGCGGCTGAGCGCATTCCTGCTTTGCGATGTCGCCGTAGAGGACCGCCTGAAACAGCGCGATCCGGTCATCCTTGACCATGAGATTTAGACGCTTGCAGACGTGCGTAGCGGCGCGGTGCCGGCGCGCGAAATCAGAGTTGGCGGTCACGATCAGGTTGATGTCATCACGGCGCCACGACATGAATTCGTTCGCGGCCATCTGATAGTGCTCGGTGCCTTCCCACCGAAAGCCAGCTTCTGCGAGCAGGCTGACGATGCGCGACACGCTGTCTTCCCGGCCGCTTGGCATTTCCACCAAGTAGTCTTCGTCCGTGTCGGTTGGCGCAGGATTGCAGGTCACGCGGGAGCCGCAGGGCTCGACCAGGCAAGAGGCCGCAAGAAGATCGTCATAGAGCACCGTGTCGGCGAATGGGCATCGTTTCATGAGAGTTTCCCGTTAAACGTGAAAGAGACGGCGGCCGAAGCCGCCGCCAGTTGCCGGGATCAGGTCAACAGATCGTCGTCGTCGGACTTGGACGACTTCGAGCTAGAGCCTGTGTTGGACGGGCCGTCATCGAAGCTGTCGTCAGCTTCCAGCGTGTCGAAGTCGTCGTCATCCACGTAGATGCCGCCGCCGCCGAGCCGTTCACCCACCTGCCGCGAGCGGATAGATTCCACCGAGCAGGTGATGCGCGGCGTGCCGCCGTTTTCGGTGCCGTACCAGGAAATGATCACATCGGAGTAGGTTCCGTTGTAGACCACATCCAGGATTTCGCTGACTTCGATGATGCGCTTGTTCCTGTCACGCATCTGCGGACGCTTCAAGCCGCCGCCCGGCCCCTTGGCGCTAACGACGAGGTTGCCCGCGTAGCCTTTGTAGATTTCGCCGGCTTCATTCTTGAACCGATCGCCCTTCTTAAACGACAGGTTGTCGGGCTTGTCGTCCCACAGCGTCTTCCACCAGTCCTCGGAACGCTTGAATTCACGCCCGGCAGCCTTCATCGCGGAGATGCAGGCGGCCTTGTTGCTGGCGAAATCCGGCGAGTCGGTTTCCAGGATGAAGTTGGCACCGTGCTTCGGCTTCGCGTTCGGGTCTTTGTTCTTCTTCGGCAGAGACGCGGTATGCAGCGACTCGGCAAAAGAAGTCCGAACGTTTGTCAGCGTGACCGTTCGGCCCGTCTTGTCTTTCTCATTTACTTTGCCCATGGCACTCAGTTCCTTCGGTATCTCGGTTGCTTGGTTTCTCAGGGGTCTAGGTCGTCGAAATCATCTTCCCACCGGACCAGTGCCGGGCGTTGATGATCTTCTGGCACCAGTTTTGGCTTGCCTGGTGGACGGTCCAGAATCTTTTGCAGGTCGGCCCATGTGTCGGGGTGCCCTGCCTTTTTCCTGCCCGGCTTGACGAGCCTTTCGATCTCGCCAATGCCGATGAGTTCGCGCGGCTTGTAAGCCTTGTCGCCGAGGGCGGCTGTCAGAAGCGCCTCGGCCTTTTTCGTGTCCTTGAAGCGCCGGTCGCCCAAGTCGCCTTCGACTGCCTTGGAGCCCGGATCGGGCTTGCCGTTGAGCGCCGCGAGCAAAGACTCTTCGTGCAATTCGGCCAGGCGTGCGCGGATATCGGATGCATTTTGCACGACGAGCCAACGGCGAGCGCCGACGAGATTTTGCCCTTCGTAGCCGGGAAGTTTGAATGTCGGGCAGGCGTCGGCGGCCATCTCCATCAGCCAGCGGTCGCGCGGTGCACAGCCGCCTGGTGCTTGTCGCACTTCGCACCAGCGGCAGGCTTTGTGGCTCGGCTTGAACTCGACATCGCCGGCAACGATTTTGGCGTAGACAGCCTTCATTTCCTCGCCGAATGCGAGCAATTCGTCGAGCGTGATGTCCCAATATTTCATGCCGCCAGCGCGCGGCTGGTCGATGTTGAGTACGATCCTCTCGACGCGCGGGCGGCCGAGGAAGTGCCACATTCCGAGCCCGTAAAGGCGCAACTGTTTGTTGCCTATTGCGTCGACAGAGACGCCGGCCCCGTATTTCAAATCGGAAATGTAGAGGGTATCGAGTTCGATGATGTCGATGCTCAGCCAGCCGGTGTCGCAGGTGCCGAACTGGTCGGGTAGCCACGGCGTCAGATCGACCTTGATCTCGACATGAGGGTTGCTGGTGTGCTCGCGGACCCAATCGATGCCGGGCTGCAAGTGGCCGGCCATCTCGTCGTCAACGACATAGGTGAAGCCGTCAGCGCTGATCGTGGCGCCGACGAAGCTCTGCGGATCGAGACCGAACGCCAGACACATCTCGCGGACTTCATGCGCAACGGTGCCTTCGGCGGACCACTCCGAAGCGTCACGGTCGACGATCTCGCCGTCACCGCGCAGCTTGTCGATCAGAGCCACCGACGCAGTGCAGGTGCTCCAACGATCGCAGCCAGACGGCGAGAGACGGGCATGTGCGGTCACGCGAAAACTTCCATCACGATCTCCCACAGGTCCGCGTCGCTCATGACGGCGTGGCGCACGAAATCGTTGTCTGGCTTCCGGCCGATCGGGCAGAGGACGCGGACGGGAATGTTGCGATGCTCGCCCTTCAGCATCAGCGTCGCGGTGGGCTGGTTCACGAAGGTCTCGTGGATCATCCCGGCAGGCAGCCGGTAGCTTTCGCCTGCCGGCACCACTTGCGCGTGATAGGGCGTCAGTCGCACCGGATCGCCGAGCGGAACTAGAACGGTGTCCTGGCCCTCGCGCGCCTGTGGCGTATAAACGTCATGCGTTACAGGCTGCGCCTTCGCCGGATATGCCTGGTAGGTCGCGTTGACCATCGCTCCGCGCAGCACGAAGCTGTAGAAATCGAAGCGATGGTCGTGAAGCTGCGTGGCCACATTCTGGCGCGGGATCGCGGTATGACCCCACACATTGACCCGCTTGTTGTCAGGCAGGTCGATCTGAATGAAGCCGTTACCGTGGACCCGGATGCCCGAGCCCTGCGCACGCAGTTCATCGAAGGTGATCATCACAACGCTTTCCAAATGAGCGACAACCAGATCGGCATGGCCAAGGCAATGATCAGCCACGGCGCCACCCGATCAATCCACGCGCGCGGGTCGGGAATGTGATCCGAGCCGACCGTTGGCTTGTAGTAGCTCGGCCGCCTCACGGCCGATTCTCCATGTCGCCATCGGCCGTAAACGGCCCGACGAAGCTGACTTCGGGGTGGCCCCACTGCCTGCCGGTGGCCTTGTCAAAAAGACCGTTCGGCGTCGAGAACTGATGGGGCGTCTCGACCAGTATCTCGGTCGTGAATTTGCCCGCATCGTTTTTGACGATCAGGTGGCGGTAGGGTGGGAAGCCGGCGAGCATCACCGACCTGCCAGGGCGCCGAACTGATATTTCAACTGATCGAACGGGATGCCCGAGAGATCAGCCTTCTTGCTGCAGACGAGCTTCTGCCGATCGGATTCGGCCGTAGCACAGGCGGCACGGATCAGCCGCTTGCGCTGACCTCGTGTCATGCCATTCGAGTAGACGCGAGGCTTTCTCGCAGGTGTGCGAAAGCCACGACCACCGCGCATCAGTGCCAAGGCGGCCTTGCGAGCCATGAAGGCGCCGCTACCCTGGCCGAGCGGATTGCCCAAGCTCTCGCCAATCTCGCGAGCCATGATCTTTCCGAAGATCGACTTGCCAAAAATGGATTTGTCGAAAACCACCGATTTTCCGAAAACGTTCACTGCTGTCTCCTTCTGTTTGAGGCGCTTGAGAAGCGAGCGGGAGGCCGCAGGGGGTCGGCCATCATCCGAGGGCTTGGGAGGGATTGCCTCGGAGCCCGCTCGCTACTGAAGCGCCTCCCGGCAGCGCGCCGGGAGGGCCTGCAACAGGCGGCTGGATCAGAGGTCCAGGTCGTCGTCAGCCTTCTTCGCTGCCGGCTCGGTCAGAGCGCCCTTCGCCTTGAGGCCGGCGAGGTTTTTCTTGAACAGGTCGATCGCGTCTTCCTTGATGTTGGCGACATCCGGCTTGGCGTCGGCGGGCAGATCGGCCCTCTTGATCTTCTCGTGGTTCAGCAGCGCGACGACCTTCACCTTGCGCGCGTCGCGTTCCTCGGGCCGGTCGATCTCGCTGAGATATTCCGCGATCGAGTCCTTGATGCCCTCGTAGGGGTTCGTGCGATTTTCAGGGTCGGTCGAAATCTGACCCTTGCCGGCGTCGGCACCCTTCGCTTCGTCCTTCTTGGCCTCATCCTTCTTCGGCTCACTGGCCTTGCCCTTGCCGCTGGCGGCGACGGCGGCCGTAACCTTCTCGACGGCATCGGTGCGGAGGGAGAGCAGGTCTTTGGTAGCGCCCAACAGGGCTTCGGTCATTGCGGTGTTGGCTTTCAGGGCCGCCGTGTGTTCGGCGAGTGCAGCTTCAAGGCTCATGGTGTCTCCTAGACGGGTTGAATATCACGCTAAACGTGAATGCACCCACTTAAAGCACGTCCAAAATCACGTTTCAAGCCCTATGTGCAATAATTTCACGTTTAACTTGATTTTGGATCGCTGCACGTCTAAGGTCGATGAAATCCAACCAATAGGGGACACGATGGAACTCCACACCATTAACCCGGAGCCCAACAAGATCGGGCGCCCGAACAAGTGCGACACCGACCTTCTCTACGATACGCCGCTCTACAAGGTCCTGGTGGCCAAGTTGCCCACCGAGTTCCTGAAAGGTGGGCGAATCGACACCCTGGCGCTCTGTAAAGGCACAGGCAACGCGCGCTTCACCGTCTATCGCTGGTTCAAGGAACAGCGCCTGTCGCCAAAGGCCGCGAAAAGCCTGCGTGGTTTGTCGGATGCGACGAAGGAGCCCGAGAAGAAGGGCGCACTCACCAAAGACGACCTGATTCCCTTCCTCGACATCTGATTCCCGCAGGGGAAGGCGTAAAATGGCAAGTGCTCCCACGCTCGACAGCGTGCTTGATTCCGTCCGTCCGCTTATTGAGGCCGGCGCGTCGCTCCATTGGCTAGTGCCGTTCGAGAAACGGCCTATCGAAACGGCCTGGACCAAAGCTCCCGTGCAAACGGAAGCCTCGCTGCGCGCGAGCTACCGCAACAACGCCAACATCGGTATCCGGCTCGGTGAGCCGTCGAAGACCGAGGCAGGCTACCTTCACGTTCTCGACCTGGACATTCGCAAACCGGAATTCGCTGCCGAGGCATGGGGCGTCGTCCTATCGCTTTGGCCTGGCGCGCGCTCGCTGCCATCGGTCATCAGCGGTTCGGGCGGCGAGAGCCGTCACCTGTACTTCCTTACCGATCAGCCTTTGCGCAAGAAGACCCTCGCTCAGTCGACGGGCTTCGAGAAGCTGTGGGACGATCGGCAGCAGAAGTTCGTCGTCAAGCGCGACTGGATGATCGACCTGTTCGGCACTGGCGTCCAAGTCGTGCTGCCGCCCTCGATCCACCCTGACACCAAACTGCCCTATCGTTGGGAACGGCCGCTCGATCTCGACATGATCGGTTTCGGTGTCGGCCCGATCATCCCCGCCGCGACCATCGAGACCTGGAACGTTCAAAGCTCCGTCGTTGAGGCAGGCGACGAGGAAGACGAGCTATTCGATCTTTTCCGCTCGGAACCGATGGACCTGGACGCCGCGCAGATCAGCGACATCCTCAAGCACATCCCCAATGACGGCGGCGGCGCCCACTACGACGACTATGTTCAGGTCGGCATGGCGCTGCACCACCAGTTCCAAGGCACCAACCAGGGCTTCGAGCGGTGGTGCGATTGGGCGAGGCAGTCCGAGAAATTCGATGCGAAGAACGCGGCCGTTCGCTGGCGATCGTTCAGTCAGGACTCGAAGAATCCCGTCCGCATGGCGACGCTGATCCAGATATCGCAAACCAACAAGCTCAAGGCCGACTTCGACTTCGATATCGACGATGGCTTCAGCGCGCCGGCCCTCATCCCTGCCAAGGGTGACACCGATCTCTCCGATTTGCTCAGCGTCAGTGCGACCGATCTTTCTGATTTGCTCGGTGATGCTCCCGCCCGCCCTGCCGCGAAAGCGGCAATAAACGACACTGTTGATCCTGACTGGCTGAGCAAATTGCATCGCAACGAGGAAGGCGAGCTAAAGAGCACCCTGCCCAACGTTGCGCTGATCGTCGACAACGATTCTCGGGTGCGTTCAAGCGCCGCCTACAACGAATTTGCTCAGGAAGTGGTGCTTAAGCTGCCGCCGAGGCGCATCAAAAAGAGGCGCGAGTCCTCGCACGATCCGGTCAACCTTGTGGGCCGCCTGTGGGAGGTCAACGACACTCTGAACGGCGACAACTGGACGGACGACCACGATGCCGCTATCCGCTCGCTGATTGAGAGCAAAACGCAGTTGACGGGGTATGGCATCAAGGTCTCCGACCGCGATCTCAAGGCCGCCATCGGCATGTCGGCGCAGAAGCGCCGCTTTCACCCGATCAAAGACCTGCTCTCGTCCGTGACATGGGATGGCATCTGCAGAGCGGAAACCCTGTTCATTGACTACCTCGGCTGCATCGACAACGACTACAACCGCCAGGCGTCCCTGATGATGCTGGTAGGCGCCGTGGCTCGAGTCTTCCGGCCCGGCCACAAGTTCGATTTCGTGCCCATCCTCGAAGGCGTCCAAGGCAAGGGCAAATCCACCTTCATCGAAATCCTTGCCTTGCACTGGTATAACGAACTCACAGGCGACATCAGCGACCCGAAGCAGATGGTCGAACTGATGCAGGGCTCATGGATACTCGAACTCGGTGAGCTTTCTTCCATGGCGCGTGCCGAGGTCAACGACCTAAAGGCGTTCGTCAGCCGCAAGGAAGACAAGGTGCGCTTGGCATGGGAGAAGCGAGCCAGGGACTTCCCTCGGCAGTGCATCTTCATCGGCTCGACGAACGACCGAGAGTACCTGCGAGATATGACGGGCGGCCGGCGCTTTTGGCCAATCGTTTGTATGCTTGAAGGCCAGATCGACAACCCGAAACTGCGCCGCGAGGTCATGCAGATTTGGGCCGAAGCCGTTGCCATCTACCACGCCATGTCAGCCAAGCACGGGACCGCAGAACTCCCGCTGCATCTGACCGACGCCGCCGCAGCCACGGCCGTAGTGATGCAGGAGAGCCGCCGCGTTGAGACCAGTGAGGAAATGCTTGCCGGGCAAATCCACGCCTGGTTGGAGCAGCCGATCGGCACCAGCGACGACTTCGACGACCTGGACCCGGATGCTCCTAAGAGCTACCGCGATGAGACCTGTATTGCGCAGATTTGGCAGGAAATGTTGGGCCGCGACGGCTCCGTTCCTCACACCGAAGCCATGAAGATCGGGAAGGCCATGCTGATCGTCGGCTGGCCTCGCACCGAAGGCCCCGTGACCGCGCGAAAAATCAACGACAAATACGGCAAATGCCGCGTCTACATCAGACCCGGAGTTGCGTTCTAATAGATCATCGTTTCCTGAGTAACTGACCCGCTTCGGCGGGTTTTTCTTTGAAGATCGACAGGGAACGATGATCGCCTGTATTCAACTTGAGAAAGTGCGACGTATCTCATTTCCCCGCCGCGCTCACCCTTCTCACACCCTCCCACCCTGTTTCCATATAGTTTAAACTGGCGGCACCACCACGGTGGCTAGGCGGATGCCGGGTTTCTGCTGTTACCTTCTTCTTATAACTATTCTATTTTAGGGTGAGAAGGGTGAGAAGGTGAGAGAGTATTGATTTCATTGGACTTTTTTGCTCACCTAGCCTTCGAACAGGGTGAGACCAGGTGAGAAGCTGTTTCACTGCGCCAAAATCAACCACAATCGGGTTAATCATGAGCAATGCTCACATTCAAACTCGTTTCGTTGTGCAGAATTTCAAATCTCGCGTGAATCGCGCTCAGTGCCTCCCGCCACCCGGCGACCCGTCGAGGAAGGACCCAAAGCCATCATGTCATTGATTTCATTGCGTTTTTCGGTCTAGCGGCAACGCGGACACAATCGATCATGCATCCTATCGCATGTGCTAACCAATTGAATTCATTATGCAAATGTGTTCAATCGCCTTCCATGCGTCATGCATAGGGCAGCGCTGCAGCGTGTCAACGTGATGAATTCATTAGATAAAGACCGATTGAACCTATCGCATTTGCTACATGCGACCATGCCACGGTCAGCCCGGCCTAGCTGCCACGGGCAAAGGCGCTGCAGTGGATAGGACCTAGACCGGCGACGGGCTGCCCGAGACCTGCAGCACGGCAGCGCCTGGCAACATCGACCACGGCAGCGCCTGGCAGCACATCGAGCACGGCAGCCCCTGGCAGCACATCGAGCACGGCAGCGCCTTTGAATGCGTCCTGTTAATCAGCAGGGCGGCAGCACGGCAGCGCCTGGTAGCACATCGAGCACGGCAGCACGGCAGCGCCTGGTAGCACATCGAGCATGGCAGCACGGCAGCGCCTGGTAGCATCGAGCACGGCAGCGCCTAGCACGCTGGCAAGCCCGAGCGGCGACGGCATGGCCATGGAAGGAATCCCGCGTGCGCACGTGAGACCGGCAGCGCCTGCCGCAAAATAGCGTTTGACTCGTTGGCTAGTTTCACGTTTAATGTGAAAGTCACTAGGAAACGGGATTAGAGCAAATGGCACGCAAGGCACGTCGCACCATCGAACGGAACCGGCAGCGGCGCCTTGCCATGCTCGGCAATGTCGCCATTGGCGCCGCAATGCTGATAGGCGCGGCAGGCTTCATGGCATGGGCGGCAGCCTTCGGCGCCATGCTCTAATCGACTTCACAAGCAAACAGGACAAATCGCTATGGCCACTCCTATCAACACGACAAACGACATAGACGCGGCGCGCGAGTTCACGGGCTCAATGCGCGAGATGGTAGACCTTGCCGCCGCGTTGCTCGCAGACGGCAGCATTGAAAGCTATTCCTTCAACAGCAATTCGAAGCGTGTCCGCGTCATGGGAGTCCGCCTGCCCGGTGGCGCATGGGGCTATCTGGCGCCGGAAGCGCCTTTGCAATTCGATGCTGCCCGCAAGCCGCACCGCGACGGGCTGCCCGCTACCATAGTCGAGAAAATGAACGCGGTTTTCTACGCACGCCGCACCGCTGGTTTGAACGTGCAGTTTGTTCGCTCGACTGACGGGCAGATTGATGAATGGTCTTTTGCAAACGCGGAACAGCGCGACTCGTTCGTTGCCTCGCTCATTCGCCAGAATATTCGCTTCGCCATTTCCCACTAGGAGTCGAGATCATGAGCACAATTCAGGAAAAAATTAAGCTTGCGCGCGAATTCGGCAGCATGATGCAAGCTGAGCTTTCGCCGCGCCAATTCCGCGCCATGTGCGACGCAAACAAAGCCGAGCCGGAAGACTCTGGCATTTGCCATTCGCACGACTATGTCGACGCAAACATGGTTATGCTTGCCGCGTTTCAAGAAACATTCGGCCGCGAGCCGTTCTTTCTGAACAATCCAAAAGACACGATTGATTTAGAAGTTTGGAACGACGCGTGGGCGATTGCCAAAGCGGCCGATTTCTTCGCTTAGATCATAGTTTCACTTTCAACGGGAGATTCACCAATGCTTGCAAAGCTAGCCGCTGCCATGGTTGCCACGTTCGCGGGCAGCGTGGCGCTTGCCTATTCTATCCCTGCCGAGCCCGAGACGGCGCCGCGCTTCGAAGTGCGAGTCGCGACATATGACGGGCAGCTTTTCATTGCGGGCAGCGGCGACGATTGCCGCTCAGCTTGGCAAGGCGCGAAAGTGCCAAAAGGCTGGCAATCGATCGAATGCGTCGACGCCACGGCGCCGCGCGGCTTCACCTTCAAATTTCACTTTTAACGGGACAATCACCATGGAACGCGAACACGCGAAAAACCTTGTCGCACTGGCACGCCACGCATGGCTAAACGGCTTTGTGATAACGGCCGATGTTTACATGCGGCAGGCGCTACGTTGCGCAAACCGGCTGCAGGATAGCAGCGCCAAAGCGCAGATTTTCACCATTCGAAACAAGATGCGGCCGCACGTCGCGGCAGCGCTCAGCCCGTCGCCGGCAGGAGTCTAGACCATGTTTTCACTCTACCAGTTGAAGCGCGAAAGCGTGCTTTTCGGCTTCCGTCTCAAGATCGGCCTTTATGTCGATTGCGAAAGGAAAGAGGCACATTTCAGCATGTCGGTCGACGGCCGCATTGCGCCTAAAACCTGGAATGATCCGCGCTGGTTTGAAGTCGATAGCCCGAGCAAAGCCGAAACCTGGTTTCGCGGAATCGACATGGATTCCATTGCTGAGCGGCTTTGGCTTGAAAAGCGCGCCGCTGCCGCTGCCGCCTAAATCCCGAGATCACACAAGGAGTCATGAAAATGGAAAATATGCTTTTGAACGGTTTTCGCTTCTATCGCCAAAGCACGCGACTCGGCGCCGCTGCCGCACTGGCAAAAGCCCGGCAATGTGTCGCCGCGTATCATGACGCAATCGCGCAAGGCTATAGCGAAGCAAAGGCGGCAAGGTCTCACTTGCGGCATCCGGTTGAGTCATATCCTGCCGTCTATTGGCAGCCGCGCGACCTGGACTCGCGTTCCTATGCGCGACGGGCTGAGCGGCTGGCATTCGTCCAGGATATCAGCGGCGCCGGCTTGCGCCACATTGGCAACGTTGAAGCCGATACGCCACGCGGCCGCATTTGGTCAAACCGCGAGTCGTGCGGCTGGTATACCGACGTCGACCAAAGCGCGACCATTTACGGAGTCGTCTATCAATTGCCCGGCCGCGACGGCACGGCGCGATTTGTTGCCGGCTATGCCAGCGCGGACGATTGCGACTCGCGGCCGACTCTCGACTTCGGCACGATCTATTCCGAAGATATGCGCGGCGACCGATACAACGAAAGCGCGGTCGACCTGGACGCTGCCCGAGACGCTGCCCGCGCGGCCGATAGCCTGGCGCAACACGCGGCCGAAGCTGAGCGGGAATATAACGCGGCATGGCAAGCCGGCAGCCAATTTGCCGAGCGTGCCGAGACCATAGCAGCCAATCGCAAAGCAGCGCTTGAATTGTTAGCCGAGCGGCGCCGCGCTGCCGTGGCAGGCAAAGGCGAAGCATTCAAGGCGATTTGCGGCGCCATTCGCGACAAGGTGGCGGCTTGCGTTGCCGAGATCGCTGAAGCCCGAGCCGAGCGCGACAAGCTCAAGGCCGGCGACGGTTTGGACGAATGGCTGCCCGGCTTCTCGACATATGACAAGCGGCTTCAATCGGCATTCAACGAAGGCGCTAACCATAACGTTTTTTCCATTTGACTCCCCGCCTAGTTTCACGTTTAATGTGAAAGTCACTTATGAAGGGGTCCAGGAAATGAGCCGTCACAACCGCAAGCCGAGCCGGGCAGCCATTCGCAAGCGTCGCGAGACGCTGCAGAAGATTGCGCTTTATCTCGGCGTAGCGGTTGTGCTGCCCGCTTCCGCCTTTCTCGCCTTCATTGTTGGCAGTGTGTTCTAGTTTCACGTTTTGCGTTCAAATCAACAAAAGGAGTCATAGCATGAAATACGAATCCCCCTTCCGGCGCGGCGACTTCGCGAACACGCCACGCGGCCGAATCCGTCGCGACACGCGGCGCAATGCAATCGCTGCCAAGCGCTATTGGCTGGAGTCTTGATCATGCGTACCCCTGACCAAATCGTTTCGGCCGAAGTTCACTATTGCGTGTCGTTTCTTATCTCGACACTTGCCGGTAGCGGCCATCGGCCAGCCGTTAGGCCTGACCTTGCCGACCTATGCGAGCAAGCCGCCGAGCTTTGCTATCCGATTCCTGATTGGGAAGAAGCAGCAACGCAGGCCGGCTGGACCGAAACGGCTACTCTCGGCGCCTTTGCTCACACGGACGGAAGCGCGTTTTCAATCGGCGGGAAAACTGACACGAAATGGGAATTGTTGTGCGCAACCTGCGAGATCGAGCCCTATGACCGCGAAGTGTTCGAGCATTGGATCGTGTCAGACTGGCTTGCCGACAAGCTGGAGGCGAAAGGCGAAAAGGTCGACCGTGATATCGGCGGCATGATCGTTTGGGCTCGCACGACTAGCGGGCAAGGCATAGCCAGCGACTCCGTGATTGAGACAATTGCAGCCGAGTTGAACGCTCAACACAGTTAACCGCTTTTTGGTTAATCATAGTTTCACTTTTAAAGGGGAAGTCACGCCATGCCAAACTATCAGGACAATGCGCCGCAAGGTTACATGGGCGATTGGTCACGCGGCGCGCCGCTTGGCCGCGCGTCACACAAGCCCGAGACCGAAACGGCCGAAGCTTTGGAAGGCAGCGCGCAACTAATGGAAGCTTACGCAAACCGGGCTGAGCGCAGGAAAGAGGATCGGCCGGCAGACGGTTTCAAGGCCTCATGTTGGCAGGCTGCGGCGGCCGATTTTCGAAATCGCGCGGCTGAGTATCGCGCGCGAATTCCAGCGGCAAAGGCAATGAAGGCATATGCGCCGAAGGTAACGCTGCAACGCGTGCGCCTGGACTCAGGCGGCTATGATCACTGCGGCACCTATTGGGGAATTGGTTCGCCGCTCTATTGGGCAGCGACCGACGACGGGCAGCTCGATGAAACCTTCCGGGCTGCCACGCGTGACGCTGCAAAAGCGCATGTCCGCGAAACCATTCCGGCCGCAACGTTCTATGGAGATTCCCCAATGATTCACACATTCAAGCGCGCGGACCTGGACGCGTTCAAGTCGACTTGGCCATGCCACGGGCTGCCCGACTCGCTCAATTCGCTAACGTTCGAATTCGGCAGCAATGGCGATTTGATCGATATTGAAGCCAAAGCCCGAAACGGCCGCTTGCTCGACTCGGCTGAATTCGACGGCGCCGCGATGGTCGCGCTTGCCGAAGATGCGGGCAAGCTTGCGGCGATTGCGCAAGAAGGCTTTTCAGCCGCTGAAAACGGCCGCAAATGGTGGCACAATCCCTATCTTTCCGGCAGTAAGGAATCCTATTCGTGGGATACTGGGCACGGCTATAGCCGTAAAAGCGTGCGCCGCGCATGACGATTCTAGCAATCGGCAGCGGCGCCGGAATCCCGCATCAATATCTAACTCGGCACGTTGGCATTTTCGGCGCCACGGGCTCGGGCAAGTCGACCACGCTAGGCGCTATAGCTGAGCGGGCGCCTTGCCCGGTTTTGATCCTGGACGCGAAAGGCGATTTGGCTTCACTCGGGCAGCATCTCATGCGGCCGGCAATGCGCGTCGACGCCATGGGCGCCGATTTGATCGCACGCGCGCTAGACCTGAGCGAAGCGCAAGCCGGCGCCTTGCAAATCGCCTTTGCATGGGCGGAAGATTCCGGCCGAGCCGTCGCCACGTTGGCAGATTTGCGCGCCTTGCTTAACCAGGCGCTGCAGCACGATCTAACGGCCGCTTATGGCTTGATTTCTCCCGTTTCCGTCGCGGCCGTCCAGCGCGCGCTATTGCGCCTAGAACGCGGCGCGCCATGGGTCTTTCAAGACTCGCGCCATGATCCGCGCGACACGCAAGGAATCACGGTTTACGCGGCTGCCGAGCTAACGCGGCTGCCCGGCCTTTATGGCGCCTTTGTAGCTCATACGCTGGAAACGCTATATTCCGGGCTCGGCGAAGTCGGCGACGTGGCAGCGCCTGGACTCATGGTCCTAATCGACGAGTCGCACCTTGTGTTTGACGGCGCCACGGCTGCCGTAACGCGTCGCATCGAGCAAATCACGCGACTCATTCGATCGAAAGGAGTCGGGCTGATCTATGTCACGCAATCCCCTTCGGACCTGCCACACATTATCGCCGGGCAGCTTGCCACGCGGATTCAGCACGCATTGCGCGCGTCGACGCCATATCACCACAAAGCCTTGAAAGCGGCAGCCGAGACAATGCCCGGCAATATCAGCCCGGCAAGCATTCTCGGGCTGGCAACCGGGCAAGCCATTGTAAGCGTGCCGGATGCAAGCGGCGCGCCGCTACCAGGTCGAGTCGTTGCCGTCACGCGCGGCCGGCTGCCGATGCATTCGGTCGACTTGCCAGCGCCTAGCCTGCCACGGCAGCGCCTGGACGCGGGCAGCACGGCAGCGCCTAAACCTAAGCCCGAGCCCGTGGCGCGGCCGTGGTGGCATTGGCCGGCCGTTCTAGGCGCCGTCCTATGGGGACTCGTGGCGCTAGGATATGTGCCACATTAAGCTTTGAAGCCCGGCCGCCAGCCGGGCTTTTCTTTTGTCCGCGCGGCATGGCGTCAAATATAAATGCCGAGCGCTAAACACATGTCGCGAATCTCATTCGGATTTTCGATGCTAACGTTTTCAAATGAGAATGCCGCGCCGCGTTTCAATAGCAGTCCGCTAAATGGCGTCGCGCCGTTATAGCCTCCGAAGCCATTTTTCGCGTTGACCCTGCCGCAAACAAACTCCCCTGAACCTTTCTGGATTGAAAACACTAGTTCGAACCTGGCGCTTTCAGGGTCTTTTAATCTGCCGCGCACGCTGCTTTGAACCGCTTCCAGCCTATCCCCTGTAACGGGCAGCGCGGCCGGCTTGGCGCCTGCCGAGACGCAAAGCGAAATGCTTACGGCCGCGCCGAGTGTCGCCATGGTTGGCCATGTTTTGCGCATGGTTGCTAATCTCCCGTGCCGTTCCCATTGCCTGGCAATCTACGGCCGCACGTTCAACGGCACAAGTCGACCGCTGCCGAGCCGGTTAACGGCTGAGCGGCAGCGCCTGGACGGCTGAAAACGCGGCCGGCTGCTCAGTGTAATGTTATAACAAAACAGCTAGGAATTTCGTCCTGATCGACGATTCTACCGCGCGATTCACCCCTCGCCGGCCGGCGACCTGGCACCGCACCCCTCGCCCGGCCGGCAACTGTCGCCGCACCCCTCGGAGAAATAGACCTCGGAGAAATAGACCGACTCGGCCCCGGAGAAATACACACGGAATCCCCTCGGAGAAATCAGTCTGAGCGCTTCAGGATCGGAACAGTTTTTGACTCGCAATCGTAGCCGCCAGTGGTCGCGGTCTCGATGATCCGGCCGCCTTCGCGCAGCACGACATTCGACCAGGTGCGCTGCGTCAGCGCGGCCTCGAACGCGGCCTTAGCCACCACGAAGTTGTTCATCTCCCCTATCCGCTCGATCGTCTCGCCAGTCGCGGCGAGGGTTTCAATCAGGTAGCTGTAGTCGTAGATTTTCCGCGTGCCCATGACGATCCTCGATCGGAGTTTCGCCCCACCTGGATTTACACAAGCATGTTCCGCATTCGTTCTCAACCACCCTCGGAGAATTAGGGCACAGAGAAAATCGAAGCGCCTGATTATTTCACTTGACCGGCAGCACACATTCACGTTAAAAGTGAAATAGAACCAAGAGACGGAGATAGGCCATGGGCCAGTGGGGACAACCAATCGCATGCGAAGGCGTGACCTTCCTACCGCACCACAATACCGGCACCAACGCTTTCACGCCGATCGGCCCCGGCTCGAAAGTCGATCATGTGCAGGTGGTAGGCACTCGGTGCCCGAAGTGTGACATCCCTATTGACTTCGATTGGATCGAGTATGTAACGCGCGAAATCGCGGATCCTCTGCCGCGTCGCGAGCAGACCGGCGAAGTCATCGTCACTCTCACCTGCCACGGTGAGACCTGGCGCGTGTCAAACAAGCGTGGAAGGCTTCCCAAGGCATGACAACGGTTCTCACATTGTTGTCCGTCGCTGCGATCGGCCTGTACGCCTACATCGGCTTCGTGACCATCAGTCGCGTGCCACAAGCCAGCCCAATCGAAGACATCGCGGTCTTGATCCAGCGGCTGCTATACGAGTCCGAGAAGACGCGGAGAGCATTATGAACCGATACATCGTATGGAACGAAGATGAGACGGAAGGCTTCGTCACCCTCGACCAGCAATTGGCCAATGAGTCGCGCAAGGGAATCGATGCCAACTGTCGTCGCCCCGATGGAAGTCTGTCCCATATCGCGACATCATTTGCAGTGCTCACGGAAGATCAAATCTGCACCATCGAAGTCGTCCCGACCTACGCCGATACCGTGGCGCCCTACGCTGCCGCCCTGCGTATGATCCGTGAGGCAGTAGAAGAACTATTTGGGCCTGCCGCCAACCTGGAAAGCGAGGAAGCGGTTTTGCTTCGCGGCCCTGAGCCGCATCACGACGCCGAGGCGATCATTGCAGCGTTGCAGAACGTGGCCGATGTAGCGTGGATAAAACGGTGACAAAGCCACAACGCCCACTGCAGGAGCGCATCAACGACGCGGAAGATCGCGGCAGCCGCCACCTGGCCGACGCCAACGAGGCCGCTGAAAAGGGGCAGAAGGAGAAGGCTGAAAAGCTCTACGACAAGGGGCAGTTTTGGCTGGATCGAGCGAACAAGTTGCGAGGGTGGAACTGATGACCGATCGAAAGCGGCCTGACCGTCTCAAGCCGATCGTCGCAGTGGGCACCAACCTGAAGAAGGTGCCGCCACATCTCCTGCTGACACGGCTCTACCGCTTCACCCATGGCGGCGAGACCCATGTGTTGACCAACGACCGTGCCACCGTGCAGTTCATCAGGCGGCTTCAGGCCGCAGCGTATAGCTTTGATGGCAACGAGGAAAATATCCCGACCATTGAAGTCGAAATTCTAAGTATCCAAAAGTTGACTAAGCTGAACGTCGTCGAGATTTTCAAAGCTGGACTGGAAAGCATTGTGCTCGATACAGAGCGCAGGAAGGTTGAGCCCTTCACTCAGTTGGCACGCTACAAGCGATACCGGATCGGCTTCGAGCGGAAGCCAAGAGCACCGAAGAAAAGGAAACAGAAATGACACTTCCCGACTATTCGACCTACTCCGACGACGCGCTGGCGGTCGCGGCTGGCCTGGTCAAGCTCGATCTTAATGCCGGCTACGGAAGAATTCCGGCACAAGAACTGACTCGTATTGAGCCGCTTTTTGAGCGCATCGCCGCGATCCGCGCCGAACAGAAAAGGAGACCGAAATGAGGCGCACACTTGAAAACGGCGAAACAATTTATCGCGCGTTCAGTCCCGCCAATTGCACCGGATACGTGGCCACGCACATTGCCTTCGATGGGGAGGACATGCGAGCCATGAAGAACCTTTTCGAGCGTCATCCATCGGAATTCCGGGCGGCTTTGACACAACTGGAAATGCGGTTCCCAGAGAACCGGGTCGGGGGGAGATCACCTGAGATCATGGAAAGCCGTCTCGCCACAGCGGAAGAACTGAGCCCTGGCGATCAAGTAAGCGTGAATCAGGACGGCAAACTGCAAAAGGCGGTGCCCGGTCAGCCCTATCTCGGCACCTTGCCGCCCAACACAATTGTTCGACACGGATTCGTCCAAGTGCCGCACGCTTGGATGCACGAGTGGGGTGCCGACTCTCGTCAGCGGATCAAGACGGCGGCCGACCGCGTTGCCAATTGTGAGCGCGATTGCCGCCCGGAAAATTGTCGTTGCGATCGCGGGACAGCGTGACCGATCTGCCCGACCACCTGAAATTTGGCTACGAGCACCGCGTCGAGTGCGACGCGCACCGCGCTAGGTTGATCGCCGATGGCATGAAGCCCGGCAGCATCGAACTGTATTTCGCAGTGTCGGCCGCCTACGTCGACGCGCACAAGAACGATCCGACATTCCGCGAGCGGCAGGCAGCCTGGCGCGAGAAGAACACGACGATGGTCATCAACGTCCTGACCGTCGAGGAAATTGACTACCTGGTCGAACGGCTGAGCGGCGCCAATGATCCGCTCGGAATCTCGGCCACGGAGAAATTGATCCGTATGAGGGGAGACACGAGATGAAATACCGAGACCACCGCGCTAACGGCCACACCAAGTTTGTCGCCTTCACGCTCTCGATCAATCCCCACCTGTTCCTCGGAGCGGCAGCGGTGATCGGCGTAGCCATTGGCGTGTGCCTTGGCTGACCACACTGCATTTTCTGTTTTCACACTTTCACTTTTAAATTGACATTCATCATTAAACGTGTGAGTTGAGATCAACGAAGGGAGGCGGGACATGAGCGTGGAAGTAGCCGCAGTCGCACTGATCCTCGGCATCATTTTGCTCAACGTCCTGATCCCCCTCGCTGTCTGCAAGATCGCGGAGAAATGGAATGGCTGATCGGGAAAAGCTCGCCAAGCGCATCCGCGCACTGGCCGCCATGACAGTCGAGAACGGCTGCACGGAAGACGAAGCGATCACGGCCGCCAAGAAGCTCGCCGAGATGCTGGCCGAGCACAACATGACGGTCGACGAGGCGATGATGCGAGAGCAGCCATTTGCCGAGCACAAGGAATATCGCGAAGACGCTATCGGCGAGCGGCTGTGGAAACCGTCCGAGGCAATCGCCCACCTGACGGGCGCCCGATACTGGCGCTCCCCGGCCGGCGTTTGGCCGGTGTCGATCAGCTTCTTCGGTTTCGATCATGAGGTCGACGTCGCCAAGTTCATGCTCGCGATCTGCACCAGGGCAATGGTGGACGGGCAAAGCCGCGTCGATCGTCAATACGCCTTGGTCAACTCAGCCCGACGCCGCTCTCACGTCATAGCCTATCTCGACGGTATGGCAGACACGCTGCAGCGACGCATCCGTGCGCTCAAGCCAGCGGCGCCCACCGGCACCGGCTTGGTCGTGCTGCACGGCGCGCTGATCGACGCTGCCCTCAAGGAGCGCGGGATCGAGACGAAGAAGATGCGCCAGCGCGACAGCCGCGACTTCGATCCATCCTACGCGGCCGGCGTCCTCGCTGCCGAACGCGTCGCCCTGAACAAAGGTCTCACCGCAGAACGCGACTCGCGTCTCCTGCTTTCCTGAAACGGAGCCACCATGCGCAAGCTTCTGATTGCCGCCCTGTTGACGTGCATACCGATGGCCGCCACCGCCAAGGAAACCGCCTACCTGATTGACGGCGACATGGGCGGCGAACTGCTTCGCTACTATGCAAAGGCTGAGATCATGCGCGGTTCAAAGGTCATCGTCGATGGCGTCTGCCTGTCGGCCTGCGCGATGTATCTGCGCCAAGATTGGAAGCTCGACATCTGCTACACGCCGAGCGCCACCTTCGGCTTTCACAAGCCCTACCAGGTGCTCGACAACGGTACGATCCTCACAGGCATCGGAGCAATCACCACGGCCGACGCCGGCTGGCGCACCGAGTTCTTCGACAAGATGCCGTTGGCCATCAAGGCGATGCTCACCGGCAAGCAGATTCCCGAGCCCTCTGCCGGCGATCCGACCGACCGTTTCGTTTTCATCAAAGCGCGCGATCTCAGCGGTGCCGTGAAACCATGCGCCAAGGATTGGGCGGCCAAGTATCGGCTGATCGACGTGCGCGATGTCTACATCACGGATGGCAAGTGATGGGCGCCGATGTCGAAGTCAGCATCAAGCCTATGCGCCTCAGCGACGGCCGCTGCGACTACTTCGTCAGCTTCAAGCACGGCGATCGCGAGGCAACGCCGCACGTCTTTCGGGAACGATTCAAGGCTGAGTATCACGTTGCCTTCTACCGTTGGCTGTTTGGCCAAGGCGAGAAGCCATACATCTTGGATTTCAAAGACGATGAGTGGCCTGCCCGCGAGTACACGGCAGATGAACAGCGCGCATTCGCATCTATGGGCGATCTGACCTGCGCCAAGCTCGCAGATGCGTTCGCCTGCTTTTGGAATGCTGCAATCGGTGACGCACATAATCGTCAGGACTCGACTGCATTCGCTGTCGTTGGATCGATGGCCGAGGGATTTGCAGCCATCGAGCGCCGGCTTCGCGAACATGGAGAGCCAGCGTGACCGCGATCGTCGCACTGGTCGACAACGGCCGCGCCTGGATGGGCGGTGATAGCGCTGCCAATTACGATGATGCGATTGAAGCGTGGAGCAATCCGAAGGTCTTTCGGGCCGGTGAATACCTGGTCGGCTTCACGGGCTCTTTCCGGCTTGGCCAGTTGCTGCAACACGGCAGCCATTTCACGCCGCTACCGCCCGGCCACGACATCATGGCCCATATGGTCACGGTCGTGACGGCAGACCTGAAAAAGCTCGTGGGCAAAAGCGCGCCAGACGAATTGCTGATCGTCCATAGCGGTCGCCTGTTCAAGATCGGCTCGGACTACGCTGTCGGCGAGTATCCGGCATATGCAGCGGTGGGCAGCGGGAAGGCGTGGGCGCTCGGCAACTTGTTCGGAAGCACCGGAGAGCCGACCGAACGCATCCTGCGCGCCCTTGGTGCCGCCCAGGCCAACTGCGGCAGCGTCCGCGCACCATTCTACGTCAAGGTGGCAGGAGCCACGCACAAAGGGAGACTAGCATGAAGGAACTTCTGGAATTCTACGTGTCCGGTTTTTGCACCTGGGCCGGATTGACCATCGGCCTGGCCATTGTCTGCGGCAGCCTGCGCAACACGATCGTGTTCGCCCTGAATGTGTGGCGCTCATGATCTGTACAGCGCACTACCCGTCGACCATCAACTTCGAACGAGAGAACCGTAACATGCATTTCATTCTCGACTGCGACGGCGTGCTGCTCGACTGGACGCGCGGCTTCCGTCATTGGGTCTTCGCCCACCATGGCATCAAGCCGAGCGCGCAGGGACCGAAGTCCTGGTCGCTGTTCAACTGGCTCGGGCTGCCCGAGGCGCGCTGCTTTGAACTGATCAACCAGTTCAACGCCTGCCAGGCGTTCGGCGAACTGCATCCGATTGCCGGCGCCAAGGACGCGATCCTCAAGCTCAAGGCTGCCGGGCACAAGCTGACCGTGCTAACAAGCTGCTCGGCCGATCCGCTCACCCTGCTGCGGCGGAAGGAAAACCTCGATCGCGAGTTCGACGGAGCCTTTGCGCGCGTCATCTGTCTGGCACTGCGTGAGAGCAAGGCTGACTGGCTGCAGGTGCTCAAGGGCGGCATTTGGGTCGAGGACAACTACAAGAACGCCATGATGGGCGTCGAGGCCGGGCACAAGACGCTCATGCTCCGACATCTAGACAACCGCGACGACGAGAAGACCACGGATTCCCGCATCACCTGGGTTGACGATTGGCGTCCCATAGTTTCACTTTTTAGTTGATTATCACCTTACAACGTGCGACGAGTTGCCTATGTGTAAATGTCCGACCTGTGGCCGTGAGGCCGCCGAAATGCCGATCGAGGCGATTGCAGAAGTTGCGCTTCCTCATGTCCTTCGCACCGTCGCCAACGCCTTGGTCAAGCAGCATCCGAACAGTGTGACGGCTGACGATCTGATTGATGACATCTATCGCGGATCGCGGCTGCCCGCGAGCGCTAGGCAGGCGCTGCGCGTCCAGATGAGCAGGCTGCGCGACAAGCTGGCGATCAGCGGCTGGACAGTGAGCAATGAGAACCACGGGAGAGGGCGCAAGGCCGAATACCGCCTCGAACGCCGCCAAAACAATCACGTTTAACGTGCAATCCAAGGAGACGATCTTGCCTACCACCGACAACACCTTTTTCCATCCCGGCCTGAGCGCACTTGAACTGGAAGCATTCGACGGGCTCCGCGCCGCGCAGAAGCTGGCCCACGAGACCGCAACCAACGCCGGCTGGTATACCGATCGCGAAACCGGGCAGCCAATCGAGCGCAACTTCGGCGAAGTGGTCGCCCTGATGCACTCGGAATTGTCCGAGGCGCTGGAAGCTCACCGCAAGAACAAGGCTCGTGACGACAAGCTGCCCCACCGTGCAGCAATCGAAGTCGAGTTCAGCGACGGTATTCTTCGCATCCTCGACACCGCTGCCGCTACGCAGATTGATGTGGCGTCGGCGATGATCCCCTGCCTACGGCACATGACGCTCTACGGCGATCTGCCGAAGCGGCTGCCCGGCGTCGATCAGTGCGCGGTGAACTTCGCCAACGCAATTATTCGCATTCTCGAAAGTTCGGCGACGCGCGGCTACCACCAGGGCGGCTCCGTCATCGACAAGAATGCCTTCAACAGGACTCGCGCAGACCACCAGCTTGCGAACCGCGCGGCTGAAGGCGGGAAGCGCTACTGATGGGCCGCCTCCGCACCATCCTGCGCAACGCTCAGAGTTACGGCGAACTTCTGCGCGCTCTGCGCCCCGTCCTCGTGGCCTACGCGTGGCACTGCGCCTGGGTGGCACTGCTGACCCTCATCTTCGGTTTCGAGCGCGCCTGCCTCGCCTGGCTCGTCCTCTGCTCTGCCGGCCGCGACGCCTCGATCGCCTACGGGCTGATCAACCAGAGGCAGTTCTGACTTCCACCAGCAAAAGGAGACATCGACATGAAGAAGAAGGTTTTCGCAATGTCAGCAGCAGTGCTGGCGTACCTCGCCCTCGCCGGCTGCGCCAACCACGGCTATCGCGAAGGTGGCGGCCACAACCTCTACGGCACCCACGGTGCCGGCAACCGCGACTATGCGCGCAACTGCGGCATGGCCATGGACGAACTCGAAATGTGCGGCGGCTACATCTCGCCGAGATCGTTCTGACCATGGGCGAGACATTCGATTTTTCAGCCGCGCTTTGCCGCATGAAAATTCATGGGGCAAAGGTCAGGCGCCAAGCCTGGAAGCCAAATAAGTATGTCTGGCTCAAACCAGCCAGTGAGGAAAGCATGTCCTATCCCGAACTGGTTTACATCGACGGCAGTGGGCGCAAGGCTCCATGGGGCGTGACCCGTTGCGATCTGCTTGAAGCGGATTGGGAGATCGCCCCGTGACCGAGAAATCTCTTTCAGTGCTCGTCGAGGAAGCCAAGGCTCGCGTCGCCGCGATGTCGCCGGCCGAGCGGGATGCCATGTGGCAGGCCCAACGGGAAAGTTGGGTTCGCGGCGAGATGGCCATGGGTGAGACGGCTACGCTTATGCCGCCCATGACCACAAACATGGTCAAACCCCTCGACCTGTCGATGCTTCTGCGAAGCGCCTTCTTAACCGGGCGAGGTCTCAAAGAGGGCGACAAGCTCAGCGATGCCGACCATGCTGCCTGGACAGGATATGATCCATCGCCGCTAAGGGTTTTTCAGCGCATTGAAGCTGCCCTGCAATCGCGCGCTGCCGATCCATGGCAGCCGGTCGCCCCGGAAGGCTGGTTCCTATACAGCGCCGCGAACGAGCACACCCGCATCATCTACAACGGCGACAAGCACGAGCCGCTGCCTCACGCGGAAGGCCCGTGGCGTGTTGCCTTCCAGCGCCTGCCACACGGCGGCCGGCTGACTGACGCCCGAGGCAGGACCTTCCGCGAGGCGTGGGACAATGCCTGCGCGGCCGTTGCGAGTGAGACTGCCTGACCTAGGGCTCCAATCTACCCACTGCCAACATCAACAAGAGGAAGAAAAAACATGACTCGCACCAACATCGCAGCGTTCACCGCGACGAACTATGAAGGCCACTACCCACCCTATATTTCGATCAACAAGGAGGATGGTCTTGTTGAGATCATGATCCGATCGCCCGAAAAGAACGGCGTGGAAGGGACCCTTGCAGCAATTAAACTTAGCGAAGATGAGTTCGCCGGCCTTGACCTCGTAAGAGTTCCACCAGTGACGAGGGACACACAGCGTTCAGAATTCGCTTTGGTGCCACAGGGTGGCCCGGTTGCCCTGGGCGAATGCCCGGAAGGGCTGTTCCTGTTTGGCGACACCTTGGCGGTGATGACTGAGTACGCCACAGATGCTAGCGTTCGCCAGCGAGATGCTTACATTGTAGACAGCGGCGAATACTTTTGGGGTGGCACATCTCAAGCCGCAGACCGAGCAAAGCTGATCGTGCAGCCGCTCACCCATGTATCGGTGAAACCATGAGCACCACTGATACAGCGAAAGGAGGGTGCGCCCTCGCTCCCGCTCCTACCGTATTGGTAGGGGCGCCGGCACAGATCTTCAAGCCCTGCGAGAAACACCCCGAACGATACTGCAACTGCGAGGGCTATTATCCAGCGTGTCGTGATGCCGCCGGATCGACCACAGGAAAAAAGCTATGAGCGACACTTGGACCGATATTAACGGAAAGCAATCCGATGGGTCGGCTGTTTTCGCTCTGCGGTCATCGAAGACAGGAGCTTCCAGAGCCACGGCCATGAGCGTCACACTGTGCCAGGCGGCGAAAATACTGATCATCCAAGCCATGCAGTTGAAAGACTTTGGCCATGAAGGGTCCGACGGCGACTTCCGGACGAATGCCAGTAAGACCGCACTTCTCGAAAATTGCGCCGAAAAAGCCGCCCGTGCTGTTCTCGCCCTCGTCACTCCAGTCGATCACCCTGAAGCGGTGGGGGTGAAGATCAAGCCGCTGGAGTGGAACGAAGATGGTTGGTTGGACGGGCGCGCCGTCAAATGGCTAGCCGTTAGTTTCGGCTACTCATGGATCATCAGAAACGATGACCACGCTTTTTTGTGCTGTGGCTGTCGTTACGCCTCTCTCGATCGCGCCAAAGCCGCCGCGCAATCCGACTTCGAAACCCGCATCCGTTCCGCCATCCAGCCCTCAGATGAGGCGGGGGTGGCGTGGGGCGATAGCGGGCCGATACCCGGTCAGTCGTTCGGCGACGAGTTCGATGCGCAGCCTCAACCGGTGGCTCCCTTGCGATTGCATTTTGACAGGGAAACATTGAAGCGAAAGATTGAGGCGGACGGCGAGGAAGGCGAGATTGGAGCAGGGTATGAAATGTTCCCTAGCCCTGCCCTTGAGGCGGGGGTGGTGGAACAGCCGGGGTTTACCTACTACGAATGCCCCGAATGCGGCTTCGATGTCATCCACAGAGCCGACTACGAATGCCGCTCGACTGCCTGCCCGATTTGCGCAGGTGACAGCGGCCACGATGTAGGAATGAACAGCCGCACCGCGCGCGTCACCGATAAGCCAGAAGGCAAAGACGCCCGCGCCGCTCTCTCCATCCCTGCAACGGCAGAAGCGCTGTCGAAAGACACGTCACGTTTCAAGGCGCTTTCATCAGCCGATGACGACACCACTCCTACATCGGAGGATGGTAAGCCGTGAGGTTTCAGAAGCAACGATATAACACAGCCGATCCTGACCTCGGCGACTGCTTCCGGACCTCCATCGCAGTGATCCTTGAACTGGATCGAGACGACATACCTTTGTTCCAGGCCAGCGATGGGCCGGGACAGTCTGCATCAGCGGCCGAATGGCTGCGCGAGCGCGGTTTTGACATCAGGGAGACTTGGTTCGAAGCGGCATCTCCCGCCGAAGCTTTCGGTACGATGCACAAATGGCTGGGCGACGAGTACCCCTACATACTCTACGGCGCGACAAGCCGGAACACGTGCCACGCCGTCGTGGGATGTGGCGCCGAAATGGTTTGGGACCCTTCGCACTATGACGCAACGATAGTGGGTCCGATGCCCGGCTGCGTCTTTTACGGTGGTGCCGCTGTCTGGCGTAACCGGGGACCCGGTGTAGAAACATGAGAAACAATCACTTTTAAAGGGAAATGCACGCATGACAATTAAGGCTACCAACCCGAAGGACGCGGTAGGAATCCGCAAATGGCGCCAGTTCGCCACCATCCCCTTCACTGTCATCTGTGAGATCGGCGTTGCCATGATGGAGGGCGCGCTGAAATACGGCCGCCACAACTACCGCGTGGCCGGCGTCCGAGCCTCCGTCTACAAGGATGCCGCGATAGGGCACATCATGTGCTGGTGGGAAGGCGAAGACCTCGATCCCGACACCAAGCTCTCGCACATCACCAAAGCCATCGCTTCTCTCGTCGTGCTGCGCGACGCCATGATCCAGAAGAAGCTGAACGACGATCGTCCGCCGAAGGGCAACCTGGACGAAGTGCGCGCCAACTTGCAGTCGGTCGTCGACGCAATGTTCGAGAAGTACCCCGAGCCGAAGGACGCCTTCACCGAGCTTGGCGTGCGCAATGGCCAGGGCGTCAGCGCAGTTTTTGTCAACACCGAGATGTCGCCAGAGGCCATGGCCGCCATTGCCGGCGCCGCGTCGAAGGGCGCTCGATTTGTGCCAGGGGGAGCCTGATGCGCCGGCGCCTCACGCCATACAGGGAAATGGCATATCACTTCCTGGTTCGTCGCTATGGCAAGTCGGTCGACTGGAATTGCAGCTACGCCGAGATCGCCGAAGTAACCAAGGTGCCTATAGTCAGGGTGCGAGCGATCTGCGTCCGCAAGGGCTATCCAGTCTCGCATGACGCGCAGATGCCCGTCGCTTACATGCCTGTGGACAAATATTTCGCACTTCCCTTCTCAATCGTCCGCAATTTGTATTGACGGACATAATTTCACGTTTATAGTGACATTCACCAAATCGGAGACGGCAATGCCCTACCCCAACAACACGGAGGATCGCGACTTGGCGGACGATATCACGGACACCAGCCAGACGGTCGCTGCCGGCCAGTTGCGCGCTTTCATCGAGCGCATCGAGCGGCTGGAAGAAGAAAAGAAGACCATCGCCGACGACATCAAAGAAATCTACTCCGAGGCAAAGGGCACCGGCTTTGATACCAAGGCCATGCGCGAGATCATTCGCCTTCGCAAGAAGGACCAAGCCGAGCGCCAGGAGGCCGAGACGATCCTGGACCTCTACAAGGCCGCGTTGGGTATGGTCTGATGCAGCGCCGTTCATTCCTCGCTCTGCTCGGCCTCGGTGTTCCCGCTGCGGCTCTCGCGAAAACCGCGATGCCCTCGGCGCCAGTTGCTGAGCCTCCTGTGATGAGGCAACTGCGTGAAGTGCGAGCTTATCGCGCGATAGATGCCGAAGTCGGGACCATTATGGCCGGCATCCTTTCCAGCCGCGACGGCAAGTTCGAGATCAATCTCAACGATGGCGTGATGCGCCTCGGCTGACCACCGCCAAATCAAATCAACGGAGACACCATCATGAAGCTCGGCGAACTGCGCGCGGCGATACGCAAGACGAAGGAAACGCCATTCGTCAACATCTACCCCTTCCCCGGCACCGACAAGGGATTCCGTTTCGCCTTGCAGAAGACACCGCTGCTGGCCGAACTCGAACGCGTCTACCCCGGTGGCAAGGCGATCGAGACCGGCCTGGACTTCAACGTTGACACAGGCAAACTGTGCTGCCCCACCTATGACGACGCCATTGGGCTGTCAGTGGAAGAAAAGGCGGCGGCATTTGCGGGCTCGGCCGTAGAGCCTGGCAGTGCAGCGGACGATGACGATCTGCTCGGCGATGCGCCGGCCTCGGCGCCGGACTCTGGCGATCTCGACGACCTGCTGGTGTAACCATGACCGACGCCGAACTCGGTCTCAAGCTCGTCACCGCGCTGCGCGCCATTTCCAACTCGCGAGATGTTCGTGGCGCCCCGGTCAAGGGCAAGCTGACAAGCCTCGTGCTGAACATCGGCTCGGACGACCAGTGGCAGGCGATCGCGCAGTTCTGGCTGACCAATGACTGGAACGTCAAGGTTGGCAACGACCCGGTGGCCTGCATCGTGGATGTGCTGACGGCTCAGGTCGATCTGTCCGAGCCCTACGATCCGAAGAAGCGCCTGGCGACGTATGCCAAGCCCGTGCTGCCGGCGTCAGAAGTCATGGTCGCGGGCAAGGCTTCCGTCCAGCCGCAGGCAGCGGCATCAGCCGGCGATCTCGAAGACCTGCTCGTGTGATGCTGCGCTACTCCTACGAGTGGATCGAGGGCGCCTGCGACGACGATGGCGAGCAGCATTGGACTGATCAACTCTATGCCATTTTCGACGGCAAAGTTGGTCTGGCCGATGAGCAGGCAATTGCCTGGGCATATTCGCGGGACGGAGCAGAGCAGATCGTCGCGGCGCTCAATGGGATCGAGGAACAACGTCAGCGCGCCGCGATCGTTTGGCAACTTGCGAAGCGCCGGGATCAGTTCGACCTGAGCGATTTGCTCAGCTAAAGATTTCACTTCTAACGGGATAATCACCTGATGGGCGGCACAGTCACACTTCATGAAGGCGACAATCGCGTCAGTCTGCGCCGCCTCATTGACCAGGGCGTCCGCGTCCACTCCGTCGTCTGCGACCCTCCCTACAATCTCGAAAGCATCACCAAGCGCTTCGGTAAGAAAGGCTCGGCCGCCGCACGCACCGAAGGCAATGACGGCAGTTTCGCGCGCCTGTCCAAGGGCTTCATGGGACACGCCTGGGACGCCACCGGCATCGAGCGCGACCCCGAATTCTGGAAGCTGGTCTACGAAATCCTGTTGCCAGGCGGCTACGTCTTCGCCTTCTCTGGCGCGCGCACCGGCCACTGGCAGGCGTGTGCAATGGAGATGGCAGGTTTCATCATGCACCCGATGCACGGATGGGTGTACGGCAGCGGCTGGCCGAAGCCGACCTACATCAAGGGAATCCCTGAATGGGAAGGATGGGCCTACGGCACGCAGTCCCAAAAGCCGGCGCTCGAACCGATCTATCTCGGCCAGCGGCCGTTCAGCGAAAAGGGTGGCGTCGCCAACGTTCTCAAGCATGGCGTCGGTGCGTTCAATATCCACGGCTGCAAGGTCGGAGATGGGGCTGAGAGCCGCGACCGCAGTTCAGACCCTTCAATGGATCGCCGCTACAACGATCGCGGCGCAACGGACTTCGCAGCCCTGCCAGGTTCTGCCCGTGGCGGTTCGCCTGACGGCCGCAGCCCGTCCAATCTGATCCTCGACGGTTCGAAGTCCGTCGTCGACCTGTTCCCCTTCGGCAGCAGCGGCAAGCCTGGTGTCATGCGCAAGGGAACGAATGACGGTGCAGCCTACGGCGCCGAGAGCCGCACCCCTGGCACACCGATGAGCGGCTATGGCGACGAGGGCTCAAACGCTCGCTTCTTCCACCAGTTCGCGCCGAGCGCGGAAGACTACCAATGGGCGATCGACGCGGGCGAGATTTCCGAAGATCGCGGTGATGCCATTGTCTACTGCGCCAAGGCCACGAAAGCCGATCGGGCGGGCAGCGAGCATCCAACCGTCAAGCCGATCGACGGCCTGCTGCGCTACCTGGTTCGTCACATCACGCCACCCGGTGGGGTTGTGCTCGATCCATTTGCAGGCTCTGGCACGACCGCCGAGGCCGCTCGCCGCGAAGGTTTTGATTGCATCCTGATGGAAGCCGAGCCAGATTACGTACAATTTGTACGAGGACGGTTCCAAATGTACGACATCTCTGCTATAGGAATATATTCCAACGTGAAGACGCTGGAGAATCAATCACTTAAGCAACCGCTAATAGAAAGGAAGTTCACATATGCCGATATGTCTCTTGTTGACATCTTAGGAGATTCCGTGTTGTCGACACATGACACGCCTCATCAGCCCGTCGCGCAGCCCAGGTCAGACTCAAGCACTGACCTGACAGCATTGTTGTTTTAACGCTTGTCGTCTCAGGGAAAAAAGGAAATGGCATTTCGTAAACTCACTTTCGTGGGTATTGACAGTAGTGGCGAGTACCCAAAGCCTATGCCGTGGCATCCGCAACGCACGGATGACTACGCAGCAGACTGCCAGCTTGGCAGGTCTTACTTCCAAGAACTGTTTGAATTCATGCAGAAGGAAGCAAATACCGCATTCCTGTCGCGCGTATTGAGCGCCCAGGTGGCCGGTGGCCGGTGGGATGCCGTCGAGATCGGTTTCAGCCAGGCAATGAGCGAAAAACTCCTGGTTGCCTAGTTCTACTTAGACGCGAATAGGGCTCACCATTGACCCGATGAGGGCGTGTCAGGTGAGCCCTTTTATTTACCAAGGTTAATGAGAGCTTAGAACCATTCGGTGAAGCGCGCGCGCTGCCCGATCGTCGGGTGGTAGATAAAGCACTCGACTGCCTGTCGATTGACGTAGGCATTGCGATCGTGCCAGCCATCCGGCGCCGAGGGCGATCGAACGTATTCAATGTTCAGATGATGACCTTCGATATTCGGCGTGCCGCTGATGTGCGCAGTCATGCCGTTGTGATCCTTCTCCCGAAGGAACTCGATCTCGCCCCTGGTCTTGCGTATCTTGTGGTGGACGTGATGCAGCAGCCAGTAGAGGTTCAGGCATTCGGAAATGTGCTCCCTCGCCTCCTTCACCATGACGCCGTAGAGCTTTTCTTCCTTGGCACCGTCACCATGGGTGAGCCCGAACAGGTTGCGCTCGAACCGATAGTATTTCCGGTGCGCCTCGGACAAATTGTATTCGGTGGCTCGGACTCGAGGGTTGCCGCGCAGCCGGCCGGCGACCGCCTGGCTGAGAGCCCAGCCCATCAACCAGTCGTGGTTCGACATACAGTGGATCAAGTCGACGTCGGCCAGCAGCGAGGCTTCTGTTATGGCGATGTCGAGCGCGGCGCCGGCATCCTTGAAGCCTTGGAAGATCGTTCCGTCGCTATCCTGGTAGGTGCCGCTTGTGGTGCTGGTTCTCGGGCCGTCGACATGCAGGATGTCGTTGCCCATCACGAACAGGATGCGACCGATGCCCCACGGCTTCGCCATGCGCAGCAGAGCCCTGGTGCCCTCGATCACGCGATGGCGCGCGACCTCGCGATTGTAGACGTGGCCGGTCTCGGATTGCACGCAGAGCTTCAGGAAGTGAACGTCTGCCAGGTCCACGACGAGCAGGTGTTCGCCTGTCGGGTCTTCCCTCGGCGGCAGCGCGCCCAAGCTTGTTGGAATTTCTCGGACGGTCTCGCGCACCAGGTCGTTGATGCAGACCGCCTGACCTGTCCTCGGATTCTTCACGAACAGCGAATAGCCGCTGCCACTGTCGTCTTTGACGATCTTCCAGAAGTGGGAGAGGTTGCGAGGGTCTTCGATCCCACCTGCGGCAGCCGCTGCGAGAATTGCTGCGTCGTCCGTGAGATCGTCCCTAGCCGCTTGGGCGCCCAACATCCCGCGCTCCTTCGCGCGCTTCAGGCGGTTTTTGAATGTCTTGAGATCGAGGCCGGTTGCCTTGGCAGCGAGGCAGGTTGCCTCGGCGACATCGTGCGCCTTTGCGTGCAACAAGAATGCATCTGCGGCTGCCTGTGCCAAGTCGTCGGAAAGTGATGGTGTGGGCAAATGCTATGCTCCAACTGCTGCGGCGTCGATCAGAGATGTCCCTTGATCGACGCCCAAATGAGCCCGAGGATCGCGAGAGTGATGGCGCCAGCGGCAACCATCAGGCCCTGCTTCTTGATCGTCTCGGAGGATTCGCGGGTGCTGCGCAGGAACAGCATGTCGGCCTGCGCTTCGAGAGGCTTGGTCAGGTCAAGTCCGAGCGTCAGGAAGGTCTCCTTGACGGCTTCGCGTGCTGCCTGACGGGCGATCTCGTGTATCTGCGCTTCGGTCATGGCTTCGGCTCGCGGGCGGCTTGGGTTTTTCGATACCAGGCGGCACATTTGATGATCTGTTTGTTGGCGCCGCCGAGGGCAACGTCGCCCTTCCAGGTTGCGACATTGATCCCGTCTTTGACCTGCACACCGCTGTGCCACAGGGTGTCGCAGATGGCGGGCCAATCCGGCATCCGGCGTGCTTCCTGGACGCGCTTCTCAGCGGCAGCCAGTGCGACCTTCACCTGATCCGCCTTGGCCTTGTCGGCGTAGGCGGTGTTGAGGCGAAAGCTATTTGTTGCGCAGCCGGTCGTAGAGAGACTGACCAACAGTGCAATCCTCAGTGACCGGCAGAGCCTGGATCGATGCGAGATCATCGGCGGCTTCCTTTTTTTCATTTGCGGTGAGTGCGAGTTGCCCTTCGAGGGCGATGCGATCGGCGCGCTCGGCGTCGGCTTGTTTCGCCGCGTCGGCGGCCTGCTTTTCGCTCCACGCGTTGATGCGACGTGTCTCGACCAGTTCGGCATTGAGCGCGGCAAGCTCGGCGCCGGCCACCAGTTGCGTGACGGCCTTGTTAACGGCGGTGCGGATGGCCGAGCCCCGGTCGAAATAGAGCCAGATGCCGGCGACCAGGAACACGAACAGGGGCAGCTTGATGGTGAACATCAAGACTGGCAGCACCCACTTGCGGAAGAAGGTGGTGACGATGAGCCAAGTCATCGCAGCACCATGAAAAGGCAGTAGGCTGCAACGACGATGGCACCTGCAGCGATGCCGCCGATCGCATAGCGGTGGTCGTGAAGGAATTGCTCCACGTTCAAGATGATGAATCCCTTGAGGTCCATCACTTCACCTTGTCGAGGCCCGAGACGCAAAGCTCGGCCTCCCCGATGCGCTGCGCGTCGCCGTTCTCGCGGCGATTGACCAGTCCCTGGACAACTTTGCGGTTTTTACCCTTGCCGGCTTTGTTGAACGCGGTCTGCGCGATACATGCCGTGAAGTATTCGTGTTTGGTGACGAAGCGCGCGGTGCTGGAGTTCTTTGCCGCCACGACGCCAAAGTTGTAGGCGCCCGAGAGCATGGATGCCTGCACCGAGACGGGCGCGATCGCATAGTCCTTCACGCCATCGACCAGGGGCAGGTAATAGTCCCTGACGAGGCGAACCTTCAGGATCGCCAGACACTGCTCGGCGGTGAAGCTCATGCCGGCCGTAACGGGCTTGCCGTTGATCAGCGTGTCGCCGTAGCAGATGTCGTATTTCTTGGCGAAGGTGTCCCAGTGAGCATGGCTGACCAGTCCTTCCCAAGGCTTGATGAGCACCTTCGCGGCCAGGTCCACGGCAGGCGGCGTCAGCCCTTTGTCGATCGCCGCGTGGATCGCGGCGACGGCCGGGTCAGGACGGCTGGCAACGTAGGCAGTCCAACCGCTGGAAGCTGCGGCAAGGACAGCGGCTGCGACTGCGGCCTTGCCGCGTCCAGTCGCCTTAATCTTGTTGATCGGCATCGCGGTCTCCCGAGAGTTGGCGTTGAACGACGACGCGCGCGGGCATAGCCAGGCCGGTGAAAACACCTGTCAGCGCGACGAAGATGATGGGTGAGACCGGCAGGTAGCCGCCGAGCAGCGGCCAGATGGTTTCACCTATGCAAAGCAGCCAACAGATGAAGCCGAGCAGGTTCAGATGCAGGCTGTAGGAATGCCTGAGCACCTTTCCTGTATTTGAAACGAGCTTCACGATTTGCCGTCCTTGATGGAATGCCATTTGGCGAGTTGCAGTGCGCAGTGGTTCGGTTCAATCAACCGCGACATCAGCAGGCAAAACCTGCACTGGACGCCGCTGCGCTCGGCGATCCGGGCACACAGCGTCTGCTCGACGCGGCCACCAAGCAGCCGGTTCAGCAGTCCTGAGATGCGATAGAAGCTCATGTCTGCCGGCTGCCTTTGGTGATGCCGGATACTAATCGCACGTTTTAAAGGGATTATCAAGTTAAACGTGATTTTCATTTGAGGCAGTCGACATCTTTGCCTCGGAGGTCTATGGACGCGCCTCCAGTGTAGTTTTGATCTAAGTTTAGGAGTCGCTAATAATGGGCCTAGCCGAGACAGTGCAGGACAACATCGCCGACGTGCTGTTCAATTTAAGCCCGGCGATGGTGAAGCCCACTGCCCTTTTGACTGCTCTTGAACTGGACAGCCTGCAAAAGACCGAGCTTGCGATGAAGCTTGAGGAAGCGTTTTCCATTCGCGTCGACGACGAGGCTCTGTATGCTTGCGAGACCGTCCAGGATGTTATTGATCTTGTTGAACAAAGCGCCAATCACACGCCGTAACGCGCCCGAGTCGCTTCAAAGATCGACGTGACCTGAGCCTGGGTCAGCGCCACTCCTTCGTAGATGGCGAGGGCGCCGAGGCGCGATCCACTACCCGCGATAGAGGCAGCGTTGCCACCTGCCATAACTTCGGGCGTATAAGAGGCATTGCTCACGCTCGGAGAAGTCACAGCGGCATTGAAAGCGGTGTAAGTGCTGTTTATTCCCATGAAGCTGGCGGTGGCACCGCCATTTTCGTTGATCGAGAAAGAGTACATGCCCCACACGCTACGGGTGAAAGTCGGCCCGGTAGTGAAGTTGCCAGCAGCGGCATTGGCGCGATTAACCAGGTAGGTCATGCCGCCGCCCGAGCCGAGACCAACAAGCACGCCGATCTGCGCGAACGCCGTCGAGCCCGTGCCAAACGCAACCAGCGCGCCTGATGCTGGCGCCCATCCCCACATAATGTAGGTTGCTAGAACACCGTCCTTGTGAAGGTTCTGCATCCAGGCCGGGGTCGCGGTGGACATGCGGAAGTAGTCGGCGCCATCGCTGGAGAAATACTCGCTCGAACGGCCATTCGCGGTGCCTGTGAAGGTGGGGTCGGATGCTTCAGCGGCACTGGTCTGTCCAACGTTGAACACCAAGCCGCCACCGGAGATGTCGTTAAAAACCTGACCACTGCCCGGATAGCTGCCGGTAGCACCAGGATCGAGGCACAGTTTCAGGTTCGTGGTGAGGCCGAGAAGATCGAGCCGCTGGAAGAAGTTGAGCTTCTTAATCTCTGTCCAGACGCCCGCTACCTTGACGTATTGCTGTTTGATCGGCGTCCACACGCCGGCCACTTTGACATAGTCACCAATCGGCTCTTTCCAGACGCCGCCGTTCTTTACCGCCAGCATCGATTACACCTGATACCAGACGTCACCGTCGGCACCGCCGGAGGGTGCTGAGGCCGAGACCGTCAAAGCGCGGTTAGCGTTCGTGCCAATGCCCAACTGCGAGGCCAGGCTGGCGAGCGTGATAGGCCGGCTATAGTTGTCGCCAGTGCCATCAGAGCTTGTTCTGCCGAGGACACAGGCGATGGTTGTGGCAGCAGCCGGAAAGGTCGTTCTAAACAACCGTGTGGTGATGTCGCCAGAAACGTCACGCTGCGCAATGGTACTGGCGGTTGCTGCCGCGCTATCAGGCAGGGCACCCGCGAGCTTGGCGCTGTCGACTGCTTGGGCGGTTGAACCAAGCTTGCCCGACACCGTTGTCGTCAAGTCCGTGATCTGCTTCTGCAACTTGCCCATCGCAGACAGGACCGTGTCAGTCGCAGTGATCGCGGTGCCGGTTGCTGTCGACAACCCCGTCAGTACGGTGCCGATCACCGTGGAGGCGAAGTTCGAGATATCAGCCGCAACAATCGCAAGCGCGGTCTTCAGGGAAGCAGCGGAGATCGCACCAGTCTGACCAGCGACCGACAACACCGAGTCGGTGGGCGTCAACAGTTCTTTCCAATCGGCCAGCGTCGTGGGCGAATTGGACGACAAGGCAAAGGACTTGTTCAAGTCCGAACGGATCGCGATATCACCCTTTTGAGCGGTGAGCGCCAGCATCGCAGCCTGGTTTGCTGCCGTGAAGACATCGGTGATCGCAATCGCCGGCAGCACGTTTGTATCGAGCAGGCCGCTACCATCGAGCACAGGCACATTGCCGGCAGCCGTTCCCGTGTTCTTCGCCGCAGCGGTGCCAAGCGTCGGCTTGCCGCTCAGATCGTTGTACGCGCCGGTCGATGCGACAGTGGCCAAGTCTTCGGCCAGCTTCGCGCTGTCGGCCATATTTTTGGCCTGCGTGCGAATGTCGGCCGGCGAGATTTCGCCTGTGTTGTTGTCGGGGAAGTTGGTGTCAGCGTCAGCGTTAAGCTGCGCACGAGTGCGTGCAACCATTTTGATTAATCCTGCGAGATGTCGAGTTCACCGATCGGGAAGTCCAGCGTGTCGCCATTGTTGATGGCGATCGGCACGATGTCGTCCCACGAGAGAAGATTGCCTGCGGTGGCCGCGTCAAAGATGCCGACGTGGGTGATGGTCCCGAAATTCCCACCGGCCGCTGTGAAGCTCACAACACCCGTGTTGGAAACGAGGCCGCCCGAGGCGGCAGACGTCATCGGGATCGCCTGTCGCGCGTAGCCGCTGCCACTCACTTCTGTGCCGCCGCCTGCATCCGTAGGCGCTGCGGTGTAGAGCGCCAGATACACTGTCGCAGGCGGCGAGAACGCCTGTCCCCGGAAGAACACGTCGAGAATTTTGTTTTCGAGATAGTCTGAAAATCCAGCCATGGTTTTGATCCTTGAGAGTTATCGGAAGCCAGCGTCGAAGCCGGAAGTGAAACCGCGTGCCGAGATCGCCCGCAGCGAGCCGACGCCGGCAAACGATGCCGAGCGCCTAATCTTCTTGGTGTAGTTGGCCGATAGGCTGCCGGTGCCTGTAAAGGTGAGGGCAGAGATGCGCCTGACCGTGTAGCCAGCAGCCACGCCGCCCGCGCCCATGAACAGGGCGTTGCGAGTAAGCCTGGGGCGTTTCGAGCCGGCAGCGCTCATGCTACCTACGCCGACCATGGTGGCGCTGGTGAAGAAGCGCGTGATCAACTTGGCCATAAGCTCGAAGGCTTGCAGCGACTCGTTGCTGTCCTTCTCGGCGACAACTGAAACCAGGACGCGCTTTTGCCCCGGCACGTCGGTCAATGGCACAACCTTCGTTGTCCCTGTGATGCCGGCATAGGTCTGCAGCGGTGTGCCGTCGAGCTTGCTGACGATGACCTTCGAAGTCTGCCCCGCCTCGCCAGCAACGTTGGCATCAGTCCATTTGAGCGCCTGCGTGGATTCCAAAATGCGGTTGCGGTTCGCCCAGGTGACGGTCAGTTCAGTGGCCGCGTTTGCGTCGACATCTCCGAAACCAACCCCGTTGACCTTCACGTCGGCTGGTCGGTTCGGGAGATAGGGACGATCGCTCAGCGTCACATTGATCTGCGGCGCGTCCTCAAGCTCCAACTGACCGGCCGTGGTCCTGGTCAATAGCCAGTAGCTGGCATCTTCGAACGCCGAGCGCACAGTCTGATCGACGACCAGCGCGGATGCCGGAATGACAAAGGCTCTGGTGCCGATCGGCCAGGTGCGCGGGATCGTATCGAGCATACCGCGATTGAGATGATAGCCATCCTCATCCACGGCCTGCACCGTGGCAATCTCGGTGTACTCGTCTGGCCCGGTGCCAATCAGCACGAAGTCACCTGCAACGGGCTCGGAGCCCCGCAGGCCGGGCAGCGTCGCCAAGACGCTCTCAGCCTCGGCGGGCAGCGCTGTGAGGAAGGCCCAGGTGCCGTTATATGGGCTCGTGCCCAATGCCTCCTGCGACGGCGTACCGTTTACGTCGGTGACATTCGAGACTAGGTCGAAGTTCACATCGTCGTCGCTGTCCGCACCCACGGTGACGGCGCTGAGCACTTCGGGATAGACAAGCTCGGACGGATCGTTGAGGCCAAGGACAGCCGCCGCCATGAAGGCCGGCGCGGTGCCGAACTGATAATAGGTGGCCGGCGACGGCGGGATCGAGGGATTGACCCAACCGGAGTCGCCTGGCGTCAGATAGCTCGCCGAATCGAGGCCGAAGATGTCCTCATAAAGCGACAGTTCGACCGTGTTCTCGCCCTTCGTGACTTCCGATACGCGGAAGACGATCTGGTCGATGTTGCGCTCAGGCCACGACAGGATCACCACGTCGCTGCTGACGGTCTTGTAGAACTCGCGCGTGACAGTCGCGGTGCAGGTGGCGATCGGATTGACCATGGTCGCGAGATCGCGATCCGCAACCTTGATGGCCAGCGCTTCATGCGGGATGCCGTAATAGTTCTGCCCGCTGGAAACGACACCGCCCTCGGCCGCCACGCCGGCCAGGTCCTGGCTGGTGACAGACGCCTCCTTGCCGGTCTCAGCGTTGGTGTAGGTGACGACAACTTCATTCGAGATGTCGCCCCACGTCTTGCGTTTGAAGGACGACAGTTTGGCGTTGCTCGGATCGATGACCGGCAGCGTGTCGATGTCGTAGTCGCCTCGAAGCAGCTTGAGCGTGTGCAGGCCGGTTGACGGATCAACGAACGCGGCACCGCGAATATGGGTGAGGATTTCACCGATGAACTTGCCGACTTCGGTTTGCCGCATCCAGGTCATATTCAAGCACATGCCCTCGTCGTAGAGGGTCTGCGCGGCAGCCTCGAAAGCCGGCTTGTTGATCGCGGACGGAAGCTCGCCCATGCCCCAATCGGTGTTGGTGAGGCATTCGTAGATCATGTGCGCGCCGTTGGAGGCGAACTGCTGGTTGCCGTTCGAGTCGTCTGGGATGCGGATCATCGCAATGGCGGGGTTGAGGCCGACAGACGGCCTGCGCACCCGCGCCACAAGCGGTCGCGAATAGGGATTGTTGGCGCCGAGATAGAAGCCCGCCGCGTTGTTGCCAGGGCTGCCCATCAGGGCGGCCAGGATGCCGCTTGACCACCACGAGGGGTTACTCGGTTCGGCCGCAGCCTTGGTGCCGGTGAGGAAGAAGCTCGACAGACCCCGGAAGCCTGGGCAGGTCGCACTGGTCAGCCCGAGCTTCTTGGCCAGTGTCTCAGGCATCACCTGGTCAGGCTTGCCCGGCAACCACCAGAGCAGGCCCTTCACGCCACCTTCCTTCTTGAGGCCGCCGAACAGGTTCGTCTTGTTGATCGAAAACACGCCTTGGTCGGCTGCCGCGCCGCGCCAAAACTCCTTGTCGCCATACTTCACCGCGACAAGTTGCAACCCTTCGCCATAGGCGCAGATGCCCACGTGCAGGGACATCGTGTATTCGTGGATTTCAATCTTGCCTTCGGATTTACTGCCCATTGCCAGCGCCCCTGGCCTTGATCATTTCGACGGCTCGATCAATCTGCGCGTCGAAACCGAGCCCCTTCAGATCTGAAGCTTTGGCTCCATTCTTGATGAACGCCGCGAAATCCACGCCGGCCGCATCCAAATGCTTCTTGATGCCCTTGACGCAGTAGAGGACGCGGAGGTCTGCAACGGTGATGTGCTGATCGTCGCTCACGCCTTGATCTTCCGCGTGGTGGTCGCCTTGTCGCCGAACCAGATGATGTTGACGCCCGTCACCCACGTCTCCCCGAAGATCACGGGAATCGGACGACCGCCCTCGGCCGTAGGATTGTCCATGTCGGTCACTTCTTCACCCTTCGAAGCTTTGGGTTTCGGCGTCAGCAGATAGCCGAGCACCTGCAGCCCGACGCCGATAAGGAGGTTGATCAGCAGGGGGATAAGGAAGAACGGCATGGCCCACTATTCGCACGTTTCACATGGATTGTCACGTAAAAGGTGATTTTAATAGAACTGGTTCTTCTGCGAAAGAGGATTTTCCAGCGGGATGAAGGGCTGGCCGCCATAGTTGTGGATGTTGCTGCCTCCCGCCACGCTGTCGGTGTGCAATGCGCAGCCCGACATCTGGCGATTGCAGCCACGGATGACGGATAGGGACGTGCCCTCGGCCAAGCCCCTAGCGATGCCACGGACCATAACTTCCAGGCCATCCGCACGAACGAATGAAATCGTCCGAAGCTCTTTGCGGCCGTTGTCCGAATTAGCCCATTCGAGCAGGCCGCCGACATAGCGGTTTTCATTGGCCAGTGCACTGCTGAGCGTGATCTTGTTGCGCGTGACCGACACAACCGACCTGACAACGGTGGCGGCGCTTTTGCTGGCGCGGCACTGCGGCCCGAACAGGACGTGGGGACAACCGATCTGGTAGTTGCGACGCAGGCCAGGTTGCTTGATCTTGGTGGAGACCGGCACGCAGGAAAGCAGTTGCTCGTTGGTGTCGTTGTAGGCACCGGAAACGATGCGGCCCATCCAGGATGCCGGGAAATTCTCGCCCGTCACTTCGTCGCCGATGTGGCCTTCGAAGATCGTGAGGTTCACGACCTGCGACGGCGGATAGGCCAGGAACATCGTGTCCATATCGGGGTGGCCAAGGGCCATGGTCACGGTGATGTCCGACTTGTCCAGCGTGCCGTCGTGCGAGATGTCGCTGTTCTTGATCGGCCACGGGATGAAGTCGACGTCGACCGGGTCGCCTTCCGCGTTCAGGATCGAGCGCGTGATGACGCTTTCGCCGTTATTGAAGGCGTATGGACCGAGCGGCACGTCATCATTCAGATTGGCGCCCTGGATCAGGTAGAGCTTGACCGGCTGCCCGGTGTAGCGGCTGGATTCCCTGGTTTTGAAGGTCATTTTCTTTTCCTATAGGCTCGGCGGGATTCCGAAAACGTAATAGCGGACGCCCTTGATCTGGTTGTTGTAGAAGGATGCGCCGCCAATGTAGGTGTAGGCGTTGTTGCCGCCTGACCAGAGATCGAGATGGGTCTCGTCGATGATGTTGGCCCATGTCGACCAGCCAGTGGTCTTGCCAGAGTTCGACCCTGCGTCGATGCCTACCGCATGCGAACCCCACATTGCAAATGGCTCGCTGTAGTCGCTCGTCACCGAGGTGTCTGTGTAGATATTCCCCATCTTGGGGAACAGCAGGAGCCCGTTGGGGTTTGGTATGACAAGGCTCCGCTTGCGCTCGCCCTTGAATCTTGGCGCCGACATGGTGTCGGGCATGTCGGTGGAGTTGTAATTCAGGAAGCCCTCGGCCAGCAGCGGGATGTAGCTGAGGCGAGTGTCGACCATGATGTCGTCGAGATTCGGCGCCACGTCGGACGAGCCGGGCCGCTTGACCTGGACGTAGTCGCCGATGCCATCGTTGCCCATCAGGAGTATCTTCTTCCCTCCGGAGGTCGGCGCTGCGCCAGAATTGGCACAGATCATGTAGCGTATGACAATGGAGAAATCGGCCGTGCTGGTGATCGTGACCGTGTTGCCGGATACGACATAGGTGAAGCCGCACTCTTGATTAAGATTCGCATTGTCGATGAACGGAGGACTCCAGAACTGGAACTTCTCGGTTGCTGTGGAGCCTGTTCTCCTGACGATGAAGTCCATGTAAGTCGTGTTGGGCAGAGTGAAGCGCGTCGTGATCACCTGCGTCGCTCCAGCGGCGACAGTGACCTCGCCTGCCGCCAGGATCTTCGCAGGGATGTAGTCCTCGTGGAGCAGGAAGCGCTTATAGTCGGAGTTGTAGACATCGTAGCCGGGGAGGGCCACGCGGGCGATGCCACCCGAGCCCTTGTCGATGCGCACAACCTCCTGGCCGGACACGGGCGTCCCCGAGTAGTCGGGAATGGCTGTGTCGTAGGCAGGCAGGGCATACACCGTGATCAGGAAGCGCGAGGCCACAGCTCCCGCTGCGTTGGACACCTGGACGCTGAATGATGGGCGATTATGCTGACCGAGGTCCGATCCGGTGGCGTAGGTCTTCATCCACTCGTTGACACGATAGTTGGTCACGAACGAGTATATCTGTCCGCTGCCGGAGACCTGAGATGCCGAGATGTCCAGGTGCGGACCTTGAAAGGTATTCTTGGCGGTGTAGTCCACCACCCCTCGCCCCTCGCACATGGGAACATACGACAGGCCGTACTTGTTGGCGAAGTAGCTCGGGAAGTAGTACCATCTCTGCCACTTGGCACCGCCGCTGCCGTGCCAGCTTTCTATCATCACCTCGCAGGTGTACGAGTTGGTTCCTGCTGGCAGGAAGAATCTGTCGGGGAACGGGAAGGTCGTGCCGCCATCCGGGTAGGCCACGAAGTCCGGCTCCACGACGATGATGTCCAGAATGAAGCCGACTTTGCTGCCTGGCTGCTCGGAATTAAAGGCGAATTTGCCAGTATCGCTATTCGGGGTCGTCAGGGGATCGTCGGCGTTGTTCTTCATGATCTTGACAAAGCCGCCAGAGGCGTCCGCGCCCATTACAAAATTCGGCATCAGGGCACCTTGATCGAGATGAAACCGTTATCGAGGTCGATGACCATAGTGCCTGCGGCGTTCTGCATCTTGCCTGCCGTGATGTTTCCGAGGTTGGCGTTGATCGCCGAAAGAGATGCCACGTTCAGCATGGTCGCGGTGATCGAGCCGGCGATAAGGATGTTGGTGCGAAACGACGCGATGTCGGCCTGCGCGGCAGTGATAGAGCCTGTCTTGATGTTCGGCCCGTCAATGACTGTGCGGCCATAGTCGGCCACGAGATCGGCGCCGCCCTTATAGGCAGCGAGCACAATGCGATCGGCCTGGAACGCAGTAGCAACCGTCGCCGTGGCGGCCAGCGTCGTGCTGCCCTTTACATAGTAGACGTAGAGCGTTCCGGTGGACCACGTGGCGTTGCTGGCAGTGATGTTGAAGGTGGCAATGTTGCCATCGTCGCCGATGTACTTGATTGTTCCAGCGGTCCACGAGACCTTGTTCGTCGTCGGGCTGTTGTGCTCGAACTGCATCCCTTCGAGCGTAATGCCACGCTGGCCGAACACCGCCTTCTCAGCGGAGACGGAACCCACTGACAGCATCTGGCCGTCCATGTAGGTGCCGCCACCAGCGATCCAGTTCGCTAGGTTGGTGCCTGAACTGATGAAGATTTGGCCCGGCAAGATTTTGGTGGTGCCGCCGTTGATACCAACGCCAGGGTCATCCAGCCGATAGGTGCCATTGACCATGATTGATCCGGTCATGGTGGTGCCGGCCATCAGTTTGGCTGCGCTCACGTCGATGATCTTGGCGTTGCTGATGATCGCGTTGGCGATCTGCGCCGTGCCTGTTATTACGGCCGCATTGGCGACAAGCTGGTTGGCGCCGATCGTCTGCGCGAGGATCAGCCCGCCATCGGTGAAGGCGTTGCCCAACACAGCCTGGTAGTCGGTGCCGCCCTTGTACAGACCGAGGATGACGGAGTCGGCCGCGTAGAGTGCCACGAGCGAAGTGAACGTGGTTATATGGTCTTCGCCGGGAGTGAAGCAGACGTAGACGGTGCCCGCAGTCCAATCCACCTGCCCGGTCGGCAGCGCCTGCACGGTCGGCACGTCGCCGGCAACGCCGTAGCTGATGCTGCCTGCCGTCCAGGTGAGCCTGTTGCCCGTGTCCTGGCCCGGCTTGAAGGTCACACCATTCAGCGCAACCTTGATCTCACCACGGATTTTGCCAGTTGCGGCGTTGGTCTCGGTCGACCATGGCGATTTGTTGTCCGAGGTATCGACAGCACGAATCCAGAAATAGAGATGCGTTTCCATGTCGAGGCCGGCGCGCACGAAATTATTCGCCAAAGTGGTGTGCGACGGCGTTGCGCTGTCGAGCGGTGTGACGTTGAACGCGCTTTCGTAAATCTCGTAGCGGGCAAGATCGGCTTCGACGTTGGCGGTCCAACTGATCCAGATCGACTCGAGGCCGGCCTTCGATGAGATGCCGATTGGCATGGCTGGCGGAATGGTATCGCGTGCCGTGGTGTGCGTTACCACGTCGCAATAGAGAGATGCGTTGCCGCTCTTGTCCACCGCGCGGATTTTCGCGCTGTAGGAGACGTTCGGCTTGGCCGGCGTGGTGTAGGTTTCGGCGGACGTTTGGAAGCCGACCCAAGGCCCGTCGCCCTCCTTCACCTGAAGATCGTAATTCAGGAAGTCGTCTTCGCTGTTGAAGTCCCATGTGATGCTCAGCACGGTGGCGCCGTCCACGACGACGGACTCGAGCGTCAGACCCGATGGCACAGCAGGTGCATCGTGATCGAACATCGCCGCGAGTTCTTCCGGGCTCACCGAACCGAGGCTGCCCGCCGCCGCGCCAGCGATCAGCAGGTTGATCTTTTCCCTGACGCTAAGGCCGGCTTCGCCGTTCTCGATTGGTGCGATTGACACTGGCATCGCTCAGTCCTCCCAAACCGAGCCGTCTTGCCATTGGCCAGTATCGCGCCAGTGGCCAGTCGCCAGAATCCAGTTGTTCCCGAAGCTTTCCTCGGCTGCCAGGTTGGCGAGCGTGGTGAATGACATGGCGATGTTGGCCACGCCGTTCGTTACCCACTGGATCGTCATCGCGTCCGACGCGAAGCGAGCCACGAACATCCAGGAAATGAGTTCGATCTGATCTGCGGTCGCACCGATGGGCGTCTCTGTCGCAATCAGCGTGTCGCCGCTGTCAGTCGTCCAGCCGCTGATTTCATGCGGGATCAGGTTGCCGTCGAGCGTGCGGATCAGGATCGCCTTGTAGGCAGGATCGCTGTGATATGCGTCGTAGAAATCGGTGCCCGCGAAGCGGATGTTTGAGCCCGACATGCCCTTGATCGCGGGAAAGTCCTGAGCCCACGTCGGGACGTAGATTTCGCCGGCTCGCCCTCTGGCCCGAACGAACACGTCGAGCATCGCCATCGCATCAGCGTGCGACATGGCCATGTAGGTGGCAGTCAGCGTGCGCGAGATCAGCGGAACCGGCGTGTAGGTCTTGGTGACGCCCCGGCCGTAGTCGACCTTCTCGAACGGCAGATTGAAGGCGATCGTCGGCTGCTGCACGAAGTTCGGTTTGCGCAGCAGCACATAGCGGCCGTAAAACAGCGCGGCCGGGCCGAACACCTGCGTGGTCTCGCCTTCGGGACCGTCGTCGAACGGCAGCGGATCGGTGATGCGAACGACAGTGCCGGGCTCGACATCGAGCTTGATGGCATGAGTTGCAACCGACGCGGTGTAAACCGACAGCGTGTTTGTCGTTTGGAGCGACGCTGGAACGAGCGGCAGCAGCGTTGCGCCTTGGCCTACGGCGCCCACGACGCCGGCCGTAAGCACGACCTGGTTGCCGGAAACGAAGTCGACTGTGATCTTGCGGGACTTACGGCCACTGAGCAGCACGCATGACATGCTATTCGTCAACCAGGCGGGGATACGATCGACATTGAGAACCGTTCCGCCATTGGCCACGGTGTCGATCAGGATTGCGCTGTCCGCCGAGAAGTCGCCGATCTCAACCTTGCCGTCTCGCGCCCGATGAAGCGCATCGGAGAATGTGCGCAGGCGGTCGCCGTCGAGCAGGATTGCGGCTTCAATCGCGCGGCGCGGCTGGACGCGTTCAGACCGACGCTGTTCACTGCCGTCGCGGGAAGTGAAAACGTCGGTCTTGAACTCGTAGGTGTCCCGCACACCGTTTTGCCAGTTGGGGACGATGGGAAGAAATACGGCCATGCCAAACTTTCACGTCTTTAAGTGAAAATACCGTCTAACGTGATTTTTTGCAACGGCTAACCGCCAGTGAGTGCCTGGGAAAGTTTCTGCGAGTTGCGCGTCATGTAGTTCATGATGACGCGTTGGCCGGCCACGTCCGCGAGCGCGGCTTCGAGCACGTCCACAACATCGAACACATTGACGATTTTGGTGTTGGAAGCCTGGCCGCGACCGCCGTTCTTGACATGGCGCGGATCGTCTTCGGTCAACATTTCCTCGCCCTTGAGGCCGATGATCGGCACTTCGTTCGACTTCAAGCCGACGATGCCGCCAGAGTGGTGATATTCCGCATTGGCGAACACCGCAGGATTAAAGGCTCGTGCGCCCGACGCCGAGGGGCTTCCGACAATGCCGCCCTCATGGAACAGCGATGCGATCCAGCCGCCAATGCTGCCGCCGATGCCACCGCTACCGCCCGCGCCGGCACCGCCCGAAAGAGCATTGAACAGCGCCTGCTTGACGATCGCCTTGCCGATCTCGATCAGGAAGTCGGCGATGCCCTGCAGCAGCGAGTTGAAGAACGCCTGTGCGGCGTTCTCACCAGTTGCAAGCGCCTGCGCGAAAGCACTGAATGCGTTGCCGCCAATGTCGGCCAGTTCCTCGTTGATCTGCTGAGCCTGCGGCAGGAACTGCTTGTCGAGCTTCTGCAGTGTCTGCCCGATGCCCTCCTGGATGGCTTGCAGTTTCGCGATTTCCTGATCCGCACCAGAGCCGCCGATCGCCTGCCAAAAGGCAATGGCTGCCGGGATCGCCTCTTTCAGCTTTTCTTCAACCAGGCCGATCTGTTCAATCGTGCTACCAACCTTGTCCTGGTCGCCGGCAGCCTGCGCAATCTGCAAGCTCTGGAACAGGGCCGTGCGCTGCGCGACGAGCTTGTTCACTTCGTCGTCGGCATGGGCACGGTCGAACTCGGCGCCGGCCTGCTGCTTCACCAGGTCGATCTGTTGCTGCGTAAGCTCGACGCCGGCCTTCTTCGCCTTGTTGGTCTCGTCGACCAGCGCCTTGTTGATCGCAGCCTGCCGCGTCTCCCTGGTCTTGTAGTCGAGTTCCGCAGCCGCCGCGTCCCGGCGCTCGGTGAAGCCCTTCTCGAATTCAGAAGTCGCCTTGGCCTGCTCCGAGATGCCTTTGTATGCGGCAAGGATGCCCTCGGCCTTGGCCTGATGGTCGCCCATCTGGTCGGACACCTTGTCCAGCACAGTGCCGGGCGCGCCGCCGTTTTTCTCATCGGAAGCGTTGATGTTCTTCGCGTTGCCGGCGTTGATCGCGGCATAGATTTGCAGCAGCCCGTCGCCGGCTTTCACACCAGCGTCGGTGAGGTACTTCGCCATTGCCTCAAGCTGCGCTTGGATGGACGAGTCCTTGCCAATCCCGTAGCGGGCGCGAGCGCCAGGGCCGGCCTGAAACAGACCCTCATAGTTGTTGCCCGCGCCGCCGACGATCGCCGGATTGAACGTGCCCTTGGTCTCGTAGGAGATCGCGGTGAGAACGTCCTTCACATCGATCTTCAACTGATCGGCGATGATCGACGCGAACTTGACGATCTCGGCCATCTGCTGCGAGGACGCCGATCCAGAATTGCGCTGCGCAACGTATTGCGCCTCGTAGTTCGGGTGGGACGAATCGTAGGCCATGCCAGCCTGAGCGCGAATCTGGTTCGTCTGGTCGGCGGTCAACCCGAGGATGTCCTGGTTGAGCCGCTTGGCTTCTTCCAGCGCCGAGTTCTTCGCCTTGAGCAGTTCCCCTTCGATATAGCGCTCGCGGTTCGTAAGCTGCGCCTGGCGCGTCTCATCGGTCAGCAGCTTGCCCTGCTTGTCGATGACAGCCTGAATGTCGAGCCGCGCCTTCTTGTCGGCCTCGCTCAGCGCGGTTGACGATGCCTGTGCCGCCGCGCCGTCCTTGATCGCCTGCAACTCGTCCTGACGCTGCTGCACGATTTCGGCGAGCATCGCGCGCTGAGCTTCAAGTGCGCCCATATCGGCGTACACAGTCTGGCCGGCCTCTAGTAGAGCCTTCTGCTCGGCAAGGTGGCCGTTGATCTCGGCAAGCTTCGCGCGAACGGCTTCGAGGTTGCTCACATCGACGCCGCCGTTCAAACGGCTGATTGCACCCTTGACCTGGTTTACGTTGCGAACCAAGTCATTGGCAGCGTTCTCGAAGTCCTTGCCGGTCTTATCTAGTTCCTTGCTGATGATACCGAGCAAACCCGACTTCTCGATGATGTCGAGCAGCCCGTTCCATGCCTTGCCTGCCGACGTAGCGGCATTTGCCCATGCGGACGTTTGGCCAGCGCTGGATGCCAGCTTGGCGGCAAGGATGTCCTGCGAGAGAGCGAGCGCGCCGGCCGTGTTGCCCGCCTTCGCCATTGCCTCGATCTGGGCATACTGCGCGGCCGTGAGGAAGTTCAGTTCCTTGTCGAGATCGCGCACGCTGTCTACGCCGCCGCTGAACGCGGTGGACAGTTGCTTGCCGGCGTCGACAACGCTGTCGCCTGTGATGTCGCTCAGGCGCTGTGCCATCTGCGCGAGCGGAGCGAAATTCTTCTGGTCCACGCCGTCGCTGATGAACTGCTTGACCAGGGTGCGAGCCTTGCTGGTCGAAATTCCGAACGCATCCATCTGGTCCGTGATCTTGACCAGTTCCTGCGCGGAATAGCGGCTGCCATCTGCCGATAGCGACAGTTCCTTATTGAAGATTTCCAGCGAGTCGGCGGCCGACTTCATGCGAAGGACTGCCGCGACGAACGGTGCGATCACCAGTGCCACGCCGCCGAATATCGGGATCGAGCGAGCGAGGGCCGACATGACGCCCGGCCAGATTTGGATGAACTGCCCGGCCTGCTGCGCGAGAATCTGCAACGGCTTCTGGCCCGAGGCCAGGCCGGAAATAACGTCGTTGACCTGGTAGCCCAGGTTGGTCAACTGATACGGCTTGAGACCGAACGCAGTGACGTTCTGCGCTTCACCCTTGACGCCGCTAAGGGCGGTGGAGCCGCGCGCCGCAGCGCTCGACTTTGCAAGCACGCCCTGCGCCTTTGCGGCCGTATTCGTGGCGGCCGTCAGTTTGTTCAACTGCGTCGTTACCGTGCTGACCGCAGCCGCTTCCGCATTTGCACCCTCCGCAGCGCGGATAAAGGCGGCGTAGCCAGAAGCGACTGGATTGTTCAGGCGTGCCTGAATTTGTGCCTTCAGAACGGCGACCGCGTTCGCCTTCTCGTCAGCCGCGCGTACCCTGTTGACGGTATCTATATAGCGCTGCCAGTTACCGAAACCCGACTCGGTTACGGTGTTGAGGCGTTCTTGAATTTGGGCTTTAAGCGCAGCGGCTTTTGCGGCTCGCTCGTCGGCCACGGCGGCTGCAAGCGCTGCTGTCTTCGCCACGTCAGAGGCCGCTGCCTCTTTTTGCATTGAGTCGGCGAGCCGATCGAAAGCGGCATAGCCTGTTACCGCGCCGCCTTGCATTTTATTCAGAGCAGCGCGGTGCTGGTTGACGCTCTCGATTGCTTCGCGCGAACGGTTGCGTGTCAACGCAATCGTTTCGGCAAGCTCTTTCATTTCGTTGGCTGCCAGCGAGCCGGACTTTCGGCCGCCGTCCAGCGCCGTCTGGTAGCGGGCTACTTCGGACGTGAGACGTTTGAAGTTTTCGACAGCCGACTGCAGATCGCCCTCGGCCACGCCGACAACGGCACGACGATTCGCAGCTTGAGACGCAGCAGAAAGCTTGTTCTGCTGCGTCTCGATGTTCTTCAGGACTTTGGAATATTCGTCGCGTGCCTTTACAGCAAATTCAACGACTCTCTCGCGACTAGCCATCCGTCATGCCCTTCAAATGTTTCGTCAATTCTTTGACGGCTCTGTTGGTATGGGCGGCTTTCACGCTCTGGTTCGGGACCGTGGAGAGCGCCATCTGCAGGAGCGAGGTTTCGGCGGCCATCTGAGCGTTGATGCGTTTGACCACGAAACTCGCCTCTGCAAAGACCATGCTCACTGGATAAGATCGTGCGTTTGGATGTCCGTGGTCGAGCAACAAGCTGACCTGGCGTCGGACACCCTCTATCCAGTGATCGATGGTCTTAGGGATGTCAGCTTCGCCGCTGCTGCCACTGCCCTGGTGACGATCTCCATCAGTTTTCCCACGCCACCTTCGGCTTCCAGCGTCAGGCGCATGATTTTCTCAAGCGCATCGATCTGAACGGCCAGCGGCAGGTTCAACTTTCCCAACTTGGCCGCGTTCTCGGGCTCGCCCAAACCGCAAGCAATGACCAGCGACGCGATTGGTGCGAAGTCGTCCATCAGCGCCACGGCGATTTCTTCGGCGCTGCCGGCGAGCTTGCCTTCGATGGCCTGCGTGTAGAGGTCCGCCAACACCGTGTGATGGTGGCGGACGATGAAGGTGATGTGCGGCAGGCTGAGACCGTAAACTGTCAGCGTGTTCTTGCCGAAGCTCACGGTCTCGGACGGAATGATCAGTGTCTCCAACTGGCTCATTGTCGTGCCTTACGCCGGCCGGCCGTCGCGGTAGGCCAGCGCGAGGTTGCCCTTCTTCAGCGCCGAGAGGTTCAAGCCGATGGTCTGCCAGGCAGGCGAAGCCGGATCGTTGACCAACGACATATCGCCGTTCGGGATGAAGCGGCAGCGCGGGATCGTGATGTCCGACTGTGCACCGAAGGGGTTGAACGAAATGAACTTCATCTCGCCTTCCACCTGGGTGATGCCGGCAGCGATCTGCGTGCGGGTGGAAACCACCGTGTCGAAGGTGATCTCGATTTTGGCCTTGTCCACGAGAACCGTGAGAAGCCCAAGATCGGTGTCGACTTCGTAGTCGGTGCCGAGCACGAAGGTTGCCGGGGTGACAGCGGCGCCGTCAGTGGCTGCGACGTTGGTCAGCTTGCGGGCGCCGGTCGGGTTGCCCGTGGTGCGGCCAAGCTGGATCACGTCCCCGGCCTTGGCCAGCAGGTAGGTTTCCACCTGGGCGGTCAGGGCCGTTGCCGAGACGGTGCCGACCGGACCCATGAACCAGTAGGAAACGTTTTCCGCCTTCATGTCATCGGTCGACAGGGTGCCGGCGAGCGTCGCATCGATCGCGATTTCCTCGTCGAGAGTCTTGAGCCCGCCCATCGAGCCATAATGCGGAAGCGTTTCCGCGCTGCGGCTCAGGGTGAATTCGGGGCAGTTGCCGAGTTCGCGGAAGGGACCGGGCGTCTGAGTGCCGGGGAGGAATCGAGCGAAAAGGGCCTTGCCACGCGGCACGGTGAGGTTACGAGACTGAGAGTCCATTGCAGTTCTCCTTTTAGTGATTATCACGTATAACGTGATTTTGCTTCAAGCGAAAGGTGTCTCAAGATTTTCTGCCAGGGTGAGTGTCACCGGGACGAGAAAATATGCGACGGCGGAAACGTCATCGTCAGGCGGACGATGAACGGGCTCCCCGATCGCCAGGCCAATGACGCATGGCGCGACATTGCCGAGACCGAGAATTTTGAAGTCTTTCACCTGCTTCGCCTTGACGAGCGCGGTGATCACATCGGCTGATGCTCGATAGGCCGGATCGAGCGGATTGTCCTGGTCATTCTGAACGAAGCCCTGGATCAGCAGGCGGTATTCATTCATTGCATTGCCAGACATGGCCGCAGCGTCGATCGGCTCCCGCGAGCGCGGGTCTTCAAGCACCGAAAGCATGGGCAACGGGTCATTCTCACCGAAGATCGTGCGACCACGGAACACGCGTGCGCGCTGCACGCTGATCTCGTCGGTGTAGTCCGAGAAGTCGTGCTGGTAGCCATTGGCTGCTGTGATCGACTTGAGCGTGTCGCAGAGAGCCTTGGCTACGCGAAGGCGGAATGGATCGGCATTGTCAGCCATTCTCAAGCAACTCCAATTGGCGGTTGAATTCAGTTTCCAGGTCGTCGAGCGTTTCCGGCGTCATGTCCTGAAAGATGCCGCCCTCCCTGGACGCTGCGCTGAGCGCCTGGTCAACGGATGGGCCGTAGAGCAGCCACAGGTTCTTTCCGATCGCCTTCGGCTTGAATGCGCCGGCAGGGCTTTCGCCATTGGTGCGCACGGCCAGCCCGAGATTGTTGTTCTTGAGGCGGATGATGAATGCACGGGAGATCGATTTCGTGTGGCCTGGCTTCACAGTGACATTGACCTTGCCGCCACGGTGGCGCGCGCCACCCGTCAGCACGCCCTGCCGGCTGAATCGCGCGAGCGATGTCGGCTGCCCACGCCCTTCAATGATGGTCGTCAGCGAACCACGACGCGCACGAGTCTTGACCCATAGGTTCTTGCTCGACGGCGAGACGTAGGAGGCGGGAAAGGAGACCTGTTCGCGCGCGGCACGCGCGGCACGAGTGCGGCTGCGATCGGCAGTTCGATTGAGCGCGCGGATCAGAGCCGTTTCCACGTTGGCGGTCACTTCGCCAACGAACGGCATCTTGTCGAACTCGACGACGAGAAGGGCGGCGCTCAAGAGACGATGCCTTCCCAAATCGGGCCGCTGGTATCGATGGTGCCGAGAAAGGTGGTGAGATCAGCTTGGGAAACCTCGGATACCTCTGCCCACAGATAGCCCTCACGTTCGGGCTTGCTCGGGCCGGTGCGGTACGCTTCGGAGTTTCCAAAGATGACATAGGCGTTGTGGAACACCTTCGGGACCACGGTCTGCGGAAAGATGATGCGATTGGTGAGATCGAGCAGCGTCGCGGCCTGGCCGAAATCGCCATCCTTATTCTGCTGGTTGATCTGCGCCTTGTGCAGGCGGACGTTGACGCGAACAGGCGTCCCCGCAGCGTGTGTAAGATACACCGCAGGAATTTCGAAGGTCTCGTGGATGTCCCCGAGCGACTTCCGCTTCTGTTCGCGCCAACCAGCCATGATTACACCAGCGACTCGTCGTCGGCCGGCTTGGCTTTGCCCTTACCCTTGGCCTTAGCGGCAGCGGCTTCCTGCGCGGCCTTCTCGGCGGCAGCAGCTTCCTCCGCGTCCTTGGCTTCCTGCGCGGCCTTCTCGGCGGCAGCAGCTTCCTCGGCGTCCTTGGCTTCCTGCGCGGCCTTCTCGGCGGCAGCAGCTTCCTCGGCGTCCTTGGCTTCCTGCGCGGCCTTCTCGGCGGCAG